>JAUXRW010000078.1 GCA_030681555.1 Acidimicrobiales bacterium
CACATCTGAGGGATCACCCGTCAGGCGAACCCGTTGCATCCAGGCCGTTGGTGGGCCACCATGAGGGCCTCGGAAACCTCCCAGACCCGGCGCGACGTCGGGTGGGCGATTTCCCACTGAGTAGTGGGTATGTCCCCCCTCGCCCACCAGATCTGGGGTAATCACCCCACATGCGGGTGACCGTCCGGGAACGGAATCGTCGGGGATGCGCATGAATCGCCCCCGCACCCCACCCGCCACGCTTCCCGACCTCACCGGCCCACCGGTCGTTGCTTCGTCGTGGCGATGGTCGGCCGCCGAACCCGAACCGTCCGGGCGTCTCCTGCTCCCTCCTGCCGTCCGCCGCGTCCTCGGCGCTGCGGGCAACCGATCACGGGGTGTGTCGGGTGTCGTGCGCGGCGACACCCTTGTGCTTCGAGCCCAGCACGCAGACGGCCGGGCGCTGACCGTCGACGGGCGCGGTCGGATCTACCTGCCAGTGTCCGCCGACCACCAGCGCCGCGACCCGGCGTTGTGGGACAGCAGGCCGACGCGAACCTTGGACCGGCTACTGCGCGATGGCGGGTTGGTTCATCGGGAACGGTGGCGGGCCGAGGATCTGGGTGGCGCGGGTGCTCTGGGCGACCTGACCGACGCGATCGAAGTCGACGGGTCCGGGGCCGTCACTGATCGCGGGTTCGCTGGCTTCCCAGTAGAAGGCATCAGCGGTTCCGGGAGTCTGCAGCGAGAGCAGTCGGGCGGTGGCGGAGCGGACGGTGAAGGCATGTGGCACGCCGCGCGGCGTGTAGGTCATGCCGCCGGCGCTGACCGCGTGTTCGACGCCGTCGATGTTGGCGAGGATGTCGCCTTCGAGGACGAAGATGGTCTCGTCGGTGTCCGGGTGTGTGTGGAGGGGCGTCATCTTGCCCAGGGTGAGCGCGTCCTCGAAGGCGAACATGGCGCCGTCGGTGTCGGTGGCTCTGAGCTTCCAGGTGTGGGTGCCGCCCCCGAGGAACCAGCGTCGGTCTCCTTCGCCGTTGGCCAGCACGATCGGTGTCCCCGTCATGTCGCTCTCCTCGTTCATGAGATCCATATCTCATGGTGAGAGTAGGGTATCATGGACCGCATGTCAACGGCGTACGAAGAAGCGGGTCGGACTCATCAGAAGCAGCGGACCCGCTCCGCGCTGGTCGCCGCCGCCCGCGAGCAAGTCGCCCGTGGCCTCGCTCCCACGGTGGAGGAGGCCGCCGAGGCGGCATCGGTCTCGCGGGCCACCGCCTATCGGTACTTCCCGAACCAACACGCGCTCCTCGCCGCCGCCCACCCTGAGACGATCCAATCGTCGATGCTGCCCCCCGACGCCCCCGCTGATGACCCGGCAGCACGCGTCGACCTCGTCGTGGAGGCCTTCACTCGCCTCATCTCCGAGACCGAGTCCCAGCAACGCACCATGCTCCGCCTCTCGCTCGAAGCTCCACCACGACGCTCGGAGCTGCCCCTGCGCCAAGGACGAGCCATCGGCTGGATCGAGGAAGCGTTGGCGCCGCTCGAGGAGCGCATCGACGACGACACCCGGCGGCGACTCGCGCTGGCCATCCGCAGCGTCAGCGGGATCGAGGTCCTCGTCTGGCTCACGGACGTGGCCGGACTCCAGTCGACCGACGCCCTCCAGCTCATGCGATGGGCGGCACACGCGATCCTGCACGCCGCGCTGGAGGGCGACCTACCACCTACCAGCCACAGGTCGAACTCCTCATCAAAATCGCGCGGCAGCAGGACCTAACCCGAATCCCCGGGTCGCGCCAATCATCCGTGGTTCGCGAACGACACGGTCCCGGCGATCCGGGGCACGACACAAACCGGCTCTACGCGACTGAGCGTGGTCGGGCTCGAAGTCGTGCGGTGGGTTGATCCTGCCACGTCACGCCGCAGTGGAGCAGGAGCCGGAGGCGGTAGTTGTCGAAGTTGCGGAATCCGTGGCCGACGCGCTTGATCTTCTTGACGAGCAGGTTCATCGCTTCGGTGGGGCCGTTCGACAGTCCGGTGTGGTGGTAGGCAAGGATCTCGTCTTGCCAGCCGGCGACGGTCTTCGCGAGGCGGGTCAGCTCAGCCACCTCGGCCTGGGCGCACCACTGGTAGAACGCTGTGAGCCGACGACGAGCATGCGCGGGATCGACCGCGGCGTAGCTCTCGCGGAGGAGTTCCTTGGCTAACAGCGCGGCCCCGACTTCGCCGTAGCGGTCCCCCGCGTCGAGGCCGGCGGTCAGGCGAGCCCATGCCCGCTCGTCGAGGTCACCTGCGGCGCGCAGCAACAGCCGCCGGATCCGGTAGAGCGGGTCGCCCTTGCGGCCCCGGTGGCCGAGGGTGTCGTTCTGCACGCGCCGGCGGACGTCGTCGATCGCCGCGTTGGCGAGGGCGACAGCGTGGAAGTGGTCGATGACCACAGTCGCATGACCGAGGCGGGCGAGGAGTCCGTTGGCGTAGCCACGATGCGGGTCCAGCGCCACCGCGGTCACGTCCTGGAGCCACTCGGCGGGCTGATCATCGAGCCAGTCGCTCACGCTGGTGGCGCTGCGACCAGGGACGATGTCAACGAGGCGATGTCGGGACAGGTCAACGAACCCGGTCACGTAGAGGGTGTGGTGGAACTGGTTGCCGGCCAGGAACGACGTCTCGTCCATGCCCAGCGCGTCGACCGTGCCGATGCGCTCGGGGTCATCGACGAGCGGCCGGCCGTAGTCGCGGACCGCGGTCATGACCGTGGACCAACCCACCCCGAGGTCCCGGGCGACCTGGGCCACGGAGTGCCCGTCACGGCCGACACGTCGACACGCGTCGCGACGCGCCCGTTCGCTCAGCGACGCCCGGATCTCGGGATGCTGTTCGGTCCAGGTCCGCGTCGAGCAGTCCGGATCCTCGCAGCGCCACACCCGCTTCGACCACACCAGCACCACCGGCCGGCCACCCGAGGGCAGATCCCGCACCCTGACCTCCCGGCGGTCATGAGGCGATGCGACCGTCCCGCACGCAGAGCAGCCCACCAAGGACACGGTCGTCTCGATGAGCTGGTGCAGCTCGCCGCCGATGACCGCCGCGGCGAGCACCACGAACCCATCCAGTCCAAGGAGCGCGGCCGCGCTCGCACTACCGTCGATCTCCAACCCGTGGCCTCCAAGTGTTGCGTCCGTCAGAAGCCGCAAGACTTGTGAGGCCACGGGCCTCAACGGTGGACCATCAGCAGGTCACCCCGGCGGGGCCCCCACCACGCTCAATCGCGGAGAGCCCACAAACCGGCAGGAATGCCCCTGTCTATGACGGCTTGGCGTAGGTCTGCGCGGTGGAACTGTTGAACTCGTACCCGACCAATGGCTCATCGCCGACCACCCAAGCGTCGTGGCCCGGCTCGATGATGTACGCATCGCCCGGCCCCGCATCACCCTCTGTCCCGTCATCGTGGACGATGTGCATCGTGCCCGACACGACCACGCCGACGTGATGCGCTTGACAGCTGTCCGTGCCTGCGACCGGCTTTATGCACTCCGACCACTTCCATCCCGGTTGGAAGGTAATTCGCCCTGCCTTCACGCCGCCCAAATCGACCACGTCCACGGTCGTCTTGTCGGGCGTACGGCTCTCATCCGGCGAGTCAAAGCTCCTAACGGTCATCCCTGCCATGGCGGCGCTCCTGGTCGGCTCATCAGACGCCCGTGTGCGCCTCCCAGCACTTTGCGCCACTCGCGGACCGTGTGGCAGGCGCGTCGATCCGGAAGATGACCCGCCGGTACAACTCGCTGGGCTGCGACCACAGCTCGATGTTCGCGTTCACGTACCTCGTCACCACCGAGGAGTACCGCAAGGCCGTGGAGGACCCGGCGTTCTTCCAGGACAACGCCTTCGTGAACCACCAGGACGCCGTCTTCGCCGACTTCTACTTCCGGGCCTACGACGCCTGGAAGGCAGGGACCGTCGGGTACGTGCCGCCCGCCTGGCGGATCGCGTTCGGAGCGGCCGACCGCCGAGAGGTCACCGGGATGGGCAACGTGCTGCTCGGCATGAACGCCCACGTCAACCGGGACCTGCCGCTCGTCCTGTACGCCATCGGTCTCACCAGGCCCGACGGCACCAGCCGCAAGCCCGACCACGACCGCGTGAACGACTTCCTCAACGCGGTCAACAAGTACCTGCTCACCGAGGCGGCCAAGTACCTCGACCCCACCATCGACGACGGCGACCTGCCGGGCACCTCCCTCGACAACTCCGCCATGGTCCAGCTCCTCGTGAGCTGGCGGGAAGGGGCCTGGCGCAACGCCGAGCGCCTCGCCCAGGCCGGATCCGCCGCCGAGCGGGCCCAGGTCGCACAGGAGATCGAAGACGGCGCCGCCTACACCGCCCTCACCCTCCGAGCCAGCTACCTCTACAACGGCGTCACCAACGGCACCGCCGCGAGTCGAAACCTCTACTGCGCCAGCCACTGGGCGAAGCGCTGACCATCGCGGAGGCTGCCGAGCAAGTCGGGGAGTGGGGCCTGGGTCAGTAGCCGCCGGCGTAGGTGAGGAAGCCGTAGTACCGGCCGCCGCTCGCGCTGTTCGGATCGCCCGTGAAGCCGTAGCTGCCAGGTTGGGCAGCGGCATCGGCGCGCAGCTTGCTGATCACACTTGACGGGGATCCCGTGCAGGCACCTCTGACGATGCAGAGGGCGGCGACGCCACTCACGTGGGGGGTGGCCATGCTGGTGCCGGAGATCGTGTTGTACCCGCCGCCCTTCCAGGTCGACAGGATGCACACCCCCGGCGCCGCGATGGTGTGGCCCTGGTCCGCGGTGAGCGTGGCGTAGTTCGAGAAGTCGGCAGCCGTCTCGTCGACGTCGGCGCGGCAGGTCGCCGCCGCGCCGCCGCCGGGTTGGCCGTTGAAGTCGGCTTCGGCGGTGACGGTGAGGACCTGGTCGTAGGCGGCTGGCGTGAAGCCCTTGAGGTCGGCGTTGTCGTTGCCGGCGGCCACGACGTAGGTGACCCCGGCCGCAACCGATCCACAGATGGCCTTGTGGAGGGCGTCGTTGTTCGTGTTACCGCAGTTGCCGTCGTCGGCCCCGGCGCCGCCGAGGCTCATGCTGGCCACCTTGATCCCCAAGCGGGATGCGTTGGCGGTGACCCAGTCGATACCGCAGGCCACGGATGACCACGATCCGGAGCCAGCGTTGTTGAGGACCCGCACCGAGTAGATGGGTACCCCCGGGGCGACGCCGACCACGCCGGCGCTGTCGTCTTTGGCGCCGATCGTGCCTGCCACGTGGGTCCCGTGGCCGTTGCCGTCGTTGTAGCTGCGGCCCGTGGAGCAGTTCTTGCCGCCCACCACGTTCAGGTCGGCGTGGGGCCCAGAGCCGGTGTCGATGACGGCGACCGCAACGCCAGACACTGCGCCGCTCCCGTTGCCGGCGAGCTGCGAGCTGGTGTCTGCCTGGATCCGGTCGACGCCCGTTGGAATCGATTGGGCCGATGCCGCCACCTCTCCGTCCACGCCGACGAACTGGACGCGACGGTCAGCGCGCACCCGAGCGAGGTTGGCGTCCGGGATCGTCGCTGCGTAGCCCTTCAACGCGGACCCGTAGACGAAGGACACGTCTGTGCCATACCGGGCTCGGTGCTCGTCCGCCACCGCCCCAGGATCGGTGACGCTGTCTCGGAGCACCACGATGTAGTGGCCCGGAGCTCGCGCTGGCGTCGGTGCAGCCACGGATGTGGCCGCCGGCATGAGGGCGGCCGTCGCAATGACAATGGCAAGCAGGGCACGGAGTCGACCGCGACTGGACATTGAGCTCTCCTGTCGGCACGACACGTGCCCGTACGTGGCGAAACGCTCGACACCCGAACGCCCTGGCGCAGATGGTACGCCAGGGACGGCGCCGGCGACATGGGCGCCGCCCGAGCGATTGCGTCGAGCGTGGCTCATGCGGTGTCGATCGCGTCGGGGTCCACCCGGAGCGGTCGCGTGCGGCCCGCCCCGGAGCTGTGGGCGCGGGCATCGAGGATCGGATTGTGAGGTGAGGCCGGGTCGACCGAGGGAGCGAGGTCGGGCGCTCGTGCAAATCGTGCCAGCGCGATCGCGGCCGCGCCCAGGAGCGGGATCATGCCGAGGAGGGCCATGCGCACGGATCGGGTCCATGGCCCACGAGTGGCCGGCGGGCGACCCAAGACGGCTTCAAGCGAGTCAGGGTCGACGGGGAGCGCGTCGAGGTCCTCGTCGGAGGCTTGGCCCAGACCCGAGGCCAACGTGGTGTCAGTCGTGTCCGCGGGGTCGGTACCCGTCGCACTGTCGGCGGCGGTGTTGTCGGTGGCGCTGCCGGGCGCGCCCGGCGGTGCCGTGCTGCCGGTATCACCCGTCCCCGCAGCTACAGACGAGTCGCCGGGGACCGCAGAGGGCGGTGCGGTCGTCGGGGTGCTCGAACCGCTGGCCGTGGTCGCGGGAGCGGGTGCTGCGGTCGTCGTGGGCGCAGCCGTGGTGGCGGTGGCGCCCGCGAGGACCACGAGGGTGGTCACGTGCCCCCGGTTCTCGTGGAGGTCGCAGTACAGCTTGAACGATCCGGTCTGCTGAATCGGCGGGGTCGTGTAGGTATCACCCGTGGAGAGCCCCCCGGAGTGGATCCCCAGTGCCTCGACCTCCACGCTGTGCGGAGTGCCCGGACCGTTGCCCTCGACGATGAAGCGGACCTGGTCGCCCTGGCGGATCTCGATCTTCCCGTCGCCGACAGTGGCGTCCTCGTAGTAGAAGTTCCCCACCCGGACCTGGCTGAGCGCGGCCTGCGCCGAGCCAGCCCACACGATGCCACCGACGACGGTCAGCGCGGCAATGACGGCGGCGACGCGCTTCACGCTGCGTACACCATCTCGCCGGCGATCGCCCCGGTGAGAAGCAGACCCCACAGACCAACGGTGGCCCAGCCCAGATCAGTGACCGCCGTGCGCGTCGACGTCGGCCGGTCGGTGCGCTGCCACCACCAATGACCCGCGAACACCACCGCAGCGCCGAGCGACACGATCGCATGCCACACCAGGGGCTGATCCCAGCGAACGTCGGTGAGGAACTCGAACCCGCGGGTGTCGACGAACCCGGCGATGATCGTGAGCGGCAACGTGGCCACGCCGATGGTCTCGAAGGTCCTCGCTCGTTCGCCCCAGCGTCGATCTCGTAGCCCGTACCGGCACAGCAGGCACACCCACGCCGCGGTGAGCATCGCCAACGGAAAGTGCACCACGATCGGATGGACCGGCAGATCGAACGGGTTCACAAGCACCTCAGAAGCATGGATCGGAGCAGGACGACACCCAGGGATTCCCCCAGCCGGGCACCACGGGCCCAACGGTGTGATCGACGGTAGAGCGACTCGGCTTGAGGCAGTGCTCAGGGGAGCACGAGCCCGGCGATCACCTCGGCTGCCTCGTCGTGGAGTGTTGGCGACACGTGGCTGTAGATGCCGAGCGTGATGGCGATCGTGGAGTGGCCCGAGGCGCTCTGGACGACCCGTGGGTGGATGCGTCACTCGCCGGAACATGCTCACCGTCCACTACGGCGACCGCATCACCACAAGAACCGATGACCTGCTCAGCACTCTTCTCGACGGCGAGTAGCTCTGCGAGCGGGCAGGAGCGAGTCGGGTGAACCCACGGCGACGTTGACGGAGACAGCGAGATCCGCGACGCTGCCAGAACCCAGTTCCCAACCAGGGCGCGAAGCCCCGGGAGTGGTTGGTGAGTCCCCCTCGCCCACCACCGATGGGGTAACCACCCCACATGCGGCTGACACTCGAGACACGGTGTAGTCGGACTCGGAAGCAGCGTCGGGGATGCGCATGAACCGCCCCCGCACCCCACCCGCCACCCTGCCCGACCTCACCCGCGGGCTGGCCCGACCGGTGCCGATGGTCGGCTATGGCGTCGAGGTCACCGGGGCGTCGTCGAGGTCGGCTTGGTGGTAAATCTGGCTGCCGGTTGCGGTGAACTCGATGGCCTTGGCCCGCATGCCGAGCTCGAGGGCCTGCACCTCGCCGACCCCTTGGGCCTCGGCGAGCCGGCGGATGTCTTGGGTGATGCGCATGGAGCAGAACTTGGGGCCGCACATTGAGCAGAAGTGGGCGGTCTTGGCGGGCTCGGCTGGGAGGGTTTCGTCGTGGTAGGAGCGGGCGGTGTCGGGGTCGAGTGACAGCTCGAACTGGTCGGCCCACCGGAACTCGAAGCGGGCCTTCGAGAGGGCGTCGTCTCGTTCCTGGACGCGGGGGTGGCCCTTGGCGAGGTCGGCGGCGTGCGCGGCGATCTTGTAGGCGATGACGCCGGCCTTGACGTCGTCGCGGTCGGGCAGCCCCAGGTGCTCTTTGGGGGTGACATAGCAGAGCATGGCGGTGCCGTGCATGCCGATCGTGGCCGCGCCGATAGCCGAGGTGATGTGGTCGTAGCCGGGGGCGATGTCGGTGGTTAGCGGGCCGAGTGTGTAGAAGGGCGCCTCGTGGCACCAGTCGAGCTGCAGGTCGACGTTCTCCTTGACCTTGTGCAGCGGGACGTGGCCGGGTCCTTCGATCATGACCTGCACGTCGTGGTGCCAGGCGATCTCGGTGAGCTCGCCCAGGGTGCGCAGCTCGGCGAGCTGGGCTTCGTCGTTGGCATCCGCGATGCACCCGGGGCGGAGGCCGTCGCCGAGGGAGAACGAGATGTCGTAGGCGGCGAACAGCTCGCAGAGCTCCTCGAAGCGGGTGTACAGGAAGTTCTCCTGGTGATGCGCGAGGCACCAGGCGGCCAGGATCGCGCCCCCCCGGCTCACGATCCCGGTCAGCCGGTTCGCGGTGAGGGGGACGTAGCGCAGCAGAACACCGGCGTGGATCGTCATGTAGTCGACGCCTTGTTCGGCTTGTTCGATGATGGTGTCGCGGAACAGCTCCCAGGTGAGGTCCTCGGGCGAGCCGTCGACCTTCTCGAGGGCCTGGTAGATGGGCACGGTGCCGATGGGGACGGGGCTGTTGCGGATGATCCACTCGCGGGTGGTGTGGATGTCGGGCCCGGTGGAGAGGTCCATGACGGTGTCGGCGCCCCAGTGGGTGGCCCAGGTGAGCTTGTCGACCTCCTCGGTGATCGAGGAGGTGACCGCGGAGTTGCCGATGTTGGCGTTGACCTTGACCAGGAACCTCGAGCCGATGATCATCGGCTCTGATTCGGGGTGGTTCACGTTGGCGGGGAGGATGGCCCGGCCGCGGGCGATCTCGGCTCGCACGATCTCGGGGTCCATCGCCTCGCGCTGGGCGACGAAGTGCATCTCCGGGGTGATCTGGCCGGCGCGGGCGTAGTGGAGCTGGGTCGGGAGCCGGCCCGTTCGGGCCCGCAGCGACGGGCGGCGCTCACCCTGCCAGGTGTCGCCGCCCGTCGTCTCGCTCCGGCGGACGGCGGCCCGCCCGTCATCGCGAAGCGACTCGGTGCGACCGTCGTAGGGTTCGACATCGTCGCGACCGACGATCCACTCCTGGCGCAGCGGCGGCAGCCCGACGGCGGGGTCCGATCCGGGGCCGCTGGTGTCGTAGAGGCGGACGCGGTCGCCGTTGGTCAGCTCGACCTGTTGGAACGGGACGCGGATGCCACCGGGGCCGTAGTCGTAGACCTTGGTGCGGGTGGGGGTCATGTGGGTTCCTCCTGGTTGAAGCCGAAGTGGTCGAGGGGTCCGTGGCCGGCGCCGAGGCGCCAGCGGGCCGAGCCACGGATGGCACGGTGGACGAAGGCCTTGGCGGCGCGCAGCGCCTCGTCGACGGCGAGGCCTCGGGCGAGCCCGGCGGCGACAGCGGACGCGAACGAGCACCCCGTGCCATGCACGTTGACGCTGTCGATGCGTGGTGCCCGCAGCTCGGTGCAGCGCGTCCCGTCCCACACCACATCGACCGCGTCGCCATTGTCGCCTGGGAGCGGGTGACCGCCCTTGAGCACCACGACCTCTGGGCCGGCGGCTCCCAGGGCACGGGCCGCGTCGCGGCGGTCATGTCGGGTGCGGATCGCGGTGCCGAGCAGGGCTGCGGCCTCGGCCAGGTTGGGGGTGATGACGCGGGCGTGGGGGAAGAGGCGATCGAGGTAGTGGGCCTCGGCGTCGCGGTCGAGGAGGCGGGTGCCGGTGGACGAGACGATCACGGGGTCCACGACGAGGTTCGGGAGCCGTCCGGCGTCGGCCAGGTCGGCGATGACGGTGATGATGGCGGCGTCGCCGAGCATGCCGGTCTTCACCGAGGCGACCGGCATGTCGTCGAGGACGGTGGTGACCTGGGCCACGACGAGGCCGGGGGACAGGGTGTGGACGTGACGTACCTCGCTGGTGTTCTGCGCGGTGATGGCGGTGACCGCGCAGGTGCCGAACACGCCGAGGGCCGCGAAGGTCTTGAGGTCGGCCTGCAGGCCGGCACCGGCGCCCGAGTCGCTGCCGGCGATGCTGAGCGCGACGGGCGGTGTCATCGGCCCGTCTCGCCCTCGAGGGCACGGAGCAGGTTCGCCACGACTGCGGCAGGGTCGGTGGCGCGCATGACTGCACCCATCACGGCCACACCGGCGGCGCCGGCGGCGACGCATGCCGCGGCTCCCTCGGCGTCGACGCCGCCCAGCGCGTACACGGGCAGCGGCGCGCCGGCCAGCGCGGCCGTACCGAGGGCCGGCCCGTAGCCGGGCTTGGAGGGTGACGGGAAGATCGGCGACAAGGTGGCCCAGTCGCAGCCCTCCTCCGCGGCGGTCTGCAGGCCGGTGGGGTCGTGGCATGACCGGCCCACGAGCGGGGGCCGGTTGGCGGGGAGCTGATCGCCCGCGGCGAGGTGGATGCCATCGGCAGGGATCGTCGGGTCCGATGCCACCAGAAGGAGGGCGCCGGCCTTGGTGAGGATCGGTCGGAGCTGGTCGGCGAGGTGGGCGCGTGCGGCTCGGGGTAGGCCCTTTTCCCGTAGGACGACGGCGCGGGCACCGCCGTCGACGGCGGCCCGCACCACCTCCACCAGAGGCCGGGTGGCCTGGTGGCGATCGGTCAACACCAGCAGCCGGGGGAGGTTCACGTCAGGTCCGCTCGACCGTCGAAGGGCGTCGACGCTTGGGCGTAGAACCGGGTCGGGATGCGCCCGGCGGTGCGGGCCAGTCGCCCCGCGGTGACCGCGTGGCGCATGGCGGCCGCCATCTGTTCGGGGTCGTGCGCTCGGGTGACCGCGGTGGCGAGCAGCACTGCGTCGCAGCCCAGCTCCATCGCGAGGGCAGCGTCCGACGCGGTGCCGATCCCGGCGTCGAGGATCACCGGGACCGACACCTGGTCGCGGATCAGGGCGATGTTGTGCGGGTTGCGGATCCCCAGGCCGCTGCCGATCGGCGCGCCCAGCGGCATCACCGCCGCGCAGCCGAGCTGAGCGAGCCGGACAGCGGTGACCGGATCGTCACTGGTGTAGGGGAGCACCACGAACCCGGCGTCGACGAGACGCTCGGCGGCGACGAGGAGCTCGGCTGTGTCGGGCAGCAGCGTCCGGTCGTCGCCGATCACCTCGAGCTTGACCCAGTCGGTCTCGAAGGCATCGCGGGCCAGCTGCGCGGTCCGGACGGCCTCGGTGGCAGTGAAGCACCCTGCGGTGTTCGGGAGCACCCGGACCCCGGTGCGGTCGAGGACATCGAGGACCGACCCCGCAGCCCCGGGGTCGAGCCGCCGCAGGGCCACCGTGACCATCTCGGCGTCGGCGGCCACGATGGCCCGCTCCAGCACGTCGAGGCTCGGCGCGCCGCCGGTGCCCAGGATGAGCCGCGACGAGAACGAGTCGCCGCCGAGGAGGAACGGATCGTCCATGTCAGCCACCCTGCGCCGCCACCAGCACCTCGACCCGGTCGCCGGGTCGCAACACGGCGCCCGCCCAGGTCGATCGGGGCACGACCTCCTCGCCGACGGCCACGGCCACACCCCGGTTGTCTTGTCCGAGGTGGTCGAGGAGCCCGGCGACGGTGAGCCCGTCGGCCACCTCCATGCCGGTGCCGTTCACGCTGAGATGCATCGCTGGAACCTCCCAGGGTCGAAGCCGACGGCGACAGGCGGGACGGTCCCGGCCGTCACCACCGAGACGATCACCTCGGCGGTGATCGGGGCGAGGAGCACGCCGTTGCGGTGGTGCCCGGTGGCCAGCACCAACCCGTCAAGACCGGTGGGTCCGAGGAGCGGGGCGTTGTCGGGGGTCCCCGGCCGCAGCCGGGCCGTTGCCTCGACGAGCTCCAGCTCAGCGACCTCCGGCACGAGGTCGATCGCGGCCTGCAGAAGATCGTGCACTGCCCCGGCCGTCAGGGTGGTGTCGAAGCCCACCTCCTCGACCGTCGCCCCCACCACCAGCTCACCGTGCGAGCGGGGCACCAGGTAGACAGACCGGCCGGCCGCCAGCCCCCGGACCGTGCCCTGCAGCGGTGCCGCCGCCGGGTCGAACCGCAGCCGCAGGATCTGACCCTTGACGGGACGGACAGGTGGCATCACAGCGGGCGGGCTGCCGTCGATGTCGGCGGACCACGAGCCGGCAGCAACGACGACGCTGCGACACGGGTGCGGTCCGCTCGTGGTGTGCACGGCCGTGACAGCGCGACCGGTGACCGACAGTGCCGTCACCGACTCGCGCACCAGCGTCACGCCGGATCGCTCAACGGCGGCCAGCAGCGCCTGGACCGTCAGACGGCTGTCGACCTGATGGTCGTTTGCCGCCAGCACGCCACCCCGGACGCGGGGCGACAGCGACGGCTCCCGGGCGCGGCACTCCCGCGACGTCAACCGTGTCACCGAAAGGCGCAACGACTCCTGGAAGCCTCTCAGCTCATCGAGGGACCGCAGGTCGTCGTCGTCGAGAGCGACCGCCAACGTCCCGCCGGTCCGGTAGCCGACGTCGATCCCGGCGGCCTCGACGAGCTCGGCAGCGAACGCCGGCCAGAGCTGAGCCGAGGCCAGGTTCAACGCCAGCAACGGCTCCTCGCCATGATGGACCTCGGTGACAGGCGCCAGCATCCCCGCCGCCGCGTGCGACGCCCCCGCACCCGCTGCCGGATCGAAGACCCTCACCGACGCGCCCCGCTGGGCCAGACGCCACGCGCACGCCAAACCGATCACCCCGCCCCCGACCACAGCCACATCCGCTCCGCTCACGAACCGAGCGCCCGGTCGATGGCCCGCAGCAACTCCTCGGTGGCAGCGAAGGGATCCTCGGCATCGCTCAGCGCGCCGATCACCGCCACCCCGTACGCCCCCGCCGCTAACAGCTCCCCAACACGATCCACTGTCACACCGGCAATCGCGATCACCGGTATGGACACAGCGCGCGCCACCCGCCGCACCCCGTCCGTGCCGATCGGCACAGGCAGCCCCGCCTTGGTGCCGGTCGCGTACGCCGGCCCCACCCCGAGATACGTGGCGCCTGCCGCCTCATGCGCACAGGCGGCCAGCGGATCGCGTGCCGTGGCCCCCACAACGGCCCCAGCGCCCAGGAGAGAGCGCACCGCGGCAACCGGAAGGTCATGGTCACCGACGTGCACCCCCGCTGCTCCCGCCGCCTGGGCGACATGCACGCGATCGTCGACCACACAGCTCGCCCCGTGCGCGGCGCAGCGCTCCGCGACCCGGCACGTCAGCTCGTAGAGCTCGCGATCGGTCAGCTCCTTGCCACGGACCTGCACCACCGGCGCGCCGGCCCGCAACGCAGCATCCACCACCACCAACGGATCGCGACCCGCACGGGTATCGGTGATCACGTGCAACCGGCCGATCAACGCTGCTCCTCCCTGCGCCGGCATGATCCGGATCAGGTTCTGACGGTCGGAAGCCGAACAGCTCCCCTCTCAGCCCGGTTGCGCCGGACTCCCGCGGTACGGACGCGACTCTAGACGCATCGTGAAGTCGATCCGAGCTCGGTCCTGGTCGAGGTCCGGCGTCAGAGCGTCCGGGAGCGGCGGAGTAAGTAGATGTCCATGATCCAGCCGTGGGCTGCACGAGCTTCGGCTCGGGTGCGCTGGATCTCCTCGTTGACCTCGTGGAGCGGCCCGCTGATCAACAGCTCCTGGGGTGTGCCGAGGTAGGCGCCCCAGTAGATGTCGACTGGTTCGGTCACGGTCGTGAAGGCGCAGGTGCCGTCGAGCATGACGACCACGTCGCCGTGCTCCGGGATCAGACCGGCGGCCAGGTTGCGTCCGGTGGTGATGTGCACGGCTTCGCCGATCCGGTTCAAGGCGATGCGATGGCGCGCTGCGAGCACCTGGATGCTGCTGATGCCGGGGATCACCTCGAGGTCGAGGGCGACGCGCCCGGTAGCGATGATCTGTTCGATGATGCGCAGGGTGCTGTCGTAGATGGCGGGGTCGCCCCACACCAGGAAGGCGCCGCACTTGTCGGCACCGAGCGTTTCGGTGATCGCCTGCTCGTAGATCGCGGCTCGTTGGTCGTGCCAGGTTTGCACGGCGGAGCGGTAGTCGTCTGGGGTGCGGTCCCGGTCGGGGTCGTGGAGCTCCACGGTGCGGTACCCGCCGTCGGGCCGGTGGCGGCGACAGATCTCGGTGCGAAGGGCGGCGAGATCGGCTTTCTCTGGTCCCTTGTCGATCACGAAGAACACGTCGACCTGGTGCACGGCGTCGATCGCCTGCACCGTGAGGTGATCGGGGTCGCCGACACCGATGCCGATGAGGAGCAGCTTCCTCACGCGAAGGACGTGGCGAGGTGGGGGCGGAGGTCCAGGCCGGCCATCGCGCCGATCACGATGACCGACGGAGCGGCCAGCGGCTGGTCGGCCACATCCGCGAGCGTGGTGCGGAGCACGTTCTGGTCGGTTGTCGTGGCCCAGTGCACGGCGGCGACGGGGGTGGTCGGGGAGAGTCCGCCGTCCATGAGCCGCCGGGCGATCACCCCGATCCGGCCGACGCCCATGAGGACCACGAGTGTGGATCCGGTGGCCGCCAGAGCCTCCCAGTCGACGGCGAAATCGGCTCGGGGATCTTCATGGCCGGTGACGACGGTGAACGAGTGCGCCAGGTTGCGCATGGTGACTGGGATGCCTGCCGCGGAGGGCCCGGTGATGGCGGAGGACAGACCGGGTATGACGTCGAAGGGCACGCCGGCGGCGAGAAGCGCCGCGGCCTCCTCTCCGCCGCGCCCGAAGACGTAGGGATCACCGCCCTTGAGGCGCACCACGCTGCGGCCCTGTTCGACGAGCAGCTCGCTGATGCGCTCCTGGGAGACGGGACTGGATCCCGCGGCCTTCCCACGTCGATGCGGACAGCGTCGGCGGGGGCGAGGGCGAGCAGGGCGGGTGTGGTGAGCCGGTCGTGGACGACGACCTCTGCGACCGACAACAGGCGGGCGGCCCGTACGGTGAGAAGATCTGGGTCTCCTGGCCCTGCTCCGACGAGGTGGACGGTCATGGACAGGCTCTTTCGGGGCAGCCGAGCGCGAGCGCGGCGGTGGCGTGGGCGGATCGGGTCGTGCCGACGAGCAGCTCGGCACCGGTCCCCGCGCCGGTGAGGGCGCAGCCCTCGGCGACCCGGGCCGCGAAGCCGTCATCGGGACGCGGTGGTGCGGGGTGCTGGGCGAGGAGCGCTCCGTCGTCGATGCCGAGGACCGGGGGGCCGAACCTGACGCGCTCATCGTCGACGAAGCGCATCCGGGTGGCAACGAGGCTGATGGCGTCAAGACCGACGGCGGCCTGTCCGATAACCGCGTCGACGAGGTCGCGGACCTCCTGGCGGGTGGCCTTCGATGACATCCCGACGCCGAGGACGAGCTGCGTCATGCGGGGCCCCAGCACACGAAGACGGGGTTGAGCGGTTCCATGCGCACCCCGAGCGCGCCCAGGGGCACGCACCGGTCGACGCGGACTTGGATCATGTTGCCGAGGCGGCCGTGGGCGGCGAGCGCCCGGTCGAGGAGGACGTAGGTGGCGACGATGACACCGTCGGGCATCAGCCGGTTGAGGCACTCGTCGAGGACGTCGATCCCCCCTCCGCCGATGAGTACACGGTCCGGGTCGGGGAGGTCGGCCAGCGCGTCGGGCGCGGTGCCGGTCACCACCGTGATGTTGGCGTCGTGGGCGGCGGCGTTGGCGGCGATGCGAGCAGCGTCGTGCGCGTCGCGCTCGATCGAGAACACCTGCAGGCGAGGGGCCAGGAGGGCTGCCTCGATGCCGACGGAGCCGCTGCCGGCGCCGACGTCCCACAGGACACCGGTGGGGTGGAGGGCGAGCTTGCCGAGTGCCACGGCTCGCACCTCGGCCTTGGTGATCATCCCGTCTCGGTGGGCGAAGGCGTCCTCGCTGCGCCCCCATCGGATGGTGGGTTCGTCAGACGCCGCGTGCGCCGGAGTGCGCAGCAGTACCACGGACATGGGATCGAAGTGTCCGGCGGCGAGGCCGGCCAGGTCGGTGTGGTGCACCGACTCGTCGCGTTCGCCGATGCGGCTCACCACCACGACGTCGCGCTCGGGGCCGTGTTGCAGGAGCGCGGCGCCGATTGCCTCGGGTGGGTTGGTGGGGTCGGTGAGCACGGCTGCCTTCGGGGAGGTGGCGACGGCTGCGATGGCGGGTTCGAGGGAGCGGCCGTGGGCGGATGCGACGGTGGCGTCGTCCCAGCTCCATCCCTGGGTGGCGAAGGCCAGCGCCACCGACGAGGGCGCTGGATGCACGCGGACCGCCGCGGGGCCGAGATGCTCGGCGAGGGAGCGGGTGATGCCGAAGAACCCCGGGTCGCCCGATGCCAGGACGCACACGCGTCGCCCCTGGCGCCGGTGCTCGTCGATCGAGTCGAAGAGCACGGGGAGCGGGTTGGTCAGCTCCAGGTGCTCGGCCTTCGGGGAGCTGTGGGTGTGGGCGAGGTGTCGCCGCGAGCCGACGAGCACATCGGCCTCGGTGACCGCGTGGTGCGCCGCCTTCCCGAACGCCTCGCCGCCGACCATGCCCACGATGTCGACGGGGTGGGGCTGGGCATCACCCATCGGTGCCGCTGTGGGCTCCATCGCGGAAGCGGGTCGTGTAGGCGGCGGCGTAGACATGGCTGTGGCGTGGCGGCGCTGCCAAGGCGAGCGCCGGTCCGATGAGCAGGAGCGTGGTGGCATCGAACCCGGCGGTCTCGACATCGGTGACGAGGTCGCCCAGTGTGGAGTGCAGGATCCGCTCGTCGGGCCACGACACGCGGTGGGCGGCGACCACCGGTGTCTCGAGGGCCATCTGCGCGGGTCCGTCGACGAGCTCGGTGACGATGGCCCTCACGTGGCCGATGGACAGGAACAGCACCAGGGTCCCGCCCGCGGCGGCGGCGCCGGCGAGGGTCTCCGATGGGGGCATCGACGCGCTGGTGTGCTTGGCGAGCCGGGTCATGACCACGGTCTGGGCGACGCCGGGAACCGTCAGCTCGCACCCTGCGGCGGCGGCGGCCGCCGCCATCGAGGTGACGCCGGGGACGATCTCGATGTCCCGGTCGTTGCGCCGACACCAGTCGATCTGCTCGGCGATGGCGCTGTAGATGGAGGTGTCCCCCGAGTGCAGGCGCACGATGGCGGCCTCCGGGTTGGTCGCGTAGACGGCGCACACCTCGTCATGGGTCATCGTCTTGGAGTCGTGGAGTTCGACGTCGGGACGGCAGTGGTCGAGCAGCGCCTCGGGTACGAGCGATGCCGCCCAGATCACGATGTCGGCGGCGGCCAGACGCTGCGCACCCCGCAGGGTGATGAGGTCGGCAGCACCAGGGCCGGCACCCACGAAGGAGATGGTCATCGGTGCTCCGCCAGCGCGGGGAGGATGACCGTCGCGAGGTAGGAGATCGGTCCGTCGGGGACCTGCGCGAGCTCGTCGATCCGTTGGCCGGGCAACCCGATGAGCTCACCGACCCGGGCTTCCGCGAGGCGGCCGGCTGCCGTTGCCCGGTCGCGCAGCGGCCCCGCGTCGGGGCTTCCCTTGTAGACGACGACGGTGGTGGTCGGGTCGTCGAGCGCGTCGTCGGGAACGTGGCCGTCGACGACCACCAACCTCTGCCCGGCGCGGGCGAGTGTGGTGCCGGTAGTGGCGGCCAACGACTGGTAGGAGGTGATTCCCGGCACCATCTCGATCGGCACGTTGGGTCGTTGCTCGGCGACCTCGTTGGCGAGGTCGGGGAACACGGACCACATCGACGGGTCGCCGAGGGTCACGACGGCCACGACCTCCGCGGCATCCAGCGCGGCGACGAGCGCGCCGGCGGCCGCCACGAGCGAGTCATGCCGGCCCGAGGCGTCGGCGGCGATGTCATGGGTGAGGCGCTCGATCGGGACCATTGGCGCGACGCCTCGGGCCACGGTCTCCGCTCGACCGATCGAGCGTGGCGTCCAGGAGACGGCGAAGACCCGGTCTGCGGTGAGGAGCGTGTCCTTGGCCAGAAGGGTGACCTGGCGCGGATCGCCGGGACCGAGCCCGACGCCGATAAGCACCGGTCCCTGACGGCGCGGTGGAAGCGTGGGCTGAGAGGAGGGCTCGGCGTCGGTGACCGCGAGGAGTCGCTCGATGGCCTGGCGGATCAGGTCGGCTTCGGCCCGCCCCGAGCGGGCCGCGAGCGCGGCGAGGTCGCTCTTGAGCTGGTCGGGGAGGTAGATCGATGACTTGTGCACCGCTGGGCAACCTACCGCACGTAGGGTACACGTAGGGCAGGAGCGTGCCGTTGTTGCCGCCCGCTGCAGGCCCGTACGAGGTGCTCGGCGATGTCGGGGCGCGCGCCGAGGTGTAGGTGCAGGTACGAAGCCAGCAGGCGTTCGTTGGCGAAGCCAGCCCGTGAGGAACCGTGGCGTCCGGTCAGGAGCAGGGCATCGCCTGGCGGTTCGACGGTCGAGTAGTGGAACTCGTGGCCCCTCAGCGTGGTGCCGGCAGGCCCGAGCGGCGAGTCGACCCGGGTCGTCGCCTCCTGGTAGCCGAGGGTGACCCGGTCGCCCATGACCGCGTGGGTGTCGACGACGCCGGCGAGCCGTTGCCCGTCGAGGCCTTGGCCGAGCCACACCAGGCCGCCGCACTCGGCCCACACCACCAGGCCCTCGTCCACCCGCCGGCGGACGTCGGTGAGCAGCGGGGTGTTGTTGCTGAGGGCGTCGAGGCGCACCTCGGGGAACCCGCCGCCCGCGATCAGTCCGGTGCAGCCGTCGGGGAGGTGGTCGTCGGTGCAGGGATCGAACTCGACGAGCTCGGCGCCGGCGGCCCGGAGCATCTCGAGGTTGTCGGGGTAGGTGAAGCTGAAGGCGGAACCGCTTGCCACCGCGATGCGCGCGTCGCCCACGTGTGCGGGGGCCGGTGGTGGTGCCGTGGTGGTGGCGGGGGCGCGGCGGGCGATGGCAAGGATCGCGTCGAGGTCGCAGTGCGCTTCGACGAGGGCCGCGAGTCGGGCCAGCGAGGCGGTCGCCTCTGCCGGCCGTTCGATCACCGGGACGAGCCCGAGGTGGCGGTCGCGCCAGCCGACCCGGGGGTCGCGGCGCAGCACGCCGACCACGGGGATGCCGAGCGGCGAGAGCGCAGCGCGCAGCATGGCCTCGTGGCTGTCGGACGCCACCTGGTTCAGGACGACGCCGGCGAGGCGGACTTGCGGGTCGAACGTGGCGAAGCCGTGCACGACCGCCGCCACCGAGGTGCTGGCCGATGCGGCGTCGACCACCAGGACGATCGGCGCGTCGAGCCCGATGGCGACATCGGCGGTGGACGACGGTGTCCCGTCGGCGGCCCCGTCGAAGAGCCCCATGACGCCCTCGACGACGAGGACGTCGCAGCCGTGGCCCGCCCTCCCGGCCAGCGGTGCGATCGCGTCGGATCCGCACATCCACGGGTCGAGGTTGCGACCCGGCCGGCCGGTGGCCAGGCCGTGGTACCCGGGGTCGATGAAGTCGGGCCCCACCTTGGCGGCACCGACGCGCAGTCCGCGGGCTCGTAGTGCTGCCATGAGCCCGGTGGCGATCGTGGTCTTGCCGACGCCCGAGTGGGTGCCAGCGATCACCACCCGGGGCGTCAGGGTGGACATCGGCCTAGTACTCGATGCCCTTGCGGGCGCCGATGCCCTGGTCCATGGCGTGCTTGACCTTCACCATCTCGGTCACGGTGTCGGCGATCTCGATGAGCTCGGGAGCGGCGTAGCGGCCGGTCATGACGACGTTGGTGCGCGGAGGGCGCTGGGAGATCACCTCCACCAGGGCCTCGACGGGCACCCAGCCGTACTTCACGACGTAGGTGGCCTCGTCGAGGATGACCAGGTCGTAGCGGCCGCTGGTGATGAGCTCGGCGGCCCGATCCCAGGCGTGGCGGCCCTTGGCGGCCGTCTCGTCGAGGTCGGTCGACTCCCAGGTGAAGCCGTCGCCGAGAGTGTGCCACTCGATGCCGAGGTGGTCGGCCAGCTTGCGCTCGCCGACCTTCCACTTCTCGCTCTTCACGAACTGGACGACCGCCGCGTCCCAGCCTCGTGCCCAGGCTCGCCCCAGCACGCCCATGGCGGCTGAGCTCTTGCCCTTGCCGGTGCCGGTGTTGATCAGGAACCTCGACGGCTGGGGCATGCGGCGGACCGTACCACCCATGTAGGGCAGTGCACCCTACGTGGATGATACGGTCCGGCTCGTGTCCGCGTCCGCGCCGTCGTTCCCCGTTCGAGGGGCCTGTCCCAGCGTGGTCGCACCGCTGGAGGCGGCCGACGGAATGCTGATGCGCGTCCGTCTCCCCGGCGGCGCCATCACACCGGCGGGGATCCGGGCGGTGGCTGAGGTGGCGGAGCGGTTCGGTTCCGGCACGGTCGAGCTCACCGCCCGCGCCAACCTCCAGATCCGCGGCCTGCGCCCGTCGGACGTCCGGGCGGCGGCCGCCCACCTCGTGGGCCACGGGCTGGCCGACGCCGACCCCGCACGCGACGCGCGTCGAGACGTCGTCGGGCCCCCGCTGGCCGGTCACGATCCCACCGAGCTGGCCGACATCGGCGCGCTCGTCACGGACGTGGCCCGCCACCAGGTTGCGGCCCCGGGCCTCGAGGGCCTGCCACCCAAGTTCTGCGTCGTGATCGACGGCGGGGGCGTGGCCTCGGTTCGTGGGGTGCCCGCGGATGTCGCCATGGGGGCGGTCCGCACCGTCGAGGGCGGCATCGTGGTGCAGCTCGAGCTCGGCCGGCCCCTCGACGACAACGACGGGTCGGTGGCGTGCATCCCCCTCGCTGAGGTCGAGCCCGTCGTGGTGGCCGCCGCACGGCGCTGCGCGCAACAGGGCGAGCGCATGGCGGAGCTCGTCGAGCGGATCGGACGGGCCGAGCTCCTCGGCAGCCTCACGACGGGGATCGCCATCCGCTGGGCGTCAGCACCCCGCCCGCGCGTCGCCGACGCCCCGATCGGTGCGGTGGCGCACGCACGTGCCGATCAGGTGAACCTGGGCGCCGCCCCGCTGCTGGGCCGCACGTCGCCGGCCGCGCTGCGGTCGGTCGCGGCGCTGGTCGAGGTCACGAACGCCCGGGTCCGGTGCACACCGTGGCGGGGGATCGTGCTGCTGGGCGTCGCCCGGGCCGACCAGGCAACGGCCATCGCAGCGCTGGCACGGGTGGGCTTCTCGCCCGACCCCGCGGATCCCACGCACCTCGTCTCGGCCTGCGTCGGGCTCCTCGGCTGCGCATCGTCGCGCGCCGACACCGGGCGAGCGGCCCGCGCCCTGCTCGACGCCCCCGGCGTGTTGACCGGGCGGATCCACCTCTCTGGCTGCGAGAAGCGGTGCGGGGCCAACGCCGAGCGCGTCGTGGTCGCCGCAGACGACGGCACCTTCGAGATCGGCGCACCGTGAGGCTCGACTACGAACGCGATGGCGCCGCCATCTACCGGGCGTCGTTCGCCACCATCCGAGCCGAGGCCGACCTCTCCACGACACCGCCTGACCTCGAGGTGGTCGTGGTGCGCATGATCCACGCCAGCGGGATGACCGACCTGCCGCCGCTGGTGGCGGCGTCCGCCGACTTCGCTGGGGCGGCCCGCGCCGCGCTGCGAGCCGGGGCCCCGATCCTGGCCGACTCCCGGATGGTCGCCAACGGCATCACCCGTTCTCGGCTGCCGGCCGACAACCAGATCGTGTGCACCCTCGACCACCCCGACGTGCCCGCGGAGGCTCAGGCCGCGCGCACCACCCGGTCCGCGGCGGCCGTGGACCGCTGGCTCCCCGTCGCCGACGGTGCGGTCGCCGTGTTCGGCAACGCGCCCACCGCCCTGTTCCGGCTCCTCGAGCTGGTGCTCGACGGACGAGCCTGTCCGGCCGCGATCATCGGGCTGCCCGTCGGCTTCGTCGGCGCCGCGGAGGCCAAGGAGGCGCTGGCCACGCTCGACCACGACGTGCCGTACCTGATCGTGCGGGGACGCCG
>JAUXRW010000094.1 GCA_030681555.1 Acidimicrobiales bacterium
CGAACGGCGGCGGCGGCACCATCGCCGACGGCGACACCCAGTGGATGACCGCCGGCGGCGGCATCCTCCACATCGAGGCCCCGCCCGAGGAGGTGGTGGCGCGCGGCGGCACCTTCCACGGCGTCCAGCTGTGGGTGAACCTCCCGTCCCGACTCAAGTTGACGGCGCCCCGCTACCAGGACATCCGTGGGGGCGAGGTGGCCCTGCTCGCCTCGCACGACGGCGGCGCCCTCCTCCGGGTGATCGCCGGCGAGGTGGCCGGCCACGAGGGCCCGGGCATCACCCACACACCCATCGCCGTCCTCCACGCCACGGTGTCGCCGGGTGCCCAGCTGCGGCTGCCCTGGCCCGCCGACTACAACGCGCTCGTCTACGCCCTCTCCGGCAGCGGCACGGTCGGTCCGGAGCGGGCCGCCCTGCGCTCCGGCCAGCTGGCCGTCCTGCAGGCGGGAGACGTCATCACGGTCGGCGCCGACGTCGCACAGGACGGCCACACGCCGGCCCTCGACCTCCTCGTCCTCGGCGGGCTCCCCATCCGCGAGCCGGTAGCGGCCTACGGCCCGTTCGTGATGAACACCCGGGCCGAGCTGCAACAGGCGTACGACGACTTCAACGCCGGTCGCCTGGGCCGGCGCCCCGCCTCCCCGCGCTGACCGCTCGGCTCGGCAGGATGCGGCACGCGGGCGACCGGCCGGTGGCGACCTCCTCCTGCAGACGCCGGGTAGGCGCGGCTCGCCGACGAGCTCGAGGTGTCGGAGCGACGGCCCGGCGTGACCGCGCGGGCGCCGTCGACGAGGGGCCACTGCCAGTCCCGGTGCAGGCGCTCGGCGACCCCCGCCGCGCGTTCTCGCCCGGATGGTGTTCGGTATGGCGAACGTCACAGTCGGGAAGGAAGGGGCTACGCACCTCAGCGTGTCCACAGGAGGACGGGGTTCACATGGGCATCGGTACCAGCATCGTGATCATGGCGGTCGGCGCACTGCTGACCTTCGCGATCGAGGCAGACAGCGCCGAAGGCTTCAACGTCAACAACGCCGGGGTGATCCTCATGATCATCGGCGCCATCGGGCTGCTCGCCAGCCTGTTCATCTGGGGCCCGCGCTCGCGGCGTACCCGCACGGTCGTCGACCGCGACGCCGGCACTCGCACCGTCTACGACGACCGGGTCTGACCTACGCACGGCGGCCGCACACGATCGGACCCACCCGAGCCGGCTGGTCGGGGCACTGCAGGACATGATCCGGCAGCGCTCTGGCCAGCGGTCGTTGTGCACCGAAACCGGACAATCCCCCACCAACTGGTCGAAGAACTACAGCGTTGCCGCTGGTCTTCTTCGACCAGTTGGGCCGTCAGTGACGAGAGCAATACGGCTCGGAGCGGTCCCGGACGGCCAGCGGGTGTTGCGATGGTGACGGAGGCGCCCAACGGGCCGCGCACGGCCCCCTCGAACCACTCGGGCGCGTTTCCGGTCATGGATTCCGGCCGATGACCGCCCGCACGGCGCCCTTGACGAACGCGACGGCGACGTCGACATAGTCGAAGTAGTCGCGCCAGAGAATGATCTTCCCGTCCTGCACCTCAAAGGTGCCGCAGACCCAGAACGAGGCGCGCATTCGGCCGAGACCGAGGACGTCGGTGCGCTCGGTGAGCACGACGCCATGGGCGGCGGCAATGTTGTGGATGCGGGCCTCGAAGGCGCTGCCGTAGCGGCCCATCCACTGCAGCTGCTTCTCGACCATCGGGCGCCCGCGGGCGGGCCGGAGCGGCACGTTCTGGTAGACGACGGCGTCGTGGAGGTGGTGTGCCGCGGCGTCGATGTCCAGCCGGCCCAGCGCACCGAGGAACGCGCGCACGACGTCCATGTCCGTCTGCACGGTGGTGTCGGCCATGTGCTGACCCTACCGATGCGCGGGGGGGCTCGCTCACGATCGGTGCCCCGGCGTCCGCCGGTTGACGACGTCGTCGGCGACCTCGACGAGGGTGATGTTCAGCCGCTGGGAGACACGCCGCAGGATGTCGAACGCGGCGTCCTCGTTGATGTCCGACTGGGCCATGAGCATGCCCTTGGCCTGGCCGATGACGTCCCTGCTCTCGACCTGGTGCTCGAGCGACGTCTCTCGGCGCGCGGACTGGATGGCGACGGCGGCGTGGGCGGCGAAGACCGCGGCCAGCGCCATGTCGTGCTCGTCGAAGGCGTCCGGCTGCGTCGAGTACAGGTTGAGCGCGTCGATCGTGTCCGCCTCGACGAAGAGGCGCACCGCCAGGACGCTGGTGATGCCGGTCGCTGCGTGCGCCCGGTGCGAGAAGGCGGGCCAGCGCGCTCACCCGCCAGATCGCCCGTGCGGAAGACCTCCTGCTCCCGGATCGCGTCGAGGCACGGCCCCTCGCCCACCTCCTCCTGGATGCGGTCGACGATCCTGGGGACCTCGCCCGTGGACCCCGGCGAGGTGATCTGCCGTTTGTGGGTCTCGGAGATGCCCGCGTGCTCGCACTGCTCGAGGTGATCGACGGCGAGGTGGGCGATACGATCGAGGATCGCGGTCACATCGTCGTGGTGAGCGAGGGTCCGGGCGATGCCGGCGGACATCTCGGCCACCTTCAGGACCTCGGGGTCCGCCGGTTCGGCCATCGCGCCCACCGTAGGACACGGCTGGTCGGCATGGAGGTGGCGGCGGGAATCGAACCCGCGTACAGGGCTTTGCAGGCCCTTGCCTAAGCCACTCGGCCACGCCACCAGGGAGCGGTCACCTTACCCGTCGGCCTGTCTCCGGCCCGCACCCATCCGTCGGGCATGGTCCTCCGTCACCATGGCTGGTCGCGGGCGGCGCGGCTACGCTGACCGGCACGACCGACTCGAGGCGGTGGGCTGGCTCGTCCTGGCCAACGCCGTCATCTGCCTGCCCAGTCGCTGCCGATCCTCCCCGGTCGAGCGTCGAGGTGACGGCCGCCCTCGTGATCGAGCACATGGCCCTCGGAGCGGTGACCTCCGCCATGGCCGGCCAGCGGGCCCCCGAGCCCGCGGCCGTCGTCTTCCCCCGGCCCTCATCTCTCGGTCGGCACCCGACGGGACCCCCCGGGCGCGGCGCACGCCGGCCCGGTAGGGTTCGCGGGCAGCGCCGGCGGGTGCGCCGACGACCACGCTGCGGAGGTCGACCATGGCCCTCTCCTCCCCGTCGCTCAACGAGCCGGATCCGGTCCGACTGCCCCCCGGTGCCGCTTCGGACGGCACCGTCGTCGCGGCCCTGCGCCCGGTCCTCAAGGCGCTGACCGGCGACGAGCCACCGGTTCGCATCGAGCTCTGGGACGGCAGTGCCATCGGCCCGAGCACCGCCCCGGGCACGATCCGCGTCCGGTCCGCGGCCGCGCTCCGGCGCATCGTCTGGGCGCCCGGGGGGCTTGGCCTCGCCCGGGCCCACGTGGCCGGCGAGCTCGACGTGGACGGCGACCTCGTCGGCTTGCTCGACGCGCTCAAGGGGCACAGCCGGCCGGACCAGCGCGTCGGCCTCCGCGGCTGGCTCGCCGCGCTGGTCGCCGCCGCGCGCGTGCACGCGCTGGGCCCGCCCCCCGCCCCTCCGCAGGAGGAGGTCCGCCCCCGCGGCTTGCTGCACTCGAAGGCCCGCGACGCCCGAGCGGTCAGCCACCACTACGACGTCGGCAACGAGTTCTACGACATCGTGCTGGGCCAGGCGATGACCTACTCGTGCGCCTACTTCGACGACCCGGGCCGCACCCTCGCAGAGGCCCAGGCGGCCAAGCACGAGCTGGTGAGCCGGAAGCTGGGACTGCACGAGCGATCCGGTGCCCGGCTGCTCGACGTCGGGTGCGGTTGGGGCTCGATGGCGATCCACGCCGCCCTCCACCACGGCGCGTCGGTGGTCGGCGTCACGATCAGCGCGGAGCAGGCGCACCGTGCCCGCGAACGGGTGGAGGCGGCCGGCCTCGGCGATCAGGTGGAGGTCCGCCTCCAGGACTACCGCGACGTCCGGGGCGAGACGTTCGACGCGATCTCCTCGATCGGGATGTTCGAGCACGTCGGCCAGCGCCGGACGGCCGAGTACTTCGGGCGGCTCTCCGAGCTGCTCCGCCCGACGGGGCGGCTCCTGAACGACGCCATCTCCAGCGTCACGGGGTCGCGCCTCCGCCGCCGCTCGTTCACCGGCCGCTACGTGTTCCCCGACGGCGAGCTGCTCGACGTGGGCGAGGTGGTGCTGGCCATGGAGTCCGCCGGGTTGGAGGTGCGGGACCTGGAGTCGCTGCGCGAGCACTACGCCCGCACGCTGCGCGCGTGGAGCGGCAACCTCGAGGCGGGCTGGGAGGAGGCCGTCCGCCTGGTGGGCGAGGCACGAGCCCGGGTGTGGCGTCTGTACATGGCGGGGTCCGCGGTGGGCTTCGACGACGGCGGGATCAGCATCCACCAGGTGCTCGGCGTCCGACCGGCGGCCGA
This sequence comes from Acidimicrobiales bacterium, assembly GCA_030681555.1. Classification (GTDB taxonomy): domain Bacteria; phylum Actinomycetota; class Acidimicrobiia; order Acidimicrobiales; family VFJN01; genus VFJN01. The sequence goes on from JAUXRW010000094.1 coordinate 4,445, forward strand.
TGGCCGGTCGGGCATGCCGAGCACGCGCGAGAGCTGGCTCGCCGGTACGTTGCGACCATGACCACCATCGACATCCCGACCGCCGTGCTCCGTCGCGAAGCCGACCTCCCCTTCGTCGACCTCGGTGACGGCTCCACGCTCCAGCTGCTCCAGGTGGACGTCGACGCAGGGCTCTGGGTGATACGCACGAAGTTCCGGCCCGGAATGACCGTGGACACCCACAAGCACACCGGGGTGGTCCACGCGTTCACGCTCTCCGGCTCGTGGAAGTACCTGGAGTACCCCGACGACGTGAACGTGGCCGGGAGCTACCTGTTCGAGCCGGCCGGCTCGGTGCACACGCTCCACGTGCCGGAGTCGAACACCGAGATCACCGACGTCTACTTCGCCATCCACGGGGCGAACCTCAACCTCGACGGCGAGGGCAACGTGACGAGCGTGATCGACGCCGGAGGGGTGCGTGACTTCTACTTCGCCATGTGCGAGGCGGGCGGCCTCGGACGCCCGCCGGTCATCGGGGCGTAGGCGCGAGGGCGTCGGCGAGCGCCACCGCGTCGGTCACCACCGGCGCACCGCAGCGGTCGGTTAGCCAGGTCCAGTTGCGGCGGTGCAGGTCGACGGCCGGGTCGTAACGGTTGAGCAGCACGACGGGGCGGTGGCCCATGGCTACGAACGGCTCGAGCGAGAGGGCGACGGCGTTGATGGTGCCCAGGCCGGCGTCGGCCACGAGCACCACGTGATCGGGGCCCAGGCGCGCCGTGAGGTCGACCCCGTCGCCGTCGACCGCCATCGGTGAGCGGGGGCCGCCTACCAGCTCCACCCAGGCGACCTCCGGGGGCGGGTCCGGCCAGAGCAGCTCGGCCACGAGCCCGGTGAGCGTCGGCTCCGGCTGCCCGAGCGCGGCGGCCGCCATCGGCGGGGCCATCGGCAGCGGGTAGGTGCGCTTCGGCAAGCAGACGTCGTCCGCTCGCTCCCCCGTCGCCGCTGCCAGCACCGCCGCGTCGAGCGGTCCCGCGGCGGCCGGGTCGTAGGACTGGGCGGGCTTGCGCGCCGACACCGTGTGGCCCCGGCGGCGCAGCTCGGCCAGCGTCGCGGCGCCCACCCAGGTCTTGCCGACGTCGGTCGCCGTGCCGGCGCAGACGACGAGCATCAGGCGGCCCCGGGCGCGGGGAGGTCGGCGAGGGTCTTCACGAGGCGCTCGACGTCGCCCTCGGTGTGAGCGGCGGACAGCGTGATCCGCAGCCGGCTCGTGCCCGCCGGCACGGTCGGCGGTCTGATCGCGGGGACCAGCAGGCCCTGGCGGAGCAGCGAGGCGGCCGCTTCGAGGGCCGCATGCTCCGCGCCGAGCACGACGGGCACGATGGGTGACGGGTGCCCCGGCGCGATGGCGTCGACGTGGCCCCGGAGCCGCTGCGTGAGCGCCCTGCCCTCCTCGGAGCGGACGAGCCGCACGGCGGCGAGCGCAGCCGCGGTGTCCGCCGGGGCCGGGGCCGTGGTGAAGATGAACGGGCGGGCGGCGTTGACGAGCAGATCGACGACGTCCTGGCTCGCCGCCACGAAGCCGCCGACGGATCCCAGCGCCTTGGACAGCGTCCCGATCCGCACGAGGGCGAGCTCGTCGCCCGCAGGCGGGACGGGCAGGGCCGGGCCGAGCACGGCGTGGGCCTCGTCGAGCACGAGCAGAGCTCCCCGGCGCCGACACACGTCGGCCAGCGCTGTCAGCGGGGCCTCGTCACCGTCCATGGAGAAGACGGTGTCGGTCACGACGACGGCCGGCCCGGCGTGGCCCTGCAGCAGCGCCTCGACGTGGGCGACGTCGGCGTGGCGGGCGATGGCGACCTGCCCCCGGGCCAGGCGGCAGCCGTCGACGATCGATGCGTGGTTGAGCGCGTCGCTGACGATCAGCACCTCGGGCGACGCCGCCAGCGTGGCCAGGACGCCGAGGTTGGCCATGTAGCCGGTGGGCAGGAGGAGGGCGGCCTCCTGTCCCCTCCAGTCGGCCAGCTCCCGCTCGAGCTCGTCGTGCACAGGCCGGCCGCCCACGACGAGCCGAGAGGCACCCGACCCGGCGCCCCACCGGTCGAGGGCCTGGTGCGCGGCGGCGACGACGGTCGGGTGCGACGCCAGCCCGAGGTAGTCGTTCGACGCGAACGAGACGACGGGATCTCCGTCCCGCGTGACCGAAGGCAGGTGCCCGTCGAGGGGCTGGACGGTTCGCCACTGGTCCGCCTGACGGATGTCGGCGAGCCGGGAGGCCACCCGGTCCGACCAGCTCATCTGAACGCTCCGGCGGGCCCGGGCGCTCCCCCGCACACCTCGGCGATGCTCGCCGCAACCACGGTGACGATGCGCTCGATCTCCGCCGCCGTGCTCGTGAGGATCGGCATGAGGACGACGACGTCGCCGAGTGGCCGGATCAGGACCCCCCGCTCGACGCATGCCGCCGAGACCCGCCTGCCCCAGCGCAGGGTTTCGGCCGGTGGGGCCAGCTCGATCCCCACCATCAGGCCTCGCTGCCGGACGGCGGCCACGCCGTGAAGGGGCGCGACGAGTTCGGCCAGCAGCGCCTCCAGCTCCCCGGCCCGCGCGGCCACCCCGGCGAGGACATCGAGCTCGTCGAAGAGCTCCAAGTGGCGGAGCGCCACCGCCGCGGCCAGCGCGTTCCCACTGTAGGAGTGCCCGTGGTAGAGCGTGCGCTCGGAGAGGTCGGGGCCCAGGAAGGAACTGAACACGCGGTCGCTCACGACCGTGGCCGACAGGGGCAGGTACCCACCGGTGATCCCCTTGCCGAGGCACAGGATGTCCGCCCGTACCCCGCACTGGTCGAGGGCGAAGAGGGTCCCCGTGCGCCCGAACCCCGTGGCCACCTCGTCGCAGACGAGGAGCACGTCGTGGCGGCGGCACGTCCCGGCCAGGCCGGCCACGAAGGCCGGGTCGCACATCGCCATCCCGGCGGCACCCTGCACGAGGGGCTCGACGACGACGGCGGCGAGCGTGGGGGCGTGCTCCTCGAGGAGCGCCTCCGCCGCCGCGAGGTCGCCGTAGGGCGCGCGGCGAACCGGGAACCGCAGGGGGTCGAAGACGTCGGTGCCGAAGCCGCCGTCCCCCAGCGAGAGCGACCCGATCGTGTCGCCGTGGTACGCCCCGGTGAAGGCCAGGTAGTGGGTGCGCTTCGTCGGCCCCTGGTTCGTCCAGTGCTGGAAGGCGATCTTCAGGGCCTGTTCCACCGCGGCGGCACCGTCGCTGGCGAACAGGATGTGCGGGCCGTCGACCGGCACCCGGGCGGCCAGAGCCTCGGCCAGCTCGACGACCACCCGGTTGCCGTTCCCGAGCATCGTCGAGTGCGCCACCCGGTCGATCTGGCCCCGCAGGGCGGCATCGAGCTCGGGCACGCGGTGGCCCAGCGTGGTGACCCAGAGCGAGGAGATGGCGTCCAGGTAGCGGCGCCCCTCGACGTCGATGAGCTCGCGGCCGTCGGCCGCCTCCACGACGATCGGTGCGTTCTCGGCATAGGCCGCCATCTGCGTGAACCCGTGCCAGACGACGGCCGCGTCGCGGGCCACCCAGGCACTGTGGTCGTCGGCCATCTGGGTCACGCTAGTGGGCGGCCCCGGACGCTCGGAACGGCCGCCGGACAGCAAGAAACCCCCGCCTGAGCAGGGGCTTCTCTGGAGCGGACGACGGGATTCGAACCCGCGACCCCAACCTTGGCAAGGTTGTGCTCTACCAGCTGAGCCACGTCCGCGTGAGCCAGCGACGATAGCAGGGGCCCCGATCGGCACCCAACCATCGCACCACGGCGCGAGGGGGAGATGACGGGTCGGGTGTCGAACAAGTCCGGAGGGTCCGGGGGCGGGGCGATGCCCGCCACCGCTCCGGATTGGGTACGGTCCGAGACCGCGACGATGGATACTCAGGGGGTCGCAAAGGAATGAGGGTCGCACGACCGGCGTACCGCCGCACGGCCAAGGTCGCGGTCGGCGTCAGCCTGCTGACGGTCCTGACGTTCCTCGTCAGCGCCCCGGGCTCGGCCGCCCCCACCCAGGAGGCTGCCTTCAACCCCGGCACGGGCAGCGCCATCGCCGTCGGCTACAAGGTGAACCCCGTCTTCGGGAACCTCAGCTTCGGCGTGACCGCGGCTGAGTCCGTGGCCGGCCACCAGAACACTGGGTCGAGCGCCCAGAGCAAGGCGATCAACCTCGGCGTCATCGGCGTGACGCTCGGCGGGGAGGGCTGCGACGGCGCCGACCCGACGCTGCCCGCCGACCAGCAGCCGCAGGCCGTCATCGTCAACGCCGACGACGAGGGCGCCGCCGAAGGCCGGACGGCCACCGAGGCCGGCGGCCTCATCTCCATGTCGGCCCGGGCGACCAAGGACCCGATCGCCGAGGCCACCACCACGATCGCGCCCCTCGGTGATATGGCGTCGGTGTACGTGGCCGGGGGCCAGAGCTCCGTCCAGTCCGGGCTCATCGGCGAGGGCCTCCGTGAAGCCAAGGCGGCGACCGAGCTCGGCGACGTGCACTTGCTGGGTGGCGCCATCACGCTGCGGGGGATGCGCTGGGAAGCGGTCCAGCAGACGGGCGCCGCCACCACCAGCACCGGCAGGTTCAGCCTCGGCGCCCTCCTCCTCGGCGGCGTGCCGATTCCGCTGCCGAACGACGCGCTCGGGCAGATCCAGGTGCTCGGCGACACGCTGAGCTCGCTCGGACTGGCGTTCACCCCGCCCTCCACCCACGTGGAGCAGGGCACCGTGTTCGTCGACCCCCTCACCATCGGGATCGTCCCGTCCCAGCTACGCGACGGGATCATCGGTCCGATCCTGGGCGGTGCGCAGGACTTCCGGGAAGCGTTGACCACGGCGCTCTCCACGATCGGATGTGGCGGCAACCCAGATCTGCTCGGCAACAACGCCTCCACCGCCGTCACGGTGCTCGATCTGGCCCTCGGCACGGTCAGCGGCGCCGGGCGCCTCACCGTGGAACTCGGCGGCGTGCAGGCCACCACGGCCGACATCGCCGGCTTCAGCGGCCTCGGCGTCACTCCCGCCCTGCCCGCCCTGCCCGCCCTGCCGAGCCTGCCCTCCGGTGGCCTACCGAGCCTCGGGACCGGCGGCACCCCCGGCTTCAGTGGGTCCACCCCGCCGGTCCTCAACGACACCCCGGGCGGAGGCGGCGGCCCCGGCATCGTGCAGCCGGTCGAGCCGATCGCCGACCTCAAGGGCGAGCGTGGAGGGGTCCTGCTCGCCGTCGCGACTGCGGGGATCCTCCTGCTGCTCGCGACTGCTGAGCTGGACCGCCGCAAGATGCTGCGGGCCCAGCGAGAGATCCCCCTGGAGGCCTGATGTCCGCACCCGTGCTCGACGCCAACCCGCCGCGCGGCCACTTCAGCGTGTGGCAGCGCATCATGCGGGGCTACGGCCCGCTTGCGGTGTTCGCGCTCCTGATCCTGCTGCTCTCGGTGCTCGTGCCGTCGAAGGTGCAGGACGACGTCGCCACGGGCGCCCTCACCGGCGCCACCACTCCCAACGGGGCGGCCGCCGGCGTCGGCACCACGGCCACGGCTGCGTACTCGATCGAGATCACCGGAGCGCCCACCGGGGGTGCCTTCACCCTCACGGCCACCGTGGCCGGCGAGACCCAGGAGACCGAACCGATCGGGTTCGACGCCACGGCCGACGACATCGACCAGTCCCTCGAGGCGCTCAGCAGCATCGGATCGGGCAAGGTCGTGGCCAGCGGGGCCAACCCCTACTCCGTCGCCTTCTCCGGCGACGTCGCCACCAAGGACGTGACCCTCGCCCTCGGCGACAACCAGCTCACCGGCGGTACCAACCCCAATGTCACCGTCACCAAGATCGCCGCCACCGAGGGCAGCGCCGGGACCGAGGGGACGGCGGGCACTGCGGGCTCCGGCGGCCAGGCCGGCACGGGCGTCGCTGCAGCGGCCATGGCCTGCCCCGACCGGCAGGACCAGGTGCCGGGCGACCCCTACTCCCCGCCCTGTGCCGCGTTCTCGGGCGACAACGGCGGCGGCACCCACAAGGGCGTCAGCGGCGACACCATCAAGGTCGCGTTCCGGGTGCTCAACGAGCGTGGCTTCCAGCAGACGCTCGCCGACCTCGCCGGTGCCTCTCTGGTGGACTCGCCGAACACCATCACCAAGACGGTCACGGCGCTGGCCGACTACTTCAACCAGCGCTTCCAGTTCTACGGCCGGAAGATGGAGATCGTCTTCTACGACGGCCAGGGCTCGAACACGAACGAGCTCCTCGGCGGGGGCCGTGACAAGGCGGAGGCCGATGCCATCCGCGTCGCCGAGGAGATCGGCGCCTTCGCCGACCTCTCCGCCACGTCGGAGCCCTATGCCGGTGCCCTCGCCAAGCGCGGCGTGATCGCCTTCGGCACGCCGTACCTCTCCCGCGCCTGGCACGAGCAGCGGGCACCGTTCGCCTGGAGCCTCGCCACCGACGGCTCGATCGTCTCCGAGCTGGCCGCCGAGTACGCCGTGAACCGTCTCTACGACAAGCCCGCGGCCTACGCCGGCGGCAACGGCGGCGACGGCCGGCCGCTGAAGGACCGGCCGCGAGCCTTCGCCACCCTCGCCCCCGAGAACTCGTGGTACCAGGAGTCGGTCGACAACGCGACGGCGATCATCACCAAGGCAGGCAAGGACCCGGGCTTCAACCGCAAGTACGTCCTCGACCTGGCGACGATGTCCGACCAGGCCACCGGGATCATCGCCCAGATGAAGGACCGCAACATCACCACGATCGTCTGCGGCTGCGACCCGATCCTGCCGGTCTTCCTGTCCGGCGTGGCCGCTCGCGAGCAGTACTTCCCGGAGTTCATCATCGTCGGCACCGCCCTCACCGACGCCGACATCGTGGGCCAGCTCTGGAACCAGGACTTCGCCGCCCACGCCTTCGGCGTCAGCTCGCTGAACGGCTTCCAGCGGCCCACCGACACGATCGCCTACGCGGCGTACAAGTCGGTCCGCCAGGACGAGCCGGCCTTCTCGGTCGACCTCATCTACTACCAGATGTACATGTTGGCGATCGGCATCCAGGGCGCCGGGCCGGGCCTCACGCCCGCGTCGTTCGAGGCCGGGATGTTCAACTACCCGGAGAAGTCCGGTCCGGTCGGCCTCTGGAAGTTCGGCCCGGGCGACCGCACGGCGGCCAACGACGTGCGCGAGATCTACTGGGACCGCAACGCCGTCTCCACCTACAACGGCAAGAACGGCGCCTACGTCGGCACGAGCAACGAACGCTGGCAGACCGGGCAGATCCCCGCCGGGAACCCGGGCAAGCCGGCGTGATCGACGATCTCCGGGAGCGTCTCGACGACCTCCCCCGCCCGGTCCGGATCGGCGGCGCCGTCGTGCTCGTGGCCGTCTTGGTGTGGGCGATCTACAACGCCCCCGGCACCGGTCCATACCTCGACGAGAAGGCGCCGTGGGGCATCGTCGTCGCCGGCATGATCGTCGGCACGGTGACGGCCCTGCTGGCGATGGGCCTCATCCTCATCTACCGGACAAACCGGTTCATCAACTTCGCCTACGGCTCGATGGGCAGCTTCGCCGGGGTGATCGCCATCGGCCTCCACCTCGAGAAGGGCATGAACTTCTTCGTCGCCCTCGGGATCGGCGTCGCCATCGGCATCGCCACCGGGGCCCTCGTCGATCTCATCGTGCGACGGTTCCGGACGTCCTCGCGCCTCATCCTCACGGTGGCCAGCATCGGCATCGGCCAGATGCTCGCCGTGGCCGAGCTCCTCATCGCCACCAAGGCCATCGGCTTCGTGTCCCTGACCGGCGGGTTCACGATCCCCCTCGACATCACCCTGGACATGGGCGTGAAGACGCTCACCGGCGACGAGATCCTCATCGGCATGGTCATCCCGCCGGTGCTGGCCGGGCTCGCCTGGTTCCTCCTCCGCACCGACGTCGGCATCGCGGTGCGGGCGGCGGCCGAGAACTCCGACCGGGCCCTCCTGCTCGGCATCCCGATCAAACGTCTCTCCACCATCGTCTGGATGGTCGCCGGCGGCCTGGCGGCCCTGACCTTCGTCCTCAAGGCCCCCTTCTCCGGTGTCGTGCCGGGCGTCGCGTCGGCCGGTCCCGTGGTGCTGCTGCCGGCCCTCGCCGCTGCCGTCGTCGCCCGCATGGAGTCGTTGCCGATCGCGTTCGGCGCCGGCGTGGCCCTCGGCATCGTCGAGCAGGTCGTGCGCTGGAACACCAGCGGCTCCCCCACGTTCCAGAACATGGTGTTCCTCGTCGTGATCCTGGGGGCGCTCCTGCTGCAGCGCGGCAAGCTCTCGAGGGCGGAGGAGTCGGGCACGTCCTCGTGGTCGGCCACCGCGGTGCTGAAACCGATCCCCGAGGAGCTCCGGCGACTGCCCGAGGTGCTCTGGACGAAGCGCGCCCTCGCCGTGGTGCTCGCCCTCGTCGTGCTGATCGTGCCGAACACCTGGGGACCGTCGAACCAGTTCCTCGCCGCCCTCGGGATCGTGTGGGCGATGGTCGCGGTGTCGCTCGTGGTGCTCACCGGCTGGGGCGGTCACATCAGCCTCGGCCAGTTCGCCATCGTGGGCGTGGGCGCACTGGTGGCTGGCAACCTGATCGCCGACTACAACACCGATCTCCTCCTCGTGCTCCTGGCCTCGGGCACGGCCGGCGCGATCATCTCGCTCCTCGTCGGGCTCCCCGCGCTCCGCATCAAGGGGCTGTTCCTGGCCGTCACCACGCTCGCCCTCGCGGTGGCGCTCGACCGCTACGTCATCAACGTCAACAACTTCCCGTCGATCCTCCCGAGTGGCGTCGACCGGCCGCTCTTCCTCGAGCGCATCGAGTTGAGCGACGGGTACAACATGTACGTCTTCTGCCTGGCGTTCCTGCTGCTGGCGATCCTCGCCGCCCAAGGCGTGCGCAAGGCCCGCGCCGGGCGCGTGATCATCGCCACCCGGGACAACGAGCGGGCGGCGGACGCAGCCGCGGTGCCGACCACGCAGGTGAAGCTGGCTGCCTTCCTTCTGGCCGGCGTCGTCGCCGGTGTCGCCGGCGGACTGCACGTCCTGCTGCTCACCAGCGTCGAGTTCGGCAGCTACCCGCCCTACGACTCCATCAACCTGTTCGCCACAGCGGTGATCGGCGGCCTCGGCTCGATCGCAGGAGCGGTCACGGGCGTGCTGCTGTTCCGGTACATCGAGACGATCACCGCCCTCGGCGACATCCGGCCACTTCTCACCGGCGGCGTGCTGCTGATCGTGCTGCTCGTGCTGCCCGGTGGCATCGGCCAGCTGATCTACAACCTGCGGGATCGCATCCTGATCCGGGTCGCCGAGCGGCGCGGCATCCTCGTGCCCAGCCTCGTGGCCGACAAGCGGGAGGCCGGGGCCAAGCACGCCGAAAACGAGGTGGGGCTGCTGCAGGGCGCCTTGAGCGATGCGCCGTCGCCGACACCGGTCCGCGAGCCGGCGGGAACGGCGTCGTGACCACCATCGAGCAGACCAACGGCACGAATGGGCGCCGCGTCCCCTTGCAGGCCGAGACGACGGACGCCCCACTGCTCTCCTGCCGGGGCATCGACATGGCCTACGGTCCGGTCCAGATCCTCTTCGACGTCGACTTCGACGTCGCCCGGGGCGAGATCGTCGCGCTGCTCGGCACAAACGGCGCCGGCAAGTCGACCTTGCTCAAGGGCATCTGCGGCCTGGTGCGCCCCACCGCCGGCACCGTCGAGTTCGAGGGCGACGACATCACGAAGCTCTCCGCCGACGCCACCACCCACCGGGGCGTCTCACTGATGCCGGGCGGCAAGGGCGTGTTCCCCACGCTCAGCGTCACGGAGAACCTGCGCCTCGCCTCGTGGCTGATCCGCAAGGACCAGGACCGCGTGGAAGCGGCACTGGCGGAGGTGGAGGTGCTCTTCCCGATCCTGCGGTCCCGAGCGGGGCAGATGGCGGGCAACCTCTCCGGCGGCGAGCAGCAGATGCTGGCCCTCGGCGGGGCCCTCATGACGCAGCCGACGGTGCTCATGATCGACGAGCTCTCGCTCGGCCTCGCACCCACGATCGTCGGGCAGCTGCTCGAGGTGGTCCGCGAGATCCACCGCCGCGGCACCACCATCGTCATCGTCGAGCAATCCGTGAACGTGGCGCTCAACCTCGCGCAGCGGGCCGTCTTCATGGAGAAGGGCGAGGTGCGCTTCACCGGACCGACGTCGGAGCTGCTGGAACGTCCCGACATCCTGCGCTCGGTGTTCATCGCCGGCGCCTCGGTGGGCGCCGACGCCGAGCCGGAGGCGTCCGCTCCGAAGCGCAAGCGGGGGGCGAAGCTCGAGGCCACCAGGGCGGCCATCCCCGAAGACGCCCCGGTGCTCCTCGAGTGCAGCGGCGTGGTGAAGCGCTTCGGCGGCATCACCGCCGTGAACGATGTCGACCTGCAGCTGCGCGAGGGTCAGATCCTCGGGCTCATCGGCCACAACGGCGCGGGCAAGACCACCCTGATGGACTGCATCAGCGGCTTCCTGCCCATCGAGTCCGGCCGCATCGGGGTGCGGGGCCACGACGTCACCGAATGGGCGCCGCACGAGCGGGCCAAGGGGGGGCTCGCCCGCTCCTTCCAGGATGCGCTGCTCTACCCGAGCCTCACCGTGGCAGAGACGATCGCGGTCGCCCGGGAGCGCCACCTCGCCTCGACTGACATCGTCGCCGCCGCCTTCCGTCTGCCCGCGTCCTACGAGAGCGAGCTGGCCGTGGCGGCCAAGGTCGACGAGCTCATCGAGCTCATGGGCCTGGGCGCCTTCCGCCAGAAGCTCACCGGCGAGCTCTCCACCGGCACCCGCCGGATCGTCGACCTGGCCTGCATCCTGGCCCAGGACCCGAAGGTGCTCATGCTCGACGAGCCCTCCGGCGGCGTGGCCCAGAAGGAGACGGAGGCGCTCGGTCCCCTTCTCCTGCGGGTACGCGACCAGGTCGGCTGCTCCGTGCTGGTGATCGAGCACGACATGCCGCTGCTCCGTGTGATCTGCGACCACATGATCGCGCTCGAGCTCGGCGGGATCATCGCCGAGGGCACGCCCGCCGAGGTCCTCGAGCACCCCGCGGTGATCGAGTCCTACCTGGGCACCGACGACACCGCGATCAACCGCTCCGGCGCCCGCGGCTAGCGCGGCGGGGCCAGCGCGCGTTCCACGAGCCTCCGGTCGCCGTCGCTCATCGGCACCTCGCCGGCGTGGGCCAGTCCGGCGGGGCTCATCTTCGCCGCGGTCTTCCGGATGACCTCTACGACGTGGTCGTCGCCCAACCGGTCGGCGAGGTCGGCCAGCTGGGTCTCGAGGAAGACCAGGCACAGCGCGTCCTCGTGGACCTGCACGACCGGCTCGGCCCCGAGGCCCTCCTTTCGGACGATCCCCTGGACCACGAGGATGGTGTCGGCGTCGTAGCCAGCGTCCGCCAGGATCTCGGCCACCTCCTCGGCGTGCTGCTTCTTCAGCGCCGTGCGCCAGCGGAGGTAGCCGGCCCGCCCCTCCGGGTAGTCCGACCGGGGAAGGGTCCATCGCCGCAGGTGGTGGGCCCGGGCGGCGAGGAGCTGGGCTTCGGTCGCCTTCGGATCCAGGCGCCGGACCCACGCGGTCATCAGCTCGGCGTGGGCCAGCTCCTTGGGACGGTCGTGCCCGTGCAGCTCGATGGTCACCGGATCGTCGGCGTTGGCCGCGTCGATGGCGGCGATGGCCCGTTCGAACCGACCGGTGTCCGACGTCATCTCGAGCCATCCGACATCAGGACGGATCCGCCGGCGGACGGAGGTCTACCCGCAGCACGAGGACGCCGTCCTCGAGGCTGCCGGCGGCGTCGCCGATGATGGCGAAGTCCTGGAAGTCGCGCTGCGCCTGCTCGATGAAGCGGGCCCGCTCCTCGCCGGCCACCGGGGGGAGCTGGCGGTTCCGCACGGCGTGGGCGCGGTCGCGGAAGCGTTGGAGCATGGCGTCGATGTCGAGCGGCTCGGCCATGGGACGACCCTACAAGTCAGGGGTCGATGTACACGCGCCGGGGGTCGCGCCGCGGCTCGCGGGCGCGCTGCGGCGGCGGTGCCACCGACGGACCGGTGGCCGCCCAGTAGCGCCAGGTGAGCACCGACACCACGAGCCCGACCAGCGCGAGCCCGGCGATCATGAGCATGATCAGCGTGTCGTCGCTGATGCCGCCCTCGGAGCTCGTCGCTAGCGTCTCGAGCGTGGTGGTGGTGCTCTCGGCCCCCTCGGTGCCGTCGCCGGGCACGAGGAGGTCGGCACTCGTGCTCACCGCGAAGGTCGTGGTGGTGACGATCTCCTCGTCGGTTGCCCGCCCGGTCGTGTCGGGCGACTCGTCCTGGTCCTCGTCCGGGTCCGTCTCCGTGGTGGTGGTCGGGTCCTCCTCTTCCGTGGTGGTGGTGACGATCGAGGTGGTCGTCTCGCACTCGTCGGGCAGGAGGATGCCGCAGTCGTCCTGCCCGGCCGCGGTCGTGCTGAGCAGCAGGACGCTCAGCAGGGCAGTGGCGACCGCGACGAGGAGCGCGCGGATCCTGCGTCGTCGTGCTCCGAGTGCCACCAATGCCGCTCCTGGACGTCCGGGGGAACGGGCAAGGGTACCCGGCGGTCCTGGCGCGACCCAGCCGCCCGGGGGGTCACCGCTGGTGGCGCGGGCACGAGTACGTGGTGCGCCCGCCGATGGTGCGGCGCAGCAGTGGCGCTCCATCGCGCGGACAGCTGGCCCCACGCACCCGGGCTTCGTGCAGATCGCCCGTGTGGCTCCCGCCCCGCTCGCTGAGCGTGCCGATGGTGGCCTGCAGATGGTGGTGCAGCCGCCGGACCTCGGCCGCCTCGAGTGAGCAGGCCGGCCGCAGCGGATCGATGCCCGCTCGCCACAGCATCTCGTCGGCGAGGAGGTTGCCGATGCCGGCGATGCGGTCCTGGGTGAGAAGCCACGCCTTGAGGGGCGCCCTGCTGGCGGCCAGGGCGTCCCGCAGCTGGGCGGGCTTCACCGAGAGCGCGTCGATCCCGAGACGGTCCTCCACGGGGTCGAGCTCCACCCCGCCGAGCCGGCGCGGGTCGACGATCTCGAGGCGCCCGCCGCGGGCGAAGCCGAGGGCGAACCTCACCCAGGCCTCGTCGTACCGGTGGGAGGAGTACTCGAGGCGGTCGATCGAGGCGATCCCGTCGACCACCAGGCGACCGGTCATGCCGAAGTGGAGCCCGAGGACCGCCCTCGGGGTGTCGAGCAGCAGGAGCTTGCCGATGCGGCGGGTGGCGGCGACCGCGGTCCCGAGCAGCGCAGCCTCGAGCGCGGCGGCCGTCGTGCCGCGCTTCAGGTACCAGTCGTCGGGGGCGTGGACCGCCGCGATCTTCCGGCCGACGATGGCATCAGCCGTCCGGCGGTACTGCTCCACCTCGATCATCTCCGGCATCGTCGGCAATAGTTCCACCTCATGACCCGCGTCTCGATCGCGGACGCCGACGGCGTGCGCGTCCTCACCTGGGACGGGCCGGAGGTTCTCAACGCCCTGAACGACGAGCTGTGGGATGCCACCCGCGCTTCGCGGTGCGCAGGCGCATCCGGAGCTGCGCTGCGTGGTCATCACCGACACGGGGCGCGCCTTCACCGGCCGGTCAGCACCTCGGCGACGACTGGTTGCCGGCTCCCACGGCCACGAGCAGCAGTGAGCGCGCCGGAGGCGCCCCGCTCAGCTCGGGCGGGCGAGCGCAGCGAGCGAACCCGAAAGGTCCGCGATCAGGTCCTCCGGGTGCTCGAGGCCGACGGACATGCGGATGAGGCCGTCAGTGATGCCGAGCTCGGTGCGCTCGGCGGGGGTGTAGCGGCCGGCGATGGTGGCCGGGTGGGTGAGCAGCGTCTCGGGGCCGCCGAGGGAGAGGGCGATGCGCGCCACGCGGCACCCCTCGATGGCTGCGGTGGCGGCCTCGCCGCCGCCTGCCACCTCGAAGGCGACGACCGTGCCCCCCGTGGCCATCTGGCGCCGCGCCAGGTCGTGCTGCGGGTGGCTCGGGAGGTGCGGGTACGACACCCGGGAGACCGCGGGGTGGCCTTCGAGGAAGGCGGCCAGCTGCAGCGCTGACTCGGACTGCTGCCGGACGCGGGCCGGCAGCGTGCGGATGCCCCGGATGCCGTTCCACGCGTCGAACGGCGATGCCTGAGCGCCCATCACGGACTGCCAGGCCCACACGGCGTCGATCAGCTCGGCGCTGCCGGCGATGACCCCGAGCAGGGCGTCGTTGTGGCCGGCGATCCCCTTGGTGGCGGCGTGGAGCACCACGTCGGCGCCGTGCTCGAGCGGACGCTGCACGGTGGGGCCACCGAACGTGGAGTCGACCACCTTGATGGGGCCGGTGATGGCACCGAGGGCGGCGAGGTCGACGAGGGACAGGGCGGGGTTGGCGGGCGTCTCGACGAGCACCACCTGCGTGCGGCCCGGGATGACGGCGGCCGCGATGGCCGCGGCGTCGGTGCCGTCCACGAAGGTCACGTCGATCCCGAAGCGCGGCAGGTGGAAGGCCAGGAGCGCGTAGGTCACCGAGAACACCTGCCGGGTGGCCACCACGTGGTCGCCGCTCGAGCAGAGCCCGAGGATGACGCCCGTGACGCTCCCCATCCCCGATGCCGAGGCGAGGGCGGCCTCCGCCCCCTCCAGCTCGGCGACGGCGTCCTCGAACTCCCGCACCGACGGGCTGCCGAACCGCGAGTAGAGCTTGCCCGGGCGGGCGGACCCCACCATCGACGCGTGCTCGGCGACGGTGTCCACCACGTACGTGGTGGACGGGAACAGCACGGGCGCCAGGGAGTCTCGACTCATCCCCCTCCCGGCCGTGACGGCCGTGGTCTCGATGCGGGGAGGCGGCCGATCGGCGGGCGTCGCTTCGTCGGCAGGCAGATCAGGCATGGCGGTGCTCCACGTCGTCGAGGAAGGCACTCAGCGGGGTGCCGACCTGGTCGTGCTCGATGAGGAAGGCATCGTGGCCGTGGGGGCTGTCGAGCTCCACGGATCGGGCCTCGAGGCCGGCCGCCCGGGCGTGCTCCACGATGGCCTGGCTCTGGTACAGCGGGTACAGGATGTCGCTCTCGACGCCGACGGCGAGCACGGGACAGGTGAGGCGGGCCATCGCCGCGTCGATGCCGTTGCGGCCGCGTCCGAGGTCGTGCAGGTCCATGGCCTTCGTGAGCAGCAGGTAGGAGTTGGCGTCGAAGCGGCGCACGAGCTTGTCGCCGTGGTACTCGAGGTAGCGCTCCACCTCGAAGCGCTGCCACATCCGGAAGCCGTCGAGCGGCTCCACGACCTCCCGGCCGAAGCGACGGGTGAACACGTCGTCGCTGCGGAAGGTGATCTGGCTGACCATGCGGGCGATCGACAGCGACTCGTGGGGGCCCTCGCCGGCGGGTGCGTCGTAGTAGTCGCCGCCCCGCCAGCGGGGGTCCATCCGGATGACCCGACGGCCAGTCGACCACCACGCGATCTGCTGCGCGCTGGCCGCCACCGCTGTGGCGATCGGCACGATCGACGCCACCCGGTCGGGATGCATCACGGCCCACTCGAGGGCCTGCATGCCACCCATCGACCCGCCCACGACGCTGTGCCAGCGGCGCACGCCGAGGTGATCGGCGACGTGGGCCTGGCTGCGCACCCAGTCCCGCACCGAGACGACAGGGAAGCGGCTCCCCCACGGGCGGCCGTCGTCGGGATGGGGGCTGGCCGGGCCGGTGGTGCCCTGGCAGCCACCGAGCACGTTGACGCAGACGACGAACCAGCGATCCGTGTCGATGGCCCGACCGGGGCCGATGATGCCCTCCCACCACCCAGCGGTCGGGTGCCCCGGCAGCAGTGGGCCGGTGGCGTGGCTGTCCCCCGTGAGGGCGTGGCACACGAGGATGGCGTTCGAGGCCGCGGCGTCGAGGGTGCCCCAGGTCTCGTAGGCGAGGTGCACGCCCCGCAGCACCCCGCCCCCCTCTAGCGCGAAGGGGCGGTCGCCGAGGGACACGTGCTTCCGGGCCCCGGCCGGGTCGCCCTCGCGCCACGCTCCGGAGGCCGGGAGGAGGGAGGAGTGGGCGCGTCGGAGGCCCGGCGCGTCGTGCGCCGGGGCGTCGTGCGCCGGGGCGTCCTCCGCCGACCGTTCCTCCACCTGTCCTCCCTCTTCCAGCGTCTGCGCAGTCGCCGGGAGCGGACACCCTTGGCCGGGTGGAGACCCGGACACTTCGTTGCCCCGTCGCCGGGACCACATCCCCGCACGAGTGCGGGAGAGCACCTTGGGTGTCCGTCCCAGGTTGCCGGACCCGGTCACCCGGGCCACTCCTGATGTCGGCCGTGAGCCTACCGAGCAGCCTGCGCAGGGCCAAGCACGCGATTCGCCGGGCGGGCGCCGTGCCACCAGGTCAGGACCGCCGCAGCATCGTCTCGGTCGAGGCGGTACATGGCGGTGGCCCGTTCGGCGAAGCGGTCGAGCTCCCCGGCGACCAAGGCGGCGGACGCGTCCTCCCACGCTCCACGATCGGGCGGGAGCGGAGCCGCGAGGGCGAGCGCGGTGGACGTGCGGATCGCTGCGGCCGAGAGCCCGGACCCGCCCATGCGGCCCACCGCCCACGCCGCGACGGGGGGCGCGCAGAGCACGGCGGCCAGGCGATCGACGTCGGCGGGATCGTGGGGGACGACGCTGACCACAGGGGTGCAGGGCACCCACGTGCCCGTGCGGTCGGCCGCCGCCTCGGTGACCCGGGTCTGGGTGGCCACGAGCACCTTCGGGCGGCGCAGGCGCTCCAGCCACGCCCCCACTGCCGGCGCATCGCGGGCCACGCCGGGGAGGTCGACGGCGGGGCGCTCCCAGATGGCCCTCGCGAACCGGACGGGCCGGCGGCCCCAGTGGGACGCGCCCACGTCGATCAGGCCGCTGGTCACGAGGGCGGCCACGTCGTCGCTGCGGGCTTCGTGCACGTGCCCGACCAGTCCGTAGTAGTGCTGGCGGAAGCCGCCCACCGCACCGGCCAGGTCGCCAACGGTGCGGTGGACGGCGACGACCACTCGAGGCACGCCGCGTGCGCCGGCCAGCCGGAGCGACCACGACGGATCTGGGTCGGGCTCCCCCACCTCGAGCACCGGGAGGCAGACGTGGACGTTGGCCGCGAAAGTCGCAGCGTCCGGCACCACGAGGTCGACGAGGCGCGCCCGATCGGCAACCGCTCGCCGGGTCGCGCCGGCGTCGCGCGACGAGGCCGTCGACGTCGGCTGCACCATCGCCACGCGACCGCCGGGCCGGCACAGCTCGATTCCGAGCAGCAGGAACAGTGCGGCGCTGTCGGCGTAGGCGGACATTGCGTCCCCGAACCGGGCCCGGAGGGCGGCCTGCTCCGCTGCCGGGCGAGCAGTGGCTGCGGCCAGCTGGCCCTGGAAGGGCGGGTTGGCGACGACCGCACCGAAGCCCGTAGCGGGCGGGTCGGGCCACGCGGCCGCGCCCGAGCGGAGCGCGTCGGCCGCCACGAGGTGACCGGGGCCCGGCGCCGTGCCGCCGGACCAGAGGGCGATGGCCGCCTCGGTGGTGGCCGCAGCGATCGGATCGATGTCGCAACCCCAGAGGAGGTCGCGGGCCACGGCGACGGCGGGGACGCCCGCATCCACGAGCCGGCGCCCCACGGCCAGCAGCAGCGCACCTGCGCCGCACGCCGGATCCACCACCGGCAGGGGCGCCGGTCGAGGCAGGGCGAGGGCGGCGATGCGCTCGGCCAGCGGCGCCGGTGTGTAATGCGCGCCGCGGCGGCGCTGCCGGTCGGTGAGCGTCCGCTCGAGGGCCGCGCCGAGGTCGGCCGCCGGGTCGGCGCTGGGCTGCGCTTCGGCACGGGGCCGTCCGCCTGCGAGCCGCCACAGCCAGAGGCCGGCGGGCAGCTCGACCCCCGCGCCGCTGGCCAAGCCGCTGGCCACCCGGGCCAGCGCAACGGCTCGGTCCTCAGCCCCCACCGACCCGACCGTACCGATCTCGGCGGTAGGTTTCGTGCGATAGGCGTGGACGGCCCCCTCGTCACCCGGCCCTGCCCGGAGCGGCTGCGGCCCCTGCCGATCTGGCGTCCGAGAGCTATGACGGCACGTCACCTTCGACGGGCCCCACCACCCGTTCCTGCCGCTCGTGCTGGCCGCCGACGCGACGGAGCACCCGGGCCCGGAGCCCTGCTACCGGCGGGTGGGGGTGCCCGCGCTGTGCGGGTCCCAGGAGGCGAGGTCCTCGAGCCGGGCGTCGTTCGAGAACATCTCCGCGATCGGCTGCAGCACGCCGATCCGCTTCTGGAGCCGCTTGATCTCCAGCTCCTGGTTCCAGATCGAGAGCGTGACCGCCATGCCCTTCGAGCCCGCGCGAGCCGTGCGCCCGGAGCGGTGCAGGTAGGTCTTGTGGTCCGGCGCGGGGTCGTAGTGGATGACGACGTCGATGTCGTCGATGTGCAGGCCGCGGGCCGCCACGTCGGTGGCGACCATGACCTGGAGCTTGCCCGCGGTGAAGTGCCTGAGCGCGTCCTCGCGCTGGCTCTGGCGCAGGTCACCGTGAATAGCGGCGGCCCGGACGCCCTCCTCGTTGAGCGCGGACGCCAGGCGATCGGCGACGCGCTTCGTGTTGGTGAACACCAGCACGCGGCCGCTGTTGCGGGCGATCGTGGCGGCGACCTTCACCTTGTCCATCTCGTGGACGAAGAGGAACCGGTGGAGCATGGCGTCGACCGTGACGGTGCTCGACTCG
The DNA here is from genome assembly GCA_030681555.1 of Acidimicrobiales bacterium. GTDB lineage: Bacteria > Actinomycetota > Acidimicrobiia > Acidimicrobiales > VFJN01 > VFJN01. The sequence continues at coordinate 23,205 of JAUXRW010000094.1, forward strand.
ACCTCGTGGTACACGGGATCGTGCTGGTAGCGCTTGATCAGCCCGTCGACCACGCCGTCGAGGGTGGCGGAGAAGAGCAGCGTCTGGTGCTCGCCGTCCACGTGGCGGAGCAGCCATTCGACCTGGGGTAGGAAGCCCATGTCGGCCATGCGGTCGGCTTCGTCGACGACCACGATCTCGAGGCCGCCGAGCTCCACCTCCTTGCGGTCGACGAGGTCGATCAGGCGGCCAGGGGTGGCGATGATCGCTTCCACCCCGTTGCTCAGCGCCTTGATCTGCTTGTTCATGTCGGCGCCCCCGTAGACGGCCACCACGCGGCTGCCGATGGCCTCGGCCAGCGGCGCGAGCACGTCGTGGACCTGCAGCGCCAGCTCCCGGGTGGGCACGAGCACCAGCCCGCGGGGACGGCGGGACTCGGCGTGGTCGAGGCGCTCCAGGAGCGGCAGGCCGAAGGCCAGCGTCTTCCCGGAACCGGTCTTGGCCTTGCCGCAGACGTCGCGCCCGGCGAGGGCATCGGCGATGGAGAGGCGCTGGATGGCGAACGGCTCGGTGATGCCCTGGTCGGCCAGGACCTTCACGAGCCGCTCGGATACGCCGAGCTGCTCGAAGGTGAGGGGCTCGTCGTTCCGGTTCGGTTGTGCTGTCGGTTCGTCCATGATGTTGCCGCCCAGGTTACCGGCGCGGCTTGCGCCAGCCCGCATCGCCGGCTTCCCCGGAGGCGCCTCGGCGGCGCCGGCCGCTCAGGCGGGCAGCGCGGCCTCGATGGCCTCGACCAGGGCGGGGTCCTCGGGCACCACCTGGGGGCGGAAGCGGGTGACCGCCCCCCCGGGGGCGACGAGGAACTTCTCGAAGTTCCACGACACGTCGCCGGCGTTGCCCTCGGCGTCGGAGACCTCGGTGAGCTCGGCGAAGAGACCGTGCCGGCCGTCCCCGTTCACCTCGACCTTCTCCGCGAGCGGGAAGGTGACCCCGTAGGTCGTCGAGCAGAACGTGGCGATCTCCTCGGCGGAGCCTGGCTCCTGGCCGAGGAACTGGTTGCAGGGCACGCCGAGCACGGAGAATCCCTTGTCGGCGTACTCCTCGTGGAGCTTCTCGAGGCCCTCGTACTGCGGCGTCAGGCCGCACTTCGAGGCGACGTTGACGATGAGGACCGCCTTGTCCTCGAAGTCGTGGAGGTCGAGGGGCGTGCCGTCGAGGCGGTTGAGCTGATGGTCGTAGATCGACATGCCCTCGAACCTATCTGCACGACGGCCGAGCACCCGCACGATGGTGGCCTCGAACTCGGTGGTGCCCCGCGGCCGGGCCCATCGGAGTACCTTGCCCGACGTGCGCACCCTGACGCCCGCCGAGCTGGCCGACCACACCGCCCGGATCGGCGAGCAGGGGTACACCATCGTCCCCGATGCCATCGAGCCCGACCTCGTCGAGGAGATCGACCGCGAGCTGCACCGGCTGGAGGGGGAGCTCGGGACCCTGCCCGCCACCAACGACTTCGAGGGCAGCCAGACCGTCCGCATCTACAACCTGCTCGTCCACGGGCGACCCTTCGAGCGCATCCCGACGCACCCCAACGTGCTCCCGGTCGTGGAGTCCGTGCTCGACGACGGGTGCCTCATCTCATCGCTTTCCTCGATCGCGATCTGCGCGGGCGAGACGCCGCAGCCGATCCATGCCGACGACCAGCTGATGCCGATCCCCAAGCCGCACCCGCCGACGGTCTGCAACACGATGTGGGCGATCACGGACTTCACCGAGGCGAACGGTGCCACCCGCGTCATCCCGGGGTCACACCTCGCGGACGCCTCGCCGGACTACGGGACGCACTACGACTCGATCCCCGCCGATATGGAGCGCGGCTCGGTGCTCGTGTGGCACGGCAGCCTCTGGCACGGCGGCGGGGCCAACACCACCGACCAGCGCCGCATCGGCGTGGCCATGAACTACTGCGCCGGCTACATCCGCCAGCAGGAGAACCAGCAGCTCGGGATCCCGCGGGAGATCGCCGCGGGTTTCACGGAGCGCCTGCAGCGCCTGTGCGGGTACAGCGTGTACTACGGGCTGATCGGCCACATCGACAAGCGCGATCCCATCGAGCTGCTGCGGGGCGAGCGCCCGCACGGCATGGTCTGGGACGGCCTCTGATGCCCACGGTCGGGATCACCGACGAGTGCGAGGGGCTCCACCCCGTCGAGGACCCGTCGGAGCACTGGAGCGACTCGCTCTACTTCAACGCCTGGGACCCGGCGACCGACGCCTTCGTCATGACGCGGATCGCCGTCAAGGCCAACGCCTCGCAGGTCACGGCGGGGATGGTGGTGTGGCTCGCGGGCCAGCCGGTCTACGGCTACGGCGACGAGCTCGACGAGATCCCGCCGACGGACTGGGACGTGATGTCCGTCGGCGCCATCACCTACCGCATGCTGGAGTCGCGCCAGCGCTGGGTGGTGCAGCTCGCCGGCGCGGACGGGCGAGCCCACCTCGAGTGGGAGGGGCTGAGCCCGGCCACCGCCTACGACGGCCACCCGGCCGGCGGGCTTCCCCAGGCCGTGGCCTGGGGACACTACGAGCAGAGCTGCCGGGTCACCGGGGACCTGGAGGTCGGCGGCCGGCGCATCCGCTTCGACGGGTTCGGCCAGCGAGACCACTCCTGGGGTCATCGCCACTGGGCGGGCCTCCACCAGTGGCACTGGGTGACCGGGTTCCTCCGCGACGGGCGGGCCTTCAACCTGTTCGAGGTCCACGAGCACCACGGCGTGCCGATGATCAACGGGTTCGTACGGGGGCCCGACGGCGACGAGTACGTCGTGGCCTCGGCTCGCGAGCACGAGCTCTCCGACGACGGCGGCACCGAGCACTACCGGGTGGTGCTGCAGCTGGCGAGCGGCGAGGCTCTCGAGGTCACCGGCGAGCGGGCCGGCCTCTCCATCCCGGTCCGGCCTGCGGCCGACCAGCCCGTCACCGTCCACGAGACGCCGATGCGGCTGCGGGCGGGTGACGGCACGGAGGGCTACGGCATCTACGAGCACCTCGTCACCGAGTTCGAGTGACCGACGGGCTGAGCGGTCTGGCGGGATGGCCGGGCACACACCGAGCGGCCGGGTGGTTGGCCGCCGACGGCCGCGCCGCGACCGCCGGTGAGATCGACCGCTCCTTCCGGCTCGCGTCGGTCACCAAGCTTCTGACCGCGACGGCGGTGCTGGTGGCCGTGCAGGAGGAGATCGTCCACCTCGACGAACCGGCGGGTCCGCCGGACGCCACCGTGCGGCTGCTGCTGTGCCACGCCTCGGGCCTGCCGTTCGACGGCTCGAAGCCGATCGCCGCCCCCGGCACCCGGCGGGTCTACGGCAACCCGGCGTTCGAGCTGCTCGGCGAGCTCGTGGCGGAGCGGGCCGGGCTGCCGTTCCACCAGTACACGGCGGCGGCCGTGCTCCAGCCACTTGGCATGGCGGGCACGGACTGCGTCGGGTCACCGGCGCACGGCTCGTCCACCACGCTGCCCGACCTGCTGCGGTTCGCGGACGAGCTGCTGCACCCGGGGCGTGTGCTGGCGCCGGAGACCCTGGCGTCCGCCATCACGCCGCAGCTCCCCGAGCTGGCCGGCGTCCTGCCGGGGTTCGGCCGCCAGGACCCCAACCCGTGGGGGCTCGGCTTCGAGCTCCACGGCGAGAAGGCGCCGCACTGGATGCCGCCGGGGTCGTCCCCGCGGACCTTCGGCCACTTCGGCCAGTCCGGCGCGTTCCTGTGGGTCGACCCGGACGCCGGCGTGGCCTGTGCAGCGCTCACGTACGAGCCGTTCGGCGACTGGGCGGCCACCGCCTGGCCCGCGCTCGGCGGCGAGGTGCTCGCCGCCGCCAGCCCCACCCCCGATCTGTGAACGGAATCCGGCAGCTGTTGCCGGTCTCGGTTCACAGAACGGGTCAGAAGGTGGCGGCGGCGAGATCGCGGTTGGTGGCGGTGACGGCGGGGACGAGGGCGGCGGCCTGCGGCAGGATCTGCTCGCAGAAGAACCGGGCGGTCAGCACCTTGCCTTCGTAGAAAACCTTGTCGTCGGGCGACGCGTCGGCGAGTGCCTTCGTTGCGGCGACGGCCTGGAGGGCCATCGTCCACCCGCCGGTGACGACGCTGAACAGACGCAGGTAGGGCGTGGCGCCGGCCAGTGCGTCGAGCGGCTGGCTCAGGCCGTTGGCCAGGAGCCAGTCGGTCGCCGTGCGCAGCGCGGCCAGGCCGTCGGCCAACGCCGACCGGATCGACGCCAGGTCCTCACCCGCCTCGGCCAGTTTGGCGTCGGCGGCCTCGATGTAGGCGAGGTAGTCGGCGACCGCGCCGCCGGCCCGCATCGGGAGCTTGCGGCCCACGAGATCGATGGCCTGGATGCCGTTCGTGCCCTCATAGATGGGGGCGATCCGGGCGTCGCGGTAGTGCTGGGCCACCCCCGTCTCCTCGATGTAGCCCATGCCGCCGAACACCTGGACGGCGAGGCTGGTGAGCTCGACCCCGAGGTCGGTGCCCCACCCCTTCGACACGGGTGTGAGCAGGTCGGCCAGCTCGTCGCACGCCGTGCGCGTCGCCTCGTCGGGCGCGTGCCGGGAGCGGTCTATCGCGGCCGCGTTGGCGTAGGTGATGCCCCGCAGCGCCTCGATGCAGGACTTCATGGTCAGCAGCATCCGGCGGATGTCGGGGTGGTCGACGATCGCACTCTGCTCGCCGGGTGCGGCGCCGGGGGCCCGTCCCTGCTTGCGCTCCTTGGCGTACTCGACCGCCATCTGGAAGGCTCGCTGGGCCAGGGAGAGCCCCTCGAGGCCGACGGAGAGGCGGGCGTTGTTCATCATCGTGAACATGTACCGCATGCCCGCGTTCTCGTCGCCGATGAGGTAGCCGAGCGCTCCTTCGCCCCGCTCGCCGTAGGCCAGCACGCAGGTGGGACTGGCCTTGATCCCCATCTTGTGCTCGATCGACACGCAGGTGACGTCGTTGCGCTCGCCCGGGTTGCCGTCGGCGTCGAGGCGGAGCTTCGGCACGACGAAGCAGCTGATGCCCTTCGTGCCTGGCGGTGCGCCCGGGGTGCGGGCGAGCACGAGGTGGATGATGTTCTCGGCCATGTCGTGCTCGCCGAACGAGATGAAGATCTTCGTGCCAGTGATGCGGTAGGTGCCGTCGTCCTGCGGGATCGCTTTGGTGGTGAGGGCCCCCACGTCCGACCCGGCCTGCGGCTCCGTGAGGTTCATGGTGCCGGTCCACTCGCCCGTCACCATCTTCGGGACGTAGGTCTCCTTCAGCTCCTCGGACGCGTGGTGGAGGAGCATGTCGATGGCGCCCTGGTTGAGCAGCGGGCACATCGAGAAGGCCATGTTGGCGGAGGTGAGGATCTCCTGCATGGCGACGCCGACGAGCCACGGGAACCCGCCACCGCCGTACTCCTCCGGGAAGGCGACGCCCCCCCAGCCCGCGTCGACGTAGGCCTTGTACGCCGCCACGAACCCGTCGGGCGTCGTGACCGACCCGTCGTCGTTTCGCAAGCTCCCCTGCACGTCGCCGACGCGGTTCAGCGGGGCGACGACGTCCTCCACGAACCGGGCGTTCTCCTCGAGGACGCCGTAGACGGCATCCGCCTCGACGTGGCCGAACGGCGGGAGCGCCGAGATCGACTCCAGGTCGACGAGGTGCTCGAGGACGAAGCGGATCTCACGGAGGGGAGCGGTGTACTCAGCCATGCGCTCAGGCTACGTAACCTGTGGCCGGCCGCCTGCCGGGTAGGGGACCCTGATCAGGGCTTCCGGGCCAGCGAGAGGGCGAAGTCGCCGGCCGCGTCGGTGAGCAGCCGGTCGAGCTCGAGGCCGGCCGCCGCCAGCTCGCCCTCGATCCGATGTCGCGTGAACTTCGCGCTGATCTCCGTGTGGAGCAGCTCGCCCTCCCCGAAGGTGAGGTCGAGGTCGAGCGCCTCGAGGCGGGCGGTCTGCCGCTCCTCGGAGCGCAGGTGCATCTCGATCCACTGCTCGTCGGCGTCCCACCGGGCGACGTGGGCGAACCGCTCGGGGATCAAGTTGCCGTCGAGCTCGCGGTTGAGCACGTGCAGCACGTTGCGGTTGAACTCGGCGGTGACGCCGGCGGCGTCGTCGTAGGCCCGGACGAGCCGCTCCGGCGCCTTCACGAGGTCGGTGCCGAGCAGGAGCCAGTCGCCCGGGGCGAGCTGGTCGGCCAGCTCGCCGAGCAGCTTCACCCGCCCTGCCGGGCCGAAGTTGCCGATCGTGCCCCCGAGGAACGCGACCAGCGTGGTGCCCTCCATCGGCAGCCGGCCGAGGTGACGGTCGAAGTCCCCGACGACGGCGTCCACGCGAGCCCTCGGGTACCGCTTGGCCAGCTCGGGCCCGGCGGCGCGGAGCACCGGCTCGCACACGTCGAACGGGACGATCCGCTGGAGGGTGCCCGCAACCGCCAACGCGTCGAGGAGGAGCTTCGTCTTCGTCGACGTGCCCGAGCCCAGCTCCAACAGCGTGGTCGCCCGGGTGCGCTCGGCGATGGCCTCCGCCTCGCGGCGAAGGATCTCGGTCTCGCAGCGGGTCGGGTAGTACTCCTCGAGGCGGGTGATCTGGTCGAACAGCTCGGATCCGCGCTCGTCGTAGAACCACTTCGGCGGCAGGTGCTTGGCCGCCGCGGTGAGCCCGTCGAGGGCGTCCTGGCGCAGCGCCCGGGCGAGGTCGTCGGCGTCGAGGTGCACCTCGATCGTGCAGCGGGAGTGGATCGGGGTTCGGGTCACAGCGGATCTCCGATGCTGGGGACGGCGACGACGTCGAGGCGGTCGCTCGTCGCCACCACCACCGATCCGTCGGCTACGGGCTCCCACGCAGGGTGGTCGTCGAGCGGCTCCGACGCCACTACCACGCCACCGTCGGCCAGGCCGGCGCCACGCAGGGTGAAGAGCGAGTTGCCGGACGCGGTGGCCGTGAGCGTGTGGCCGTCGCACAACAGGAAGTTCAGCCGCCCCCGGGTGGCGTCGAGGACGTCGGTGGTGACCTTGGTGAGGGCGGTGGGCGGTGGCACCCCTGCGTCGAGCTGGTCGAGCACGAGCGCGAAGAGCACCTCGGTGTCGGCGCTGCCCTCGATGCCGACGGACCGCTCCTCGGAGACGGCGCGGCGCAGGTGCTCCCCGATGGGCCCCCGGAAGCCGGTGACGAACCCGTTGAGGGAGAAGAGCCACGGACCCGAGACGAAGGGCGCGTTTCCCGTGGACACCACCGGCGACGGCGGCGTGGCGCTGCGGGTGGCCGCGACGATAGCGCCGGCGTGCACGAGCTCGGCCACCGACCGGAACGAGCGGTCCGTCCACATCGGCGCCGCCGTGCGGTAGCGGGCCGGTTCGGCGCGGCGCGCCGGATCCCACCAGCCCACCCCCCATCCATCAGCGTTCATGGCCCCCTCGCGCTGGTGCTGCGGGCGCCACGACTGCCGCTCCAGGGAGTGGGGCGGCTCGTAGAGGAGCGAGGAGAGGGAGCGGGGTGGACCGAGGTAAGCCAGGTGGCGGCACATCAGGAGCCGATCCTCCGGGGGTCGACGTCGCGGGCACAGCGGAAGCCGGCGAAGATCTGTCGCCGGATGGGGAGGTCCCAGTTGCGGAAGGTGGTGCGGGCGGCGCTCGGGTGCGTGGCCCAGGAGCCCCCGCGCAGCACCTTGTACCCCGAGCCGTGGAAAACCGCCGAGTATTCCTCGTAGGGGAACGCGGCGAAGCCCGGGTGGGGGCCGAACGGCGTGCTCGTCCACTCCCAGACGTCGCCGACCATCTGCTGGCAGCCGACCGCGCTGGCGCCGGCGGCATACGACCCGACGGCGGCCGGACCGCGGAGCCCGGTGGCGCCGAGCGCAGGGTGGGCCAGGTTGGCCAGCGTGGGGTCGGCGGGCGCGTCGCCCCACGGCCAGGTGCGGCTCGTGCTCGTGCCGGGGTGGAAGCGGGCGGCCTTCTCCCACTCGGCCTCGGTGGGCAGCCGCTTGCCGGCCCAGCGCGCGTAGGCACAGGCCTCGTGCCAGCACACGTGCTGCACGGGCTCGTGCGGGTCCAGCGCCTCCAGATGGCCGAACCGCAGTGCGGCCCACCCGTCGCCGTCGCGCTGCCAGAACTGCGGCGCCACCAGGCCCGCCTCCTGGCGCCACGCCCACCCGTCGGCTCCCCACCAACGTCGGTCGTCGTAGCCACCGGCGGCGACGAACGCCTGGTACTGCCCGTTCGTCACGGGTGCGACGTCCATCCAGAAGGCCCCCACCTGCACGACGTGGCACGGGCGCTCGTTGTCGTAGGCGAGCGGGTGGTCGGTCCCCATCTCGAACGGTCCGCCCGGGACGAGCACCGCGCCACTGCCCAGCTCGGCTGCACCGCTGCCCAGCTCCGTCACCGCCGGCGAGCGGGCGGCGGGCGCAGCGGCCGGGTCGAGGCGATGCCCCTCCCCCGGCGGGAGCAGCTGCACGGCGGCCAGGAGCGTCTCGACGTGCTGGTGCTCGTGCTGCACCACCATCTCGTGCACGAACCCGTCGCGCAGGAGCGGTTCCGGTCCGTCGCTCGAAAGGTCAGCCCGGTGGAGCAGATCGAGGGCGCGGGCGCGCACGTCCTCGCCGTAGGCGCGGGCCTCCGCGAGCGTCATCAGCGGGAGCCGCTCCCGGTCCCGGCGCGGCTGCTTGAAGGCGTCGTAGGTGTCGTCGAGCCCGGTGCGGGTCGGCGGGCCACCGAGGGCCCGCACGAGCCACAGGTCCTCGTAGTTGGCCACGTGGGCCACGTCCCACACGAGCGGCGACATGAGGGGGTCGTGCTGGCGGCGCAGGATCGCGTCGTCGTAGGGACCCACGACGGCCAGCGTGCGGGCGCGGGCGCGCTCGAGCGACGAGGCCCGTGCGTCGGCGAGGTCGGCCAGGTCGATGGTCACGACCACTCCACCGCCTCCCCGGGCGGGTCGGCGAGGTCGGCGACGCCTGCCCCCCGTCGGAGGCGGTCCTCCAGGTCGTCGGCCGGGCACCGGCCCCGAGCCGGCCACCGCTGGAGGGCGTCGTCAACGAGCTCGGCGAGGCGCTGGGTCTGCGGAACGCGGTCGAGCGCCTCGGCCGCGGCGCGGAGCGTGGCGGACGCGGCCTGCGCCAACCCCGGGTGCCTCGGCCCGTGGACGGCCGCATCGGCCCACGCGTCCGACACGGGCCGACACGCGTGCGCGGCGCACTCGGTGGCGTGGTCGTCGACGAGGACGGCGACGACCGCGGCGATGGCAACCTCCGCCAGCCCGGCGGGTAGGGCGTCGAGCCAGCGCAGCTCGAGCCACCCTCGGGGGCGCACGGGCGGGAACAGCGTCGTGCAGTGGTAGGTGAGGTCATCGAACGTCGGGCGGCGGCCGGCGATGCCCTCCTCCACCCAGTCGCCGAACCGGAGCGCGACGTCCATCGGGCGGCAGCGGCCGCGGTCGTCGTGCAGCAGCATGAGGTGGGCATCGAGGACGTAGGCCGGCCAGTCGTCCTGCAGCGAGCCCGACGCCAGCGCAGGGCCGGCGCGGGTGCGGTCGATGGCCTCCCAGATCCCCAGCCGCGTCCCGCGGTGCTCGCGGTCGGGCGAGCAGGCGAAGGCGGCTGCGAGCGCAGGCCCGATGTGGTGAGCGAGTTGCCATCGGCGATCCATGGTCGCCACGTCAGGACCGTGGTCGATGTTGACCTGGATGGACGCGCTGCCGGCCATCATCCGGCGGCCGGCGCCCCCCGTCCGGTCGAAGTACGCCTCCATGGCGTCGTATCTGGGCTGGCGAAGGGTGCGGACCGGGTCGCGGAACAGGTCGATGCCCGACGCGACGGTGGCTATGCCGGCACGGGCGAGCGCCTCACGGAGGACACCGCCGTCGACGCGCAGCGCCTCCACACCTGTCCACCACGGATCGAGCGGCGGCGTGGCCAGCTCGACCTGTCCGCCGGGCTCCACCGTGACGGTGCTGCCGAACGGGAGGGAGACCGCTTCCCCGGCGACGGCCAGGACCTCGTCGGGGTGCACGTGCCGATCGAGGTTGGTGACGCAGTAGGTGTGCCACTCCTGCTCGAGGCCGACGCGAAAAGGCCCTGACGAGGGCGCGGCGTCGACGGCTCGGAGCTGCTGGACGACGTCGCGCCTGGTCAGGGCGAGGCGGGGATCGGACACGCCTATCGGTGCCCGAACCGGGCCGCGACCCAGACGGCGTTGCGGACCGGTGCGGTCCACACGGTGCGGTCGAGATCGACCATGGCGTCCCCCTTGGTGATCGGGCGGTGGTGACGAGCGGTTCGGACGAGGCTAGGTGGGGCCGTCGCCGAACCGGTGCAGGCCGGCATCACGGTTCCACCGCTTCGCCGGTGTCTACGGAGCGGACGGAAGCGAGGATCTCCAGGATCTCCTCGCCGTAGGCCTCGAGCTTGGCCGGGCCGATGCCGGGACACATGCGCAGCTCTGCGAGGTCGGTCGGATGACGTTCGGCGATCCCGCCCAGGTGCTTGTCGGAGAGCACCACGTAGGCCGGCACCTTGTCGGCGTTGGACCGCTCGAGGCGCCAGGCGCGCAGCGCTGCGTCGACCGCAGCCGCGTGGGGTGATGCAGGGCGGGCGAGGGTCAGTGGTGTGCCGTCCACCTGCACGCGCTCACCGAAGCGGACGAAGAACGACCCGCCGCCCGTGACGGCGAGCCGCACGCCCGTGTCGTCGATCAGGTCGACCACTCCCTCGTAGCCCCCGAGCACGCGCAGCTGCTGCCCAACCGCCGCCGAGAGCGACGAGCGCTGCTCGACCGGGCGGCGGGCCGATGCGGGCTCGGAACCGCGCGCCGGAAGCGGAGCGGCGGCAAGGTGGCCGTGCGGGGCGCGGCCGTCGAGCTCGGCCAGGAAGGGCGAAGGTCGGCTGCGGTCGCCGAGCACGAGCACGCTGTGCCGCCCCCGCGTGATGGCGACGTGCAGCACCCGCCGCTCCTCCTCGACGTCGCGGGCGAGGCGGTGCGGCATCAGGCCCTCGCTGGCGCCGAACACGACGACGCGGTCCCACTCCAGGCCCTTCACCCGGTGCACGGTGGACAGCACCACCCCGCCGGTCTGCCGCTCCCGATGGAAGGCCTTGCGGAGCCAGGGCTCGAACGAGCCTGCGTCGGGGTGCAGGTCGGCCACCTGCAACAGAGCCTCCAGGTCGTCGAGGTGCGAGCCGGTGGCACCGCCGCTGCTGTCGAGCAGGGTCATCGCCGAGCCGAGGCCGATGTCGTCGCGCACGGCCGTGAGCAGATCGCGGGCGGAGCCCCCGCGGCGGGCCAGGCCGGCCAAGCGGTCGAGGTCGGCCGCCAGGTCGTCGAGCTTGGCGCCCACCTTCGGGTCGTCGATGCGGGCGGCAGCCTGCCGGACGGCGTCGATCGACGTGCACCGGTCGAGCCACTTGGTGGCCCACTGCGGCAGCCCGCGGCTGGGGCGACGGTGGACCTCGGCGAGGTCGCGCCCGTCGACCCGGTCGGGCGCCACCGCGATCCGTAGGTAGGCGAGCGCCGCCCGCACGCCGAGGCGGGACAGCACGCCCTCGTCGAGGATCGAGTCGATGGGCACGCCGGCCTCGGCCAGCGCGACGTGCGGCGCCAGCAGCAGTGACTGCACCCTCGTGAGCACGGCGACGTCGGTGGCGGTGACCTCCGGCTCACCGAGCCAGCCGGTGACCGCCTCCACCAGGGCCGCCGCCCCGGCGTCGGCGGCGTGGGTGCGCACCTCGAGGGACGCCGCATCGGTGCGCACGTCAGGGCCGGGGCGGATCTCCTTGGTCACCCGCCGCTCGTTGTAGGCGAGGAGCGTGCCGGCGGCCGCCGTGACCGGCGCGGGGCAGCGGTAGTTGACCTCCAGCGCGTGCTCGCGGGACCCCGGAAAGAACGAGGGGTAGTCGATGAGGAAGCGTGGGTCGGCCCCGGCGTGGCCGTAGATGCACTGGTCGTCGTCCCCCACGCCGAACACGTCGAACGTCGGGCAGGAGGCCAGGCGGACGAGCAGCACGTGTGCGGGCGTGAGGTCCTGCAGCTCGTCGACCAGGAGGTGGCGGTGGTCGGCCTGCACGGCTCGTCGCAGCGCGCCGTCGCGCAACAGGGCCTCGACCGCGCCGTAGATCTGCTCGTCGAAGTCGATGACCCGTCGCCGCTGCAGCTCCTCGCGGTACGGGCCGTAGGCGGCGGCCAGCCCGGGGACGTCGTCGAGCATCCCCTCCACGTCCTCCGGCCGCTGGAGCCCGAGCCGGATCAGGGACAGGCCGTCGAGGTACGGGGCGATCGGGTCGGTGTTCACCCGGCGCTGCTGCTTCGGTACCAGGCGCTCCACGATCGAGCGGACGTCCCGCTCGTCCAGCAGCTCGGGGCGCCGGCCGGACGCCCGGGCGAGGATCGAGTTGCCCCACGCGTTCAGCGTCTGGATCCGGGCGCCCAGGCCGGGCAGCCGGCTGGTCATCTCCTCCTGGGCCGCCTTGTTGTACGCCAGCGCCAGGACGGATTCGCGCTCGTAGGCGCGATCGGCGAGCAGGTGGCGCAGCCGCTCCGTGAGGACGCGCGTCTTTCCCGACCCGGCCGGGGCGACGATCCGAGCCGGGCCGGCGCCGTGCCCGACGGCGGCGAGCTGGTCGGGCGCGAGGGGCGCCGTCGGCGGGACCGGCGGCGGCTGGGGGCGGAGCGAGCCGAGCTCCACGCTCTCGCGGTGGACCACGGCGGCACCGGCCAACGGCGACTCGAGGGGCGCGCGGGGACCACCGTCGATCCAGGCCGCGCCGCCGTCGGGCAGCGTCACGTCTCCCGGTCCGTCCACCGCCTCCACCGCTCCGAGGCGGGCCGCCTTCCTCGCCCACCACCACACGGGCTCGCCGGGCGCCTGCACGTCGTAGCTGTTGGCCCAGACCAGGAAGTGGAGCCGGTCGGCCCAGGGGTCGAACCCGGCCCCCAGGACCCACGGCTCGTCGTCGAACGCCGGGGGAGCGCGGAACTGCGCGGCGTCGGCCGCCAGCTCGATCACGACGGGCTCCCGGCCGGCCCACGCGTCGTGCAGGCGCCGCACCACCGAGGCCGGGTCGGCAACCGCCGCGTCGTCGACGACCACCCGGGCCGCATCGGCCCATGAGGCCGGTGCGGCCGCGCCTGCGGCCACGATCACAGCGCGACCGAGCTCCGGAGGACCAGGTGCGACCACCGCCCCAGGGTACGCAGAGGTTGTGACAGGGCCCGGGTGACCGGTCGACCCACCGATCGGGTCGGGCGCATCCGCCGTAGCCTGGCGACATGTTCGGACGCGACAAGACCCGCCTCGTGGACGCCTCGGAGGCCCTGCCGGGCCGGGGCGAGCCGATGTCCGTGCCGGAGCGCCACCACGTGCTCGGCACCTCCCTCACGGGGCCCTTCCCCGAGGGATCCCGGCAGGCCGTCTTCGGGATGGGCTGCTTCTGGGGCGCCGAGCGGAAGTTCTGGGAGCTCGACGGCGTGATCACCACGGCGGCCGGCTACGCCGGCGGGAGCACGCCCAACCCCACCTACGAGGAGACGTGCAGCGGGCGCACCGGGCACACCGAGGTCGTCCTCGTCGTCTACGACCCTGAGCGCGTGTCCTACGACACGCTCCTGGCCACGTTCTGGGAGAACCACGACCCCACCCAGGGCATGCG
>JAUXRW010000096.1 GCA_030681555.1 Acidimicrobiales bacterium
CGGCCTCAACGGCCGTCCCCGCAAGACCCTCGAGTACATGACACCATCAGAGGCTTACGCGCAGGTCGTTGCGGCCACCGCCTGAACCCGCCATCTCGTTCGCTCGCTTGAGCTCGCGATTCTCCTGCTCCAAGGCCTTCATCCGAGCGGCGTCCTCCGACGACCGGCCCGGCTTCACGCCCTCGTCGACATCGGCGCGCTTGACCCACTTCCGGACCGTCTCGACCCCGTACCCGAGCTGGTCAGCAACCCGCTGCACCGTCCCGTGCTCGGTCCCCAGCTCACGCCGCAGCTGGCGAACCAGCCGCACCGCCTGGGCCTTCTCCTCCTCGGAGTACCGACGCGTCGTCGGCTTCCCCGGTGTGTTGTCCTTCGGCATGGCTCCATCCTCGTTTCCAAGGTCTGGAGCCTCCAACGAACCCAGGGCGATTCAACCAGCGATGACGGATCGCCTCGACACCAGCCGAGGGACGACGGTCGGCGGATCGAGAACGATCAGGCTGTGCGCGAGCCAATGCTCCGTCGCCACCTCCGCCAACAAGCCTCGCAGCTCCAGCTCAAGCGTCTCGCCTTCTGTTTTCCGCACAACAGCCGTGCGCGCAACCGACCCCACGACTCCGAGCATCAGCACGGTGGCCGCGATGAAGGTCCAAGATGACATCGGCCGGATCACCGCTGAGGAGCACCCCGGGGACGACACCAGTCAGTCATTCCCAACAACCTCCATCACGCCGAGCCACTTGACATGTGACACTAAGCATCGTATGAATGACGCGCAAGTAGATCCGCTCGGGCCAGCTGTTGCAGTCCTCCCGGCTCGCCCGATGGTCGCGCCCGGGCCTCAAAGCACGCGTGTGCTCGGCGTGTCGTGGGCGTGCGAACGTGACCCGATCAACGATGGAGGACCTGGACCGATGGAGTTAACCAATGTGTTTCGCGTCGCCGCGCCCCCTGTTCGCGCGTGGGCGCTGCTGACCGACGTCGAACTCATCGCCCCTTGCATGCCAGGAGCGCAGCTGCAGGAGATCGACGGCGACGAGTACCGGGGCATCGTCAAGGTCAAAGTCGGTCCGATCTCGGCGCAGTACAAGGGCTCCGCCCGGTTCGTTGAGCACGACGAGGCGAGCCTGCGCCTGGTGTTGAGAGCCGAGGGCCGCGAAACCCGCGGACAAGGCAACGCGAGCGCGACGGTCACCGCGGTGCTGACCCCGGACGGCGACGGCACGAAGGTCAGCGTCGTCACCGACCTCAACGTCACCGGGAAAGTTGCTCAGTTCGGTCGCGGCGTGATGGCAGACGTGAGCGCGAAGCTGGTCGGCCAGTTCGTCGACTGCCTGGAATCGAAAGTGCTTGCGGAACCCTTCCACGCGCCTGCAGACGATGCATCGACCGTGGTCTCGCCTTCGGACCAGCCCGAGCCAACGCGACCGGCGGTGGCGCCGACGACATCGCGAACCATTCCATCGCCCGCGGCCGAGCCGATCGATCTGCTCGACGCGGCGGGCTCGTCGGTCATGCGGCGCGTCGCTCCACTGCTCGTCCTCGTCGCGCTCGGATGGCTGCTCCGCGTCACCCTGCGACGGCGCAGCCGCTGAGCATGTCAGACCGATGGACTGACCCGGATGACTGCTCGATCGATCTCGCTCCGCTCGTCACTTCGGAGCCCCGTCGCCGCCAACACCGACAGTGGACCGAGTTGGGCAGTCGTGACCCGGCGTCTGACCACCAGCTTCGGCCCTACGACGGCTTCCACCGTGGCGTGCCCCCAGCGGCGCTCGCGTAACGTCCGGTGATGGAGCTGAGCGAGTTCACCGATGTCCGCTACCAGGTCGACGACGGTCTTGCGTGGATCACGATCGATCGTCCGGACCGCTACAACGCGTTCCGGGGGCGGACGATCGATGAGCTGATCCGCGCGTTCAAGGCGGCGTGGGTCGACCGGCGCGTAGGTGTGGTCGCGTTGACCGGCGCCGGCGACAAGGCGTTCTGTGCCGGCGGTGACCAGAAGCAGCGCAACGAGACCGGCAACTACGGGCCGACCGAGACGGGCCTGTTCGAGGTCGAGACCCTGCACCGGATCATCCGCGACATCCCCAAGCCCGTCATCGCGGCGGTCAACGGCTTCGCGATCGGCGGGGGCCATGTGCTGCACGTGCTGTGCGACGTGACCATCGCAGCGGACAACGCCCGGTTCGGTCAGTCCGGGCCCCGCGTCGGGTCCTTCGACGCCGGCTTCGGCAGCGCATACCTGGCCCGGATCGTTGGCCAGAAGCGGGCCCGCGAGATCTGGATGTTCTGCCGCCAGTACGACGCGGTCACCGCCGAGCGATGGGGTCTCGTCAACGCCGTGGTCCCTGGTGCTGAGCTGCGGGCCACGGTGCGAGCGTGGGCCGACGAAGCCCTCGCGTTGTCCCCGACCGCGCTCAAGGTGCTCAAGCACTCCTTCAACGCGGAGACCGAGCA
This sequence comes from Acidimicrobiales bacterium, assembly GCA_030681555.1. Classification (GTDB taxonomy): domain Bacteria; phylum Actinomycetota; class Acidimicrobiia; order Acidimicrobiales; family VFJN01; genus VFJN01. Next base: position 2,464 of record JAUXRW010000096.1, read on the forward strand.
CATCGCCGGTGTCGGCGCGCTCGCCTTCGACAGCCTCGAGCTGTTCGTCGAGGGGCGCGAAGCACGAGAAGGCGTCGAGGCGTTCAACGAGAAACGCCAACCCGACTTCAGCCCCTACCGCTGACAGATCCCGTTCACCAGTAACAATCGTGTCGCGATCGCAGATACGAAACGCGTCGTGAGCCGCTGCCGAGCAGCCCGGCCGTGCCTGGGCCCGGTCGCCAGTGGGGCGGCTACTTGTAGGCGGTGTACTCGCGTCCGAAGGCTTCGCGGGCGATGATCGCCTTCATGATCTCCGGGGTGCCGTCGCCGATCTCGAGGCCCATGACATCGAGCATGCGCTGCGCGTAGGGCTGGTCGTCGCCGTAGCCCGACCAGCCGTGCAGGAGCATGCAGGTGTGGATCGCCTCGGCCGCGTGCTTCGGTCCGAGCCACTTGGCCATCGCTGCCTCTGCGGTGTGGGGTCGGCCGGCGTCGGCGCGGGCGAGCACCTCGTAGGCGAGAAGGCGGCTGGCGTGGCCGAGCGCGAGGTGCTCGGCGATCTGGAACGCCACCCCTTCGTGTTTGGCGAGGGGCTTGCCGAAGCTGTGGCGCTGCTTGGCGTACTCGATCGTCTCGTCGAGGGTCTGGCTGGCGGCGCCGATGCACGCCAGCGCGATGAGGCCCGGTTGAAGTCGAAGGCCTGCATGGCCCCCACGAACCCCGTCCCCTCCTCGCCGATCTGGTGATCGAGCGGTACCCGCACGTCATCGAAGAACAGCGAGCCCCGCTGGGTCAGGTGCCCCCCGGCGCTGTCGTAGCGTTGCCGCTGACAGTGATGATGTGTGTGGGAGCCCCGGCTCGGGTCTGACCCACCGACTGACTGGCTTCGGGCCTTGAAGGGGATCCGTCGGCCCGGGTCGGGGTTCCCACGTGCACTCACCGGTCGGGCGTCCGTGACCTCATAGGAGCCTGCGGCTAACAGGCGCCCATCACTGTCTTGTCCGCTGTCCCGGCGGTGCGTGCCATCTCGTCCACGTACCAGGCAGAAGGGATGGCAATGACCACGATCGCAGATGACGGGTGCCGTGTCACCGTCGGGATCGACACCCACGGCGAGGTCCATGTCGCCGCGGTTCTCGACGAGCGGGGCCGATTGCTGGCCACCGAGTCCTTCGTGACGACCTCCAAAGGCCACCGCCAGCTCGAGCAGTGGGCACTGGGGTTCGGTGTCATTGACGCCGTGGGGATCGAAGGCACCGGCGCATGGGGTGCGGGCGTGGCCCGCCACTTCAGCGCTGGTGGCCACCGGGTCGTGGAGGTTGACCGGCCGGACCGCAAGACCCGCCGGCTGCGGGGCAAGTCCGACACGATCGACGCCGAGGCCGCCGCCCGCGCCGTGCAGGCTGGCACCGCCACCGGAACTCCGAAGACCCGCTCGGGACGCATCGAGGCGATCCGGGCGCTGCGAGTCGCTCGTCGATCGGCGATCAAGGCCCGGTCTCAGGCCGCTCACCAACTTCACTGCCTCGTGTCGACCGCACCCGACGGGGTGCGCGACGAGCTGCGCACGCTGCGCCTGGTCGATCTCGTTGAGACCGCAGCCCGGTTCCGGCCCGGCGATCCTCGCGACACGACCCAGGCGACGAAGACGGCGCTGCGTTCGATCGCCCGCCGTTACCAGCAGCTGACCGTCGAGCTCGAGAACCTCGACGAGCTCCTTGGCCAGCTCGTGGCCGAGACCGCCCCGAACCTCGTCGCCCTCAACGGTGTCGGCACCGACGTCGCCGGCCAGCTCCTCGTCACCGCCGGCGACAACCCCGACCGGCTTCGCAGCGACGCCGCCTTCTCGCACCTCTGTGGCTCATCACCAATCCCCGCCTCCAGCGGACGCACCAACCGGCACCGCCTCAACCGGGGCGGCGATCGCGCTGCCAACGCCGCCCTCTACCGCATCGTGCTCTGCCGACTCCGCTGGGATCCCCGAACCAGGCACTACGTCGAACGCCGCACCAAGGAGGGCCTCACCAAGCCAGAGATCATCCGCTGCCTCAAGCGCTACATCGCCCGCGAGATCTACACCAAACTCAACCGCCTACCCCTTGACCATCCATAGGAGCATCCCCGGGCGCGTCGAGGGGCACGAAGATCGTCGACACGCCCCGTGCCCCCGGTCCGCCGGTGCGGGCGAACACGACACACGCGTCTGCGTTGCCGGCAAAGGTGATCGACGCCTTCTCCCCGTTGAGCACCCACACATCGCCGTCCACCCGGGCCGACGTCACCAGGTTGGCGGCATCGGAACCGACCCCGGGCTCGGTCAATCCGAACGACAGCAACCGCACGCGACCGCGGGAAGCCACTCGGCCTGCAGCGACTCGACCGCGCTCGACAGCAACCCGCCGCGATCGTCGCGAGCTGCACGAAGTAGCTCACGTTGAAATCACCGCGCGACAGCTCCTCGGCCGCCACCCCCACCGACACGAAGGTGCCGCCACTGCCACCGTGCTCCTCCGGCATCTTGATGCCCAGCACCCCGAGGTCCCCGAGCTCGCCGAGCAGCTCGCGCGGGTACGGCTCGGTCCGCCACCGGCATGCCTCGGGCAGCACGGTGCCGTCGCCGTCCGGCACCAGCGTGGCGGTGATCGTGGCGTTGGCGTTGCCCTGACCGCGGGTCTCGCGGCCCTCGGCGCGGAGGACGGCGACGTGGTTGACCGCGTCCTGCTCGACGAACGTGGCCTGGCCCTTGTACTGCGCGGTGATGGGGCCGACCTTGATCCTGACCACGCCGCGGTACTCGTCGCCCTCGATCTCCTGGAGCTGCGCCCCCGGCATGCACGGCGCGATCCGCTCAAGGTCGGTGAGGACCGCCCAAGGCCTGCTCGACGTCCAAGGCCACCCGGAAGTCGTTGGTCAGCTCCATCGTTCGAGGTCCTCCACGGTGTCGATGTCCCAAGGCTCGCCGGTGCACGGTACCTCTCGCACCAGATCGGCCCGCTCGCGCATGAGGGACCGGGCCCCTTCGTCGCCGGTCGTCGGCAACAGATCCCAGACCGATGCGGCGAGACGCACGGGGTTGCCGCGCCGCTCGCCGTAGGTCGCGACCGCGACCGGCGGCTCGGGGAGTGCGGCCGCCACCGCTCGCCACGCGTCCGTGGTGATGCCCGGCTGGTCGGCCAGGCCGACGACGATCGCCTCGTGACCCACGGCCCGGGCGTGGGCCACCGCGACCTGGAGCGAGGTGGCGATGCCCTCGGACCACGCGGCGTTGTGCAGCACGGTGACACCCGGCGCCTCCCGATCCGACAGGTTGGTGCTGCCGTCGACCAGCACCACCTCGTCGAACCCCGCCGCGACGACAACTGCGAGGGCCCGGTCCACCAGCGCGATGCCGTCGACGGTTGCCAGTGGCTTAGGTCCGTCGCCGCCGGACGCCTCGAACCGGGACCCCGCTCCGGCCGCCAGCACCACTCCGCACACAGTCATGCGCACGTCTGTGGGTGAAAACAACCGCATACCGGTCGTGGACACCCACAGACGTTGAACAACCCCTTCACCGGTGGATCGGGCCGTCCGCCGTGCGCAGGCTGGGGGCGGCGGTGCCCGTGCGGTTGGCGATGATCTCGGCGCAGATGGCCACCGCGGTCTCTTCGGGCGTGCGGGCACCGAGGTCGAGCCCGATGGGGGCCATCAACCTCGTTAGCTCGGCGTCGGTGACGCCTTCGGCGCGGAGCCGGTCGGCGCGCTGCTCGGTCGTGCGGCGCGACCCCATGGCGCCGAGGTAGCCGACGTCCGTGCGCAGCGCCGCCACGATGGCGGGGACGTCGAACTTCACGTCGTGGGTGAGCACGCACACGGCATCGCGCGGGCCGAGCGTGGCACCCACCTTCTCGAGGAGACGCTGGGGCCAGTCGACGATGACCTCGTCGGCCAGCGGGAAGCGGGCGGTCGTGGCGAACACCTCACGGGCGTCGCAGACGGTGACGTGGTAGCCGAGCACCTTGGCCACGCGCACGAGGGCGGCCGTGAAGTCGACGGCCCCGAAGATGATGAAGCGAGGCGGGGGCGCGTAGGACTCGAAGAACACGGTGACCGTGTTCTCGTTGGCTTCACCGTAGGCGCCGTAGCGGCGGACCGACGTCGCTCCCGCGGCCAGCGACGCGGCCGCGTCGCGGCGCACGACCCGGTCGAGGTCGGGGTCGGCGAGCGAGCCGGCCGGCTCGTCGCCCTCGACGAGCAGCAGCTTGTCGCCGGCGCCGGGGCCGTCCACGACGGTGACCAGCACCGCGGGCCGGTGCGCGCGGACGGCGTCGCGCAGCGCGTCGAAGCTGGCGGCAGCCATCGCTACCAGTCCAACGGCTCGAGAAAGAGGTGCACGGTGCCACCGCAGGTCAGACCGACGGCGAAGGCGTCGTCGTCGCTGTAGCCGAACGAGACCATGCGGCGAGCGCCGGTGGCCAACACGTCGAGGGCCTCGGTGACCACCGCGCTCTCGACGCACCCACCGGAGACCGAGCCGATCACCTCGCCGTCCTCGCTCACGGCCATGGCGGCGCCGGGCTCCCTCGGACCGGAGCCCTCGATGTCGACCACCCTCGCCAGCGCCACGCGCTTGCCTTGCTTCCGCCAACGATCGAGATCGCGCAGGAGGTCCTTCACCTCATCACCTCCGGATCAGCTCCGCGAGCGACTCGAGCGAGCCCAGCGAGTGTCCTTCGACGAGCTCGTCCACGTGCGGGAGCGCCGCGGCCATGCCACGGGCCACCGGCTCGAAGCCCGGCGTGACCTTCAGCGGGTTCACCCAGATCAGCTTGTGCGCGACGAGGTGCAGCCGCCGCACCTGCGCTGCCAGCTCGTCCGGATCACCCCGGTCCCACCCGTCGGACAGGATCACGACGGTGGCCCCGCGCGCCATCCCCTTCACGCCCCACATGTCGTTGAACGCACGCAGGCCCGCCCCCAGCCGAGTGCCACCGGACCAGTCGTCGACCGCACTCGCGGCGGCCCGCATCGCGGCGTCCGGATCGCGCGAGCGGAGCTGACGCGTGATCCGCGTGCACCTCGTGCCGATCGTGAACACCTCGACCTGCGTGCGTCCCGCCACCGCGGTGTGCGCGAAGCGGACCAGCTCGCGGGCGTAGGCCTCCATCGAGCCAGACACGTCGCACAGCAAGACCAGCCGGCGGAGGCGGTGGCCGGGCTCACGGTGGACGGTGCGCAGCGGCTCACCCCCGGTGCGGAGCGCACGCCGGGACGTGGCCCGTAGGTCGATGGCGCCGCGCGACCGACGGCTGGCGCGCAGGCGACGCGACCTCCGACGGGCGCCGACGACGCGCAGGTCGGCCATGAGCCGATGGGCTTCGTCGAGCTCGGCGGCCGTGCAGGCGGCGAAGTCCTTGGCCTGCAGCACCTCCCGGTCGCTCCAGCGCACCCGCACCGTGGGCCCTTCGACGGGCGTTGCGTCGTCACCCGAGCCGTCGTCCTCATCAGTGTCGAGCAGCACCGTCAGCTGCTCCACCACCTCCGGGTCGGCGTCGCCATGGCCCGCGGACGGCCCACCGAAGATGGCGGCGAACACGCGGTCATAGGTCGGCACGTCCTCGGGCCGGTGGACGAGCGTGGCCCGCCCCGCCCAGTACGCCGGACCCCGCTGGTCTACGCCCACTTCCGCCAGCGCGGCGGCGTAGGCCACGGTGGTGTCGGGCGGGGCCGCCACGCCGAGGCGTCGGAGCGTGCGGGCCATCGTGACCGCCACCGCTTCGATGTCGGCCGCCATCACGCGCCCCGTTGTATGGCGGCCTCGACCAACGCCGCGACGCCGTTGCTCCGCACCCGCTCTTGGTCTTCGCGGTACTTGAGGACCGTGCCGAGGGTGGCGGTCACAGTGCGCTCGTCGAGCGTCGTCCGCCCGAGCGCCGTCAGGGCCTCCGCCCAGTCGATCGTCTCGGCCACGCCCGGGGGCTTGTAGAGCCCCTCCGCGCGGAGACCTTCCACCGCGGCGGCGACCTGGCGCGCGAGCCGCTCCGACACGTCGGGCGCGCGCAGACGGACGATCGCCACCTCCCGCTCGAAGTCGGGGTGCTCCACCCAGTGGTAGAGGCAGCGACGCTTGAGCGCGTCGTGCAGGTCACGCGTGCGGTTGGACGTGATCACCACGATCGGCGGCACGTCAGCCTGAAAGCGGCCGAGCTCGGGGATGGTGATCGACCACTCAGAGAGCACCTCGAGAAGGAAGGCCTCGAACTCGTCGTCGGCCCGGTCGAGCTCGTCGATCAGGAGGATCGGCGGTGCGGTGCCGGTGGTGGCGGCGATGGCCCGCAGCAGGGGACGCCGCACGAGGAACCGCTCGGTGTAGAGCTCTCCTTCGAGCCCCTCTGCACCACCCGCCGACGCGTCACCAGCCGCCTCGGCGGCGCGGAGGTGCAGCAGCTGGCGGGCGTGGTCCCACTCGTACACGGTCTGGGCGACGTCGAGGCCCTCGTAGCACTGGATGCGGATCAGCTCGCCGCCCGTCCACCGGGCGAGGGTGTTGGCCACTTCGGTCTTGCCGACGCCGGCCTCGCCCTCCAGCAGGAGGGGCCGCTGCAACCGCAGCGCGAGGAACACGGCCGTGGCCAGGCCTTCATCCATGAGGTAGCCGTGCGCGCCAAAGGCCTGCTCGACCTCGGCAACATCGGCGACACCCCGGCTCATCAGCCGAGGCTACCGCCGGCTCAGTCAGCCGAGGCTACCGCCGGCTCAGATCAGCCAGCTTCGTCGAGGGCCCGGCCGACGAGGACCCGGGCCAGGTGGCGGCGGTACTCGGGGCTGGCGTTCAGGTCGGCCGAGGGTTCGGTGCCCTCATCGGCCACGGCGGCGGCGTCGGCGTTCGACGCGCCGCCGGCAAGGGCGGCCTCCGATGCGTCGGCTCGCAGCGGGCGCGAGCCCATGTTCACGAGCCCGATGCCGGTGGAGCCGTTGCGCACGACGGCGACACCGACGATGGCCCAGTCCTGGGCACGCCGGTTGAACTTCTGGGAACGACCAGCCGGCACCGGCGACCTTAGCTTCTTGCCCCTGAAATAGTCGGGCTGTGGTGCTCGCGTTTTGGTCGCGGATGGGGGACGATGACCTCGACCCGTAGGG
>JAUXRW010000107.1 GCA_030681555.1 Acidimicrobiales bacterium
ACCGGGACGATGAGAAGCTTCTTATGGCGCATGGGTCCATCCTGACGGCAAGGGCGGCTGAGCCACCTCGGACCCCCACCGTGCGCTTCACCAGTCGTGACCGCCATGAGCCGAACGGACCATTTCTTGGCGGTCAGGCGAATCGTCGGGGCTTGTCTGGCCGGGCCCCCGCTGGGCGGTTGGACCACCTCCACAGGGAGGCGCAGGGTTCAGCGCTCGTGACGCAGCGGCGCGTGCAGTTCTTTCCACTCGGACGTCTTGAGCTTCACCCACGCGGCGGACCGGGCACCGGGCGTGTACGGCGCATCCGTGCGCGATCTTTGCCTCGGCGCCGCCCTCGAGCAGCCCGTCACCCTCGACCAGGGGATCTGGGGCGGCACCTCTGCACAGCAACGTCAGTCGTTGCGCCGGGAGGCCGCGTAGACGCGAACCGACCCCCACCGAAGTAGGGGCCGATTCCGAAGCCGCGGGCCGATCGGCCCCAGCCTTTACCTCCGATCAGGCAGAGACGCCGTCCCCAGTGAAGGTCGACTCGACTGCCGTCAGGAGCGCTCGGAGGGCCGCGATTGGATTGACGTCGTTCGCGATGTGAATCACGTTGCCCAGCGTGGCGCTCTCCGCACCCATGAGGTCTCCGAAGCACACCCCAACCGCCGCGATGTCGTCGGCGTCGGTAGCTTGCTCGGCCCGTTCCATCAGGTCGCGCTCGGCGAGCTCGAGAAGGCTCGCCATAGCCACGCGGATGGACTGGCCGTTGAGAATGCTGAGGTGGGCCATCAGTCCTCGGCCCCGGTCGGCTCGATGACCAGCCGCTCCTGGACCTCTGCGATGAGCTCCCGCACCGCGTCTTCGAGTTCGGAATCGTTCACGGTCAATCTGTCCTCCTGGTGTCGGAACGGGGTTGGTCCCCCGCGTTGGTCCCCTGGGACCAGGAAGCAGAAGGGGCCACTCCAAAGAATGGCCCCTGACCTGCGGTTTCTCCCGTCGGGCCGAGAGGATTCGAACCTCCGACCTCTTGACCCCCAGAGAGCGATGCCCCTCCTATCTACTCCCCTGCCGTGCTGCCCAGTACCCCTGAGCAGGGGTTTCGCGAATCCTGCCGGACGGGCCAGCACGCGATCGAACAGGTTTGGTGACTTTTCCGTGACACGACCGGCGGGTCAGGGGGGCTTGGTCGCAGTGTTCCTGCGGGGGCAGTCCGGGTAGTCAGCCGATCTCTCGAAGCCTGCGACGAGGGTCAGCAAGGACGGCCATTCCGAACCGGTTGCGGAGCAGAGTCGCCGGTCATCCAGCGAACTCGACGGCAGGAAGATCACCTTGCGGTCTCTGTCACGGAGGACAGAGACCGTTCCCTCGTCGTCAAGGACGTACGCAGCGGTTTCGGCGCTGTCGATTCGCACGATCTCGGCAGGCAGCCAAGGGTCATCGGGCACGACGACCACGAGGACGAGGGCGATCCCTCCCACCGCGCCGACACCACTCAGACTGTGATCTCTGAACAGCCACCGGCGAACGGCGGGTATGACTGCGAACGCTCCCGTAAGCCCGACAGCGATCAGCAAGAGGTTGAGCGGCACGAGGCTGAAGATCAGGAGACCGAGCACCCCGTAGCCGCCAACCTTCTTCCACGCCGAAGCCGACTCGCTCGGGGGGATCGCAAGGAGCAGCGTGAGCCCTATAGCGGGCGTCACCACCGGGACGAGATCAACTAGAAGCCCGACGAGGACCGTGCTGGTGTCTGACCGCTGCAGAACCGCGAGCGCAGTTGTCACGTCGCCGTGAGCGATTCGAAACAGTCGTATCGCAGCTGCGGTAGCCAGACTCGCAGAGACCAGGATTCCGACGTGCTGGCTGACGATCGAGCGCAGCTCGGCGGCTGCCTCCTGAGATCCGGCTGGATGACCGGTCATGGCAGGCGCTTCGTCCCTCGAGCCCAGGCCTCGATGTCGGGCCAGTGCCAAATCATCGCCTGTCTAAGGGAGACGACGGGCTCGGGAAAGTCCGGGTGCCGCCTGCGCCAGTCGTGCACCACCTGCGGGCGCTTCACTCCCAAGCGGGCAGCGATCTCGGCAGCGCCCACTAGCTGGTCGGCGTCGACTCGGCGGCCCATGCCAGGAGGTTAGGGCGACCCGCCAGCGTCCTCGCCGAACTCGGCGCTAGGTGGTTGCGTACGGCCGTACGTTGCTCCATCATGCTGCGTACAGCCAGACGCATCCGGCCGAGAGCCGGCGATCCCACGGAGGTCCTCATGTCCGATTCCGCCTACGAGCCCGCGCAGCCCGCCACCGGAGGTGACCAGGCCACGATCCAGGCGGACCTCAGTGAGCTCGCGGCAGCGATTCGAGCTGCTGGCGCTCACCTCGAGAGCTTCATCGCGCAGTACAGGGACCTGCGCTCGGCCTCCGGGGAGGGCACGGCGTGAGGTCCGGCCCGGCAGCCGAACCGCAAACGATCGAGGAGCTTCTCGTCGAACGCGTCGGCCAGGTCGTGCTGGACGCGATCGAGCGCCGCCGAGCGCCGGGGCGAGGAGCGCGAGCGTTCCCGTCGAACCCACTTCTCCCCCGCCGAAGTGGCGGAGGCGATGGGCATCAGCGAGAGGTTCGCCCGCGTATGCATCAGCGACGGCCGCATCCCGTCCCTGCGGTTGGGCGACCGCGTGGTTGTGCCCCGCATTGCGCTCGAGGGGCTGGGGGGTGATGCGGTGAGCGCCGACCAGACGGGCCACACGGAGCTCACCTTCGAGACGCTGCTTGCCCGCACCGATGACGCTGACCGCTCCGCGATGATCGGCGTGATCGGCGCCATCCACGCAGTGTCGACGGCTGCGCTTGATGGCCGCGCGGAACCCGTCGACGCGTTCGGCGACGCCATGCGCGAGCTCAGCGACGAGGGCTTCGTCCACTTCAGGGACTGGTGGGCGAGTTGTGTGCCGGCAGAGCTCGGTGCCGGGTAGCGGCTCCATCCGGCCTAGGCCTGACCGCGGTCCGATGTCTGGGAGTGCAGCGTCGACCTCGGTCGGCGCTTCACTCCCGGGCGCGGGTGGCATCGGCCGAGGCGCACTCGCCAGGTGACGGGGCCGCTTGAGGCCGCGGAGGCCGCGCTGGCGGAGCTCCTGGCCGACGAGCCGCCGGCGGCGCATGGCGCGCCCCGCTGGCCGCTCGCGGACTTCGAGAGGTTGCTGCGCGCTCCGCTGGCCGACCTAGCCGCCGCGGCCGGCTACGACCGGACCGCCACCCGCAGGTGGAGAACGAGCGGCCTGCTGAGCGACGAGGCCGCAGACAGGCTGGCCATCGCGGCAGGGCTGCACCCGGTGGTGGTGTGGTCGGGGTGGTGCCTCTAGCGGGAGAGAGGCCGCGCGGGAGCCCGGTGGAGCTCCGCCTGACTCCTGCTGACGACCCAGCTGCTCCCTTGAACCGTGCCGCTGAGCGGCGGCTTACCCATCATGCGTCCGGCCCCTGCTTCGCCGGGGGCCGGTCCGCGTCAGCGGTTGATCGTCGGCCGAGGCCCAGCAGGAGATCAGAGCGGGCGAGCGGCGACGAAGCTCATGCCGAACGGCGCAGCCAACGTGTGCGGATGGCTGCCGTCGCCGTCAAGGACGAGGGCGGTGTTCTCGTCGCGGTTCACGAGGAGGCGGCCGCCCGGGAGAAACTGAACTCTTCCCATGTAGCCGGACTGAGACAGGAGAATCTCAGACGCGCCGGTCGCGGGATCTACGACGTGAAGTGTTCGCGTGGAGGCCAGTGACCCGGGGAAGGAGATCTCGAAGGTGATGTAGATCAAGCCGTTCGGTGCCCAGCGACTCATCCGCGAGTAGCTCGACCAGCCGTCGGGCAATGGGGGGCACAGATCTGGCCGGGCGGTCACGGTGCCCGTCGCCATGTCGATGGTCGTGCAGTCCTCCGTGAGCAGCGTCTGTCCGTCGGGCGACCAAGTGATCCCGTTGACGTTGCCTTCCACGGGGCCCGTTGTGACGTCGTGAACTTCCAGATCGTCGACGTCGATCACCACGACTCTGGTGCTGGCGACGGCCACGGCGATCTGCCGACCATCCGGCGACCACCTCGCGGTCAGCTGGTGCGGCCACGACGGGCTGGGCAGGATCGTCCTGCGCTGACCAGTGCTCACGTCTTGAAGGACCAGTCCGTAGCCCTTCAGGGTGCTCCCGTAGCCGCAGTCCCGCACGACGTGCTTCCCGTCCGGTGACACGTCGAACGACGCTGAGGCAAAGACGGCGTCCGCAGGACAACCCTGGGGTTCGGAGCGACGGTCCGTCCCGTCTGGGCGCATTGAGCCGAGCAGCCACTGGCCGTCCTGAGGTGTCAGGTAGGCGACTCGTCCGGCGAGGGATCTTTCCGGCGGCGCTGGCGCAGCGGGAGCCGCCGCCGCAGTGGTGCTCGTAGTCGCTGTCGGCGCCTCGGGCGAGGGCTCGGGCGAAGCCTGGACCGACGCCGCCGGGCCCGGTGAAGGCGCAACGGTAGGCGAAGGACCGGTTGTCACCAGCTCGTCATCCTCCGCGGTCGCAGTGGGCGCAGACGCCGCGGGCACGGCCCATTCGAATGCCTCCGGTGTGTTCTCGGAGCGGGCGGGGCCAGTGGTCCCGACGGCCTGGCCGTCCTCGCCCCGGTCCGGGACGAGCGCGAGGAGTCCCGCGAGCAGCGCAGCGATGGGAAGTCCGAGCGCGGCGCGACGATCGAGAGATGGCACGCCCTGACCGTACGGTTCCGCCTTGGCGCCGGACATGAGTCGTTCGGCCCATTCGTGTAGGCCCTCAACGCCGAAGCTTTGGCTCGCGGCCCCGCTCCGGCACGAGCGTTGAGAAGTCACGTGGGCCTAGTCAGTCATCCACGAGCGTCTGCGGTGCGAGGTACCAGTAGAGGCCTCGCAGGAATCGGAAGGCGCCGTAGGCCATCAGGCCCCAGAGGACGAAGTACTCGCCGGACCCATCCTCGGCCGCCTCGTTGGAGGCTCGGATGTAGAGCCAGAGCGAGATCGAGGCGCCGACGGTGAACCAGATGGCTCCGCGGATCATCTGCCGGCGGCCCTCGGCCCTCGCCGCAACGAGGAGGCGGAAGCGTGCTCGCGCAGCGCTCTTGTCGGTGGTGGGTGCCGCAGCGGGCGTGGGTGTAGGCGGTGGCGGCGGCAGTGGAGGCCGGACCTGCGGTGGTGGTGGTCGATAGGCCGCGTGGCTCTCGGGCGGGTACCAGCGGCCGTCCGAGGCCAGCCACCATCCCGGGCCTTGGCTCTGGTCGCTCACGTCGCCCCCCTGTGCGACGATCGGGCTTCACCCCAGCACTGTCGAGGCGCTCAAGCGCCGTCGCAAGGCTCAGCTCGAGGATCGGATGCTCATCGCCGGAGGGTGGCCCACCGCCGGCGTGGCGGCGGACCTCGTCTTCACGTGGCCGGACGGCTCCGCGATCCACCCCGATGCGCTCTCGAAGATCATCGCTCGACTCTCGGCCGAGGCCGGCCTCCCCCGCATCACCGCCCACGGGCTGCGTCACAGCTTCGCAACCGCTGCTGTCGCCGCTCGAGTCCCGGTCGAGGTGGTGGCCGCCCGCCTCGGCAACACCGCACGGGTGGTGCAGGAGGTCTACGCCCACGTGATCCCTGCTGACGACCACGCCGCGGCTCAGCTCGTCGGCGACCTGTACCGGAGCGCTGGCACGTCCTGAGTGCGGGCTAGGCCTCCACCGCGCCCATCACGAAGAACTGCACCAACGTCGCAGCGAGGTGAACCGCGGTCCGAGCCTCATCGATCGTCTCAGCTCGCGTTGGCGCCGTTCCTCCGTGGCGTGAGGTCTGCCCCTCCCAGAGCAGTCGCCCCATGCCGACCACCCGGTCCATTCCAGCCGCGCCACCGAGCACGAACTGCCATCCCGCTCCGCTGCTGAGCTCGCCCAAGACGGTCCCGAGGGTGGCCCTAGCGTTCCTTGGCTGGACCACAGGGATAGCAGCCGCCTCTACGGCCTTGACCGCCTCGCTGTAGGCCTTCACGGGATCGCCGGACCGGCCGTAGGCGAGGTTCCAGGCATCCGCGAGATGCTCAGATGCTGACCCACCAGCGGAGGACACGGCCGCCTCCACCACAGCCTTGACGGACGGTAGGACCCGATAGGCGAGTCCTCTTCCGCCGTCCGCGATCGTGTAGATCGAGTTGCCCAGCACGAGCAACCCCTCGAGACGTCGCCGGTCGGATTCGGCAACCGAGGTGGACAGCAGCAGCTCGACGAGGTCGAGGAGAAACGTCGGATCGTCATACGTGCGGTCCCGTAGGACCTCAAGCGCGTGAAAGTAGTTCACCGAGTTTGCGCGGGGATCGCTGACGTCGAGCCGAAGGTCGATGCACACGGCCATCAGGGTCGTTGACGACTCCAACCGCTCCTTCACCCATGACCACAGCGGTTCACGCAGATGGTCGGGGACGTCCTCGAATGGCGCCTCCAACTCCCGGCTTCTTGCGCGTGCCCCGGGCTCCCACGGCATGGCTACGCACGTTAGTGCCGGCTTTGGTGACATATGCGTGACACGCTGACATGCAGGGGGCCGGCCCCGCAGACGCGAAACCGGCCCTGACCTGCGTGTTTCCCGGTCGGGCCGAGAGGATTCGAACCTCCGACCTCTTGACCCCCAGTCAAGCGCGCTAACCAAACTGCGCCACGGCCCGGGATGGGTCAGTGACCGTACCAGACCCCTCTCCTGCGCTCGAAGCCCGCTACAGGCTCTGCAGCCCCCAGAGCACGACCTCGTAGAGGCGGTAGCCGAGGTAGACGACCACCGCGACGAGCAGGACCTTGAAGTGCCACGGCGCCGGTTCGTCGGAGAACTTCCGCAGCTTTTCGGGCTCCCCCACCGCACGCCCGCACGTGGGGCAGGTGCCATCGGCCTGCAGGCTGTTCGGGTTGTAGAACCGGTCGCACTCCGCGCACCAGGGCATTGGCTCAGGGCGCTTCCGACAACCGATCGCGAGGGCCCGCCAACGCGACGCGGCTGGGGACCGGACGGCCGACGAGCTCGCTGGCCAGGGCCGCGGCGTTCACGAGGCCGTCGACATCGATGCCGGTGACGACGCGCACGTCGTCCAGCATCGCCACCAGCTCCTCGGTGGCGAGGTTGCCGGCAGCGCCGCTGGCGAACGGCGAACCTCCCAGGCCGCCCACCGACGTGTCGAACCGGTCGACACCGAGCTGCATCGCGGCGAAGGCGTTCACCAGCGCTGTGCCGCGCGTGTCGTGCAGGTGCAGCCCGACGTCGTTGCCCACCCGCGCGAGCACGTCCTCGATCCGGCGAGGCGTCGCCATGCCGGTCGTGTCGGCACAGGTGATGGCGGCGCAGCCCGACTCGCGCAGGCGGTTGGCCAGGGCGGCCGCCTGCCGCGGCGGCAGGTCACCCTCGTACGGGGAGCCGAAGGCGCAGCTGATCACGGCATCGACGGGGACCTCGCCGGCCAGCCGGCAGATCTTCTCGATCTCCAGCGCCGAGTCCTCGGTCGACCGGTGCACGTTGCGCTGGTTGTAGGTCTCGCTGAGCGAGATCGTGACGGTCAGCTCGTCGACGTCGGTCTCGAGGGCCAGCTGGGCCCCGCGGACGTTCGGCACCAGAGCGGAGTAGCGGACCACCGACGAGCGCGGAACGAGTGCCATCAGCTCGGCCGCGCCGACCATGGCCGGCACCGCCTTGGGCGACACGAAGGCGGCCGCCTCGATCCGCCGCACGCCCGCGGCCACCAGCGCCTCGATGAGGCGAACCCGGTCGGCGACCGACACCGGCTGCTCCGGCTGCAGGCCGTCGCGTGGCCCGACGTCGCGGATGACGACGACGGCGGGCAGCTCGGGCAACGGCACCGGCCAAGCCTGGCCGCGTCATGGGTGCACCGCCAACCGGCGCCCACGGCCGGTGGGCCGACTAGACGGGCGGGACGCCGTGGCGGCGGTCGGAGAAGCTCCGGTCCTTGCCCCCGGCGAGGGAGAGGCGCTGGACGATCTCCCGCCGGAGGTCGCCGAAGTCGACGATGGCGTCGATGACGAGCTCCGACGCCAACCGGAACAGGTCGACGTCCTCCTCGTAGAGCCGGCGCTGCTCCGCAACGAAGGCCTTGCGCTCGTCGGCATCCTCGATGGCGGCGATCTTGTTGGCGAACACCGCGTTCACCGCCGCCTCGGGGCCCATCACGGCGATCTTCGCGGTAGGCAGCGCGATCGTCGCCTCCGGCTCGAACGCCGGGCCGGACATGGCGTAGAGGCCGGCGCCGTAGGCCTTGCGGACGATCACCGACACCTTCGGGACGGTGGCCTCGCTCACGGCGGTGACCATCTTGGCCCCGTGACGGATGATGCCCTGGCGCTCCACCTGGGTGCCGATCATGAAGCCGGGCACGTCGGCCAGGAAGACGAGGGGCACGTTGAAGGCATCGCACCACCAGATGAACCGAGCCGCCTTGTCGGAGGAGTCGACGAACAGGGCGCCCCCGAGCTGCATGGGATTGTTGGCGACGATGCCGACGGGCTTCCCGTCCAGTAGCCCGAAGCCGACGATCAGCTCGGGCGCGAACAGCGGTTTGACCTCGAAGAAGCTCTCGGCGTCGACGAGGGCGTCGATCACCGTGTGCATGTCGTAGCCCTGCGTGTCGACGGTCGGCACCATGTCGGCCGTGAGCTCGAGCGTCGGCGCCACCGCCTCGTACACGGGCGGGGGTTCGCGCCAGCTGCGGGGCAGGTAGGACAGGACGGCACGGGCCTGCTCGATGGCGTCGGCGTCGTCGACGGCGAGGTTGTCGCCACACCCCGACACCGTCGCGTGCATCCGGGCGCCCCCCATCTCCTCCAAGGTCGCCTGCTCGCCGATCACCATCTCGGCCATGCGCGGCGAGCCGAGGTACATCGACGCGTTGCCCTCGACCATGATCACGAGGTCGCAGAAGGCGGGGATGTAGGCCCCGCCCGCGGCGGACGGACCGAACAGACAACAGATCTGCGGCACCCGCCCGGAGAGCTTCACCTGGTTGTAGAAGATCCGGCCGGCGCCCCGCCGGCCGGGGAACAGCTCCACCTGGTCGGTGATGCGCGCGCCCGCAGAGTCGACCAGCCACAGCACCGGCAGCTCGTGGCGCAGCGCGTGCTCCGTCAGACGCACGATCTTCTCCACGGTGCGGGCGCCCCACGACCCCGCCTTGACGGTGGGGTCGTTGGCCATCACGCACACTGGTCGGCCGTCGACGCGGCCGACGCCCGTCACGACGCCGTCGGCCGGGAGGTCCTCCGCCGAGGAGTTGGCGAGGAGGGCGTCCTCCACGAACGACCTCTCGTCGAGCAGGAGCGCGAGCCGGTCGCGGACGAACAGCTTGCCCTGCCGCGCCAGCTTCCCGGCCTCCTTGTACAGGTTGCCCTCGACGGCCCGGCCGGCTCGGCGCTGCAGCTCCTTGCGCGCGTCATCCACCGCACGATTCCTAGCCGACGCGCCCGACCAGCGGCCGATCAGGTGCGCTTGACGGCGAGGATGGCCACGTCGTCGGTCATCGGCTCGGTGGCGAACTCCCGGGCCGCCTCCAGCAGGCTCTTGCAGAGCACGTCGGGGGCCACGCCGGGATCGCGTCGGAGGGTGTTGGCCACCCGGTCCTCGCCGAACAGCTGCTCGCCGGCCCGGGCCTCGGCCAGGCCGTCGGTGTAGAGCAGGAGCAGGTCGCCGGTGGCCAGCGGGATCTCCCGGCTCGTGTACGTGCCGAGGGGGTCGAGCATCAGGAGGGGGCCCGTGGCGCGCAGAGGACGCACCTCCCGGTCGTGCCACAGCCACGCCGCAGGGTGCCCGGCCGACGCCACGCGCAGGGTGGCGGCCTCCACGTCGAACACCACCACGCACAGGGAGATGAACTCCTCCGAGCGCTCGAGGGTCGACATCTGTCGGTTGAGCTCCTCGAGCGCCTGGGCCGGATCGCGGTACTGTCGGAGGAACACCCGCAGCAGGTACTTGGCCTGGAAGGCCGTGATCGACGGCTCGATGCCGTGGCCCGTCACGTCGCCGATGACGGCGGCGATCCGGGTGGGCGCCACCTGGAAGACGTCGTAGAAGTCCCCCGCCATCAGGCCTGTGCCGGCCTGGTACACCCGACCGAGCTCGAACCCGGCGAACCCGGGCAGGTCCTCCGGAGCGAGGCGGTCGGCCCAGCGGCGCGGGGCCAGCTCCTCCTGGCTCAGCACCTCCTCGGCCCGCCGCTCGAGCAGCGCGCGGTCCTCGGCCAGGCGGGCCTCCCGTCGGAAGTCCCGGCCGAAGATGGCCGACAGGATGACGGGCACCACGATGAAGGCGAAGAACACCTCGCCCTCACCGATGTCCCAGGTGGCGGTCACCGCGGTGGCCACTGCGATCACCGCGTAGAGGGTGACCGTGTGCAGCTCCTTGTGGTACGCCGATCGAGCCAGCACGGTGGCGTCGGCCTCGGTCCCGAGCTCGTCGTCGATCCGCTGCCAGGCGCGCTGGAGGCGCCGCGCCGAGCGGCCCCAGAGGATGGCGGCCACGAGAGCGGCCACTGCGACGATGGCCAGGATCGGCGTATCCATGTTCCCGGGCAGGCTACTCAGGTGTCGGGCACGGGGCTGCGCTCGCCCGTCCCGGCGCTCCCGTCCACGCCCAAGCTGCTCCATGCCGAAGATGGCAGCCTTCGGGTCGATGGGGGCCGGACCCGGTCGTCGCTCCACATGCGGGCGGGAACTTGCCGACGTTGGGCCCGTGGCCGTGCTCGCACCGGTGCTCGCAGACGAGCTGCCGGAGCTTCTTCGCGTCGTCGGAGCTCTTCGAAACTGAAGCCGAGCCCGTGGACACGTCAGCGGACGACGCCGTGCCGGCGACTGTGGCTGCTCGTGATAGCAGGCGTTCCTGGCCGCGAAGCGGGCGCAGACGGGCGCTCGGGACAACCCGTCATTTCACCGGCCGTGGCGTGACCGAGAACGTCAAACGGTCCGTTCGGGCCGCCGTTCGCCCTGACTCGTCGTTGTCCGTAGTGTCGTCTGCGAAAGGCGGTGGCCGATGCGGAGTGGGGGCAGAATGAGCGGAACGCTTGCCGCGCTGGTCGCTCTCAGCGTCGTCAGCCTCACCTCGTGTGCCGAGTCAAGGACGAGCACCGTCGAAGAACGGGTGTCGACCAGCACCGTCGCGACCACGACATCGACCCCCCCGGCGGCCGCGGGATTGCCCAGAGGGTGGCTAGGCAGCAGGGCGGCCGTAGAAGAGCACTTCGTCGCAAAGTGGGGCGTACAGAAGGTTCGCTGTTTCTGGGAGATCATCGACGCGGACTCGCTCGTGTGGTGCTATGTCGACCTACCGGCTGGGCACCAGCGACTGAGCGTTGGAACCGTTGAACTGTTCCCGGACGGCACCTGGCGCGAGATTCCAGTACCCGATTCGCCGACGCGCTACGACGAGCCGGACGAGTCCGAGGTGCACGACGGGCGGCAGGGGTACGAGGACCCCGAATGGTCGGAGCACGACGACACCGAATGGTCGGAGTACGACGACCCCGAATGGTCGGAGTACGACGAGGAGGTCCCTTACGACACGTCGGATCCGATGGAATATGACTACGTGGAGGAGTACCCGGAGCCGCCGATGGACGAAGGCGAAGAGTACCCCGACCCCTAGCCGGCTCTCCGTGGGCACCGACCGGCCAGCTCCCACCGATGGTCCTTGCCGCTCGGTTTCTCGCTCGCAGGTGAAGCCGGAACGATGGCAAGAGTCCCTGATGCTGGCGGTGCCTGTGGCCCGAGCGAGCTGAGCGACGGCCGGGGCGAGAAGGTGGTTGCTGACAGTCCTTTCGTCACTGTCCTCGCATCCGCTCCAGGCGGCATAAGTCGGGAGTAGGCCACAGCGTCAGATCAGTACGCTCCGACGATGCCGCCGCTCGACGTCCACCGAGCGCGGGCACTGACGCCAGGATGCGAGCAGGTCGTGCACCTCAACCACGCGGGCGCTTCCCTGCTCCCCCAGCCCGTGCTCGACGCCGTGCTGGCCCACGTCGAGCTCGAGGCGCGCATGGGTGGCTACGAGGCCGGGGAGGCGGCGGCCCCCGCCCTGGCTCGTACGCACGAAGCGGTCGCGACGCTGATCGGTGCTCGGGGGGACGAGATCGCCCTGGTCGAGTCGGCCACAACGGGGTGGGGCGCGGCGCTGCACGCCTTCGGGCTGACGAAGGGTGACCGCATCGTGATCGGCCGGGCCGAGTACGGCTCGAACGCCATGACGCTGCTCCAGCTCGTCCACACGACCGGGTGCGAGCTCGTGCTGGTGGACGACGACGAGCACGGCCAGGTCGACCTCGACGCCCTCGAGCGGACCCTGGCGGACGGGCCGGTGGCTCTCGTGTCGCTGGTGCACGTGCCCACCGGGAACGCGCTGGTCAACCCCGTGGCGGAAGCGGGCCGCCTGTGCCGCGCCGCCGGCGTGCCCCTCATCGTGGACGCCTGCCAGTCCGTGGGCCAGCTCCCGGTGGAGGTGGACGAGCTGGGGTGTGACGTCCTCACGGCCAGCGGGCGCAAGTTCCTGCGCGGCCCGCGGGGCGCCGGGTTCCTCTACGTGCGCAGCGACCTGCTCCCCCGCCTCGAGCCCCGAACGCTCGACCTGCATGGGGCGTCCTGGGTGGCGCCCGACCGGTTCGACATGCTCCCGAACGCCGGTCGATTCGAGCAGTTCGATGCGAGCATCGCGGGGCGGATCGGCCTCGGCGTGGCGGTCGACCATGCGCTGGGGTGGGGGCTCCCCGCCATCGCCGACCGGATCCGGGGGCTGGCCGAAGGGCTCCGAGCGCGCTTGTCCGACCTACCGGGGGTCGTCGTGCGCGACGCAGGCCTCCGGCGGTGCGCCATCACCACCTTCACCGTCGAGGGCGTGCCACCCGGCGAGGTGCAGGCCCGGCTGCGGGCCGAGGGCGTCAACATCGGCGTGTCGCGAGCTTCCCAAGCGCAGCTCGACATCGGCCACCGCGGCCTCGACGCCGTCGCTCGCGCCTCGGTGCACTACGTCACGACGGACGACGAGCTGGACCGCTTCGTCGGGCTCGTCGCCTCGATCGCCGGATGAGCCCCGTGGCTATGTGCCCCGGTCACGGCGGTGGGCTCGCTCCTTAGTTGGAGCGCTTCCGCACGCGCATCTTGATGGGCGTGGCGCCGAGGTCGAAGGTCTCTCGCAGCTTCCGCTCGAGGTAGCGGAGGTACGTAGCCGGGATCTCCCGGTTGGCGAAGAGCGTGAACGTGGGCGGGTCGACCGCGGCCTGCGTGGCGTAGAGGACCTTTACGCCGTGCGGGCCCGGCTGCATCTGCTGCGCGTTGCGGATCGCCTCGTTCACGCGGTGCGTGGGCACGCGACGGTGATAGTCCTCGATGCTCATCGACAGGGCCGGCAGCAGCTTCTGCACGCCCTTGCCCGTCAGCGCCGAGATCTTGAGCACGGGCGCCTCGCCGATGAACCGGAGCTTGTCGCTCACCTGCCAGGTGACGTCGGCCCGCTGCTCGGCATCGAGCAACTCCCACTTGTTGAGGAGCACGACGATGGGGCTGCCCGATGCGTCGATGCGCTCGGCCAGGCGCTGGTCCTGCGCCGTGATGCCCACCGTGGCATCGACGACGAGCATGGCCACGTCGGCCTGGTCGACGGCCTGGAGCGCCCGCACGAGGGAGTAGTACTCGGTGCCTTCGTCGATCTTGGACTTGCGGCGCATGCCGGCGGTGTCGATGAAGCGGATCGGCCCGTCGTCCGTTTCCACGACCGTGTCGATCGTGTCGCGGGTGGTGCCCGGCAGGTCGTGCACGACGGCGCGCTCCTCGCCGATGAGGCGGTTGAACAGCGTCGACTTGCCGACGTTGGGGCGCCCGACGAGCGCCACCGAGAACACCCGCACGCCGTCG
This sequence comes from Acidimicrobiales bacterium, assembly GCA_030681555.1. Classification (GTDB taxonomy): domain Bacteria; phylum Actinomycetota; class Acidimicrobiia; order Acidimicrobiales; family VFJN01; genus VFJN01. Next base: position 13,887 of record JAUXRW010000107.1, read on the forward strand.
GTCTCGTCGGTCTCGGTGTCGGCGTCTTCGGCCGCGACGACGGGCTCCGGCGTCGGTAGCACCTCGAGCAGCCGGTCGAGCACGTCGCCGGCGCCACGGCCGTGGAGGGCACTGACCCCGTGGGGGTCGCCGAGCCCGAGTGAGAGCGCTTCCCAGATGAGCCCCTCGCGACTCGCGTCGTCCACCTTGTTGACGACGAGGAGCACCTTGCCGGTGGCCGTCGAGCGCACCACCTCGGCGATGCGAGCGTCCTCCTCGGTGACCCCGGTGACGGCGTCGACCACAAGCAGCACGGCGTCGGCGGAGGCGATGGCCTGCTCGCTCTGGCGGCTCACCTTCGCGTCGAGATCGGAGCCCCCGGGCATCCAGCCGCCCGTGTCGACGAGGCGGAACGGCACGCCCTGCCACTCGGCGTCGACCTCTTTGCGGTCGCGGGTGACGCCGGGCTTCTCCTCCACGATGGCCACCCGCTTGCCGACGATGCGGTTGACGAGCGTGGACTTCCCGACGTTGGGGCGTCCGACGATCGCGACGAGGGGCAGCGTCACCGGGCACCGGCCGGCGTCGGGACGTCGACGCCGAGCGCTCGGCGCAGCGCGTGGCCGTCTGTGGCCAGCACCTCGACGGGCCGCGGGAGATCCTCGGGGGCGGTGCCATCGAGGAAGCGCCCGTTGGAGAGGCACACGTCCGGGAGGAGGTAGCGGTGGCCGCTCGGCTCGTCGGCCAGGACGCGCGCCAGGTCCTCTCCCACCAGGAGGCCGGTGACGGAGGTGGTGCCTCCGAAGAAGCGGTTGTCGACCGGGATGACGCGGACGTCCTCACGTCCGAGTTCGGCCAACAGCGGCGACAACACCCGGGCGCCGTAGGTGCTCGTGAGGATGCCGACGGGCGCGGAGCGCGACGGGCGGATCTGCAGGCGCTGGACGGCCGTCGCTCGGGGCCCGCGGTACGGCTCGAACACGTCAACCTCCGGCTCGCCGGTGACAGCGGCGTCGGCCCAGGCGAAGAAGCCCGCCTCCGAACCGGTGGCCAGCGGCGCCGACCCTCGCAGCTCGAGCGCGAACGTGCGGGCCATCCCCACCCCGTCCTCGTGCATAGCGAATCCCTCGTAGGTGTCCGCGGCCGGGAAGGGACGGTCGGCCAACAGGTAGTACTCGTCGCCGGCGAAGGCCAGGCGCCGCCCCAGGACGGACAGGAAGACGTCCTGCCAGTCGTGGACGCAGGCGAGGACCGCAGCCGCCTCGGCCGCGGTGTGCCCCCGCATGCGGGGCTCGGTGTTGAAGCGGCTGAGCCCGAGCGGCACCACGCACAGGGAGGCCAGCTCGGGGAAGCGGTCGAGGACACCGGCCATGGTGTCGTCGAGCACGGCGCCGTCGTTGATGCCGGGACAGACGACCACCTGGCCGTGAACCTGCACGCCGTGGTCGAGCAGCGACCGGAGCCAGCGCAGGCTGGTGGCACCGCGCCGGTTGCGCAGCATCTCCGCCCGTACCTCGGGATCGGTGGCGTGGATCGACACGTTCAGCGGGCTGAGGCCCTCCGTGACGACGCGCTCGAGGTCAGCCTCGGTGAACCGGGTGAGCGTGGTGAAGTTCCCGTAGAGGAAGCTCAGCCGGTAGTCGTCGTCCTTCTGGTAGAGGCTCGACCGGAGGCCGGGCGGGAGCTGGTAGATGAAGCAGAACTCGCAGTGGTTGTCGCACGTCCGCACCTGGTCGAACAGGGCCGAGTGGACCTCCACGCCGAGCGGCTCGCCGGCCCGCTTCGGCACCTCGACGGCCAGCTCCAGGCCACCCCGCCGCACGTCGAGGGCGAGGTCGGCCTCGTCGGCGAGCGAACGCCACTCCAGGACGTCCCGCGGCACCTGCCCGTCGATCGCCACGACCTCGTCGCCGACGACGAGCCCGGCGCGAGCCGCCGGAGACCCGGGCGCGACAGCGACGACTCGAGGGGCAGACACCGGTCAAGGATACGGGCGGGGCGCGGTCAACCCGCATCTCCCGCCGGTAGGTTTGGCGTCGATGGCCGTCGACAAGGTGCTCCTCGCCGCCCCCCGGGGCTTCTGCGCCGGCGTCGAGATGGCGATCAAGGCGCTGGCGTGGATGGTGCGGGCCTTCGAGCCGCCGGTGTACTGCTATCACGAGATCGTCCACAACCAGCTCGTCGTCGACCGCTTCCGCGACCTCGGCGTGATCTTCGTCGACGACATCGCCGAGGTGCCGGCCGGCCGCCCGATCATGCTCTCGGCCCACGGGTCGGCCCCCGAGGTCGTCGCCGCAGCGCGCGACAGCGGCGGCTTCGTGGTGGACGCGGTGTGCCCGCTCGTTACGAAGGTGCACCACGAGGTGAAGGTGCGGGCGGGCAAGGGCTTCCAGATCGTCTACGTCGGCCACGAGGGCCACGAGGAGGCGGTGGGCACCATGGCCGTCGCGCCCGACTCGATCCACCGGGTCGAGTCGGTCGACGAGGTCGACGCCCTCCCCCACTTCGACACGCCGGTCGCGCTGCTCGCGCAGACCACCCTCAGCCATCGCGACTGGGAAGCCGTCGCCGACCGCACGGCGGAGCGATTTCCCGACCTGTGGCGGCCGGGCCGCAGCGACCTGTGCTTCGCCACCACCAACCGGCAGTCTGCGCTGGGGGCTATCGCCGAGCGGTGCGACGCCGTCGTCGTGATCGGCTCGGCCAACTCCTCGAACACCCGGGCCCTCGAGAGGCTGGCCCGCGAGTCGGGCGCGCGGGAGGTCTTCCGGGTCAACGGCCCCGACGAGCTGCCCCGCGACCTCACCGGCACCATCGGCATCACGGCCGGAGCGTCGGCGCCCGAGGAGCTCGTGGCGGACGTGATCGCCCACCTGGCTCCGGCGCAGGGGGTCGAGGAGGTGCGGATCACGGAGGAGGACGAGTACTTCCCGCCGCCCCGGGAGCTCCGGGACTTGCTCACTGCCGTCGACGTCCTCGCCACGTTCGCCGTCGGTGGTTCCGTGCCCGGACGTCCGGGGCTGCTCGACCGCCACCTTCACGCCAGCGACGTCCTCGACGCCCTCGCCTGACCGTTCTGTGAACGCGATCGGGCAACAGCTGCCGGATTCGGTTCACAGAACCGGGGGGATCGGTACGCTGGGCGGCATGAGCGCGACGAGCTTCCGCAGCATGGACGAATCGACCGCCGAGCAGTGGGCGGTCATCGGGGTCGAGACGGCGCAGAACCAGTCGCGGGTCGCCGAGCGCGTCCTCGGGATGCTGCGATCGCTGAGCGAGATCACGGACGGGTTCTCCACCGACCAGCTCACCCACTGCCTGCAGACGGCCACCCGCGCCGAGCGCGACGGCGCCGACGACGAGGTCGTGGTGGCCAGCCTGTGCCACGACATCGGCAAGGCGATCAGCGTGCCGGGCCACCCCGAGATCGCCGCTGCCATCCTCAAGCCCTACGTGCGGCCCGAGGTTCACTCGATGATCCTGGTGCACCAGGACTTCCAGGGCGCCCACTACTACCACCACTTCGGCGGCGATCCGAACGCCCGCCAGAAGCACCGCCACGCGCTGAACGACGAGGAGTGGACGCTGGCCGAGCAGTTCGCGGACGACTGGGACCAGACCAGTTTCGACCCGGACTACGACACGCTCCCCCTCGAGCACTTCGAGCCGAAGGTCCGGGCCGTCTTCGCTGCGGCGAAGATGTTCCCCACCACCGACGCCGGCACCCGCTACAGCGACGCCGAGGCCTGAGACGCGGGCGAGCCGGCCCGCCGCGATGCGGCTGATCAGTGGTTCGGTTTGCCGGCCAGCGCCTGCGCCTCGTCGAAGAGGTCTTGCAGCTCGCCGTGGAGCCGCTTGGTCAGCTCGGCCACGGCGCTGCGCGGCACCCGCCCGGCTTCCGTGCGGGCAGGCGGCGGGATGGCGTCGCCGACGAGGAGAACCAGCCGGGAGCGGCGGGGCAGCTTCTTTCCCTTCGGCAGCATCGTCTCGCTGCCACCGATGCCCAGGGGGATGATCGGGACGCCGGTGCGGGACGCCACGTAGGCGGTGCCGTCGAACAGCTCCACGATCGTCGGCCCGTGGCACCGCGTGCCCTCGGGGAACATCACCAGCGGGCTGCCCCCGTTCACGATGTCGGTGCAGGCCCGCAGGGCGTCGCGGTCGGCGGTGCCGCGGTGCACCGGGAAGGCGCCGAGCATCGAGACGAACCGCCCCAGCGGCTTCGACTTCCAGATGGAGTCCTTCCCCATGAACCGCATCGGACGTCGGGTGACGAGGGAGGACAGCGCGAAGTCGACGTTGCTGCGGTGCACCGGCGCCAGCACGAACGCGCCGTCGGCGGGTATCTTCTCTGCGCCCACCACCCGCACCTGCCCGAACAGCTTGGCCACCGTCAGGATGAGGGCCCGCACGCTGGCGTAGGAGATGCGGGTGCCGCGGGTGGGCGTGCCCGTCCAGATCTCGATGTCGTCGCCCGGGCGCGGCTCAGGCACCGCTGGCCACCCGCCCGGCGATTGCGTCGATGATGTCCTCGACGCTGAGGCCTGTCGTGTCCACGACGAACGCGTCCACCGCCTCCGTCAGGGGCGACGCCGCCCGGCCCTGGTCGTACGCGTCCCGCCGGGCGAGGTCGGCGGCCACCGTCTCGTAGTCGAGGTCGGCCACCTCCTTCGAGCGCCGCTGCGCACGCACCTCCGGATCGGCGGTCAGGTACACCTTCAGCTCGGCATCCGGGAACACCACGGTGCCGATGTCGCGACCCTCGAGCACGCCACCGCCGCGCGCCTGCACCCAGGCCCGCTGGCGACGGACCATCTCGCTGCGCACGCCGGTGTTGGCTGCGACGACGCTCACGGCGCGGCTGACCTCGGGCCCTCGGATCTCGATCGTCGCGTCCACGCCATCGACGACCACCCCGGCCGGCGACACGTCGAGGGCGAGGTCGGGCACGATGCGGGCCACCTGCTCGGCCTCCGAGGGGTCGATGCCGCGACGCAGCGCAGCGAAGGTGACCGCCCGGTACATCGCGCCCGTGTCGAGGTAGTCGAGGCCGAGCCGGGCGGCGAGCGCCTTGGCGACGGTGGACTTGCCCGACCCCGCCGGTCCGTCGATGGCGATGACCCTCACGATCCGTGGACCCTAGTGCTGCCGCGCAGAAGTTGATCGCGTGTGGTTCATGCGGCGAGGGGGTCGGCGGCGTAGGTCCACTTGAAGGGCCTGGCGTTCTGGTCGTAGTCGGCGATGAAGGTGAGCATCTTGGTGATGAGGTCGTCGCGGCTG
>JAUXRW010000116.1 GCA_030681555.1 Acidimicrobiales bacterium
GCCGGTCAGGTCGTGTGGGGCTCCGGCGGCTTGTGCTGATCGTCGCTGTCCTCGCGGATGAACGAGAAGCGGCCATCCGGCTCGAGCACGCCGAGCCGGATCTGGGAGAGGTCGGCGATGCCCTGGTTGCGGGCCCCCTCCTTCAGCTCGTCGAGGGTGATGTTCTCGAGCCGCAGCGCCTCGTCGATGGGCTGCCCGTCGTGCACGATCACCGTTGGCACGCCTTCGAGGACGGGCCGGGCGCCCTTCACGCGATAGCTGGCCTTCGAGAACACGTGGATCCAGAAGGCGAGGGTGCCGACGGCCAGGGCGGCGCCGGTGACCGACTGGTCCTCCTGGGTGACGCCCTGCTGCACGAGGTCGCCCATCGTGACGAGCAGGATCAGCTCGAACACCGTCATCTCCGACAGCTCGCGCTTGCCCACCCCGCGGGCGATGAGGAACAGCACCAGGAAGATGACCGAGGCGCGGAGGATGACCTCCATCAGGGCAGCACCCACGTGCGGTAGTCGACCGTTGCGACCGGGGCGCCGTCGTCGTCGAGAACGGACGTCCGCCCGGGCCGCTTGGACAGCTGGACCGCTGGCTCGATGCGGGCGTCGAACTCCACCGACAGCGTCGTCGCGCCGTCCGACGGCTCGAACTCCCAGACGATGTCCTCGCCATCCGTCATCGCAGACACGGGGTCGGGGTCGAGGCCGTTCTCGTCGTAGATGGCGAAGTAGTCGGCGGTCGTCGCCAGGGCGATCGTCCCTGCCAAGGGGCTGCCGTCCGTGCTTCGCACCTCCACCGACCACACCGAGGCCAGCCCCGGCCGGGTGACCGTCGGATAGCGGACCGTCAGCTCGTACCCGCCGCCGGTGGCGGACGCCTCACGGTGCCGCACCCCATAGGCACCGAGCGCCCCGGCCAGCAGGAAAGCGCTCAGCACGACGAAGAACACCGTCCGGAGCCGGTGCGACCGGCGCAGCCGGCCGAGATCGTTGGGCGCTGGCGCCGTCGACAGGTCCATCGAGGGGAAGGTACGACGGCTCACCTCTCCGGACGTGGACCCCGGCTGCGGTAGGTAGTTAGTTTCACTAACTACCGATAGCATGCCGCTATGCGCAAGCCGGACACCGCTGCGATCGCCGCCACCGAGACGGAAATGGCGGCCCGGCTGCGCCTGAGCGCCACCCGGCTGGCTCGACGGCTCCGCCGAGAGGCCGACACCGGGTTCACCCCCAGTCAGCTCTCCGCGCTGGCGACCGTGCACCACCACGGGCCGCTCACCCTCGGCGCCCTGGCCGACCACGAGCGCGTCGCTCCCCCGTCGATCACGAAGATCGCCGCCAAGCTCGAGGCCGACGGCTTCATCGAGCGGGTTCCCGACGCGGACGACCGGCGGGTCACCCGCGTCGCAACCACCGGGGCCGGTGACGCCCTCATCGCGGAGAGCCGCCGGCGCAAGACCACCTGGCTCGCACTGCGTATCCGGCAGCTCGACGCCGACCAGCAGGCCCGCCTCGCCGCCGCCCTCGACGTGCTCGACGAGCTGACCGGCCAGGAGGGTCCATGACCCGCATCCGGGCGTTCGGGAGCGACACCTTCCGCTCTCTCCAGATCCGCAACTTCCGCCTGTTCTTCACCGGGCAGCTCATCTCTCAGATCGGCAACTGGCTGACCCTCGTCGCGCAGACGCTGCTCGTCCTGGAGCTCACGGACAGCGGCGTCGCCCTCGGCCTGCTGGCCGCGGCGCAGTTCGGGCCGGTCCTGGTGCTCGGTGCGTTCGCCGGTCTGATGGCCGACCGATCCGACAAGCGGCGCCTGCTCGTCGTCGTGCAGACGTTCGCGATGTTCCAGTCGTTCGTGCTCGCCGCGCTCGCGTTCATGGACGAGCCCCCCGTGGCCGCCATCTACGCGGTCGCGACGCTGGGCGGCATCGCCACGGCGTTCGACAACCCGGTCCGGCGCTCGTTCGTGGTCGAGCTGGTGCCCGAAGACCAGATCAACAACGCCGTGGGTCTCAACAGCGCCCTGATGACCGGTTCCCGGGTGATCGGGCCAGCGCTGGGCGGCTTCCTGATCGTCACGGTCGGCTTCGGATGGGCCTTCCTGCTCGACGGGCTCAGCTACGTCGCCGTGATCGTGGGCCTGCGCCGCATCGACCCGACCGCGCTGCGCCGGGCGCCCGTCACTCCACGCGGCAAGGGCCAGGTGCGCGCCGGCGTCCGCTACGCCCGCAGCATCCCGGAACTGTGGGTGCCGCTGCTGATGATGGCGGTGATCGGCACGCTCGCCTTCAACTTCCAGACGGTCCTGCCGCTCTTCGCCACCCGGGATCTCGACGGGTCGGACCTCACGTTCGCCCTGCTGATGTCGGTGGTGAGCATGGGCTCGCTGGTCGGAGCCCTGGCCTCAGCGCGTCGGCGCGACATCGGCCTGCGAATGGTGACCGCCACCGCGCTGGCCTTCGGCGGGGCGATGGCGCTGCTGGCGATCGCCCCCAACCAGCCGACGGCGTTCGCGGCAGGCGTGCTCCTCGGCGTCACCAGCATCTCGTTCATGACCTCCTCCACGGCCATCGTGCAGATCCGCTCCGATCCCTCGATGCGGGGCCGGGTGCTGGCACTGCAGGCGATCGTCTTCCTCGGGAGCACGCCCATCGGCGGCCCGATCGTGGGGGCGGTGTCCGAGTCGTTCGGGGCGCGCTACGGGATCGCGATCGGCGCCGCGGCCACGCTCGGCGCCGGCCTGTACGGCCTCGTCGTCCTCCGCCGCCAGGGCCGCCTCGCCCTCACCGAGGGCGTGGCCGTGCGCGCCGTGGCCGATGCGTCCACCGACCTCGGAGGCGGGCCGGTCCCGTCGTTCGACCGCGTGGCCAACGCGGGCGGCTAGTGCCCTGACCACGATCCTTCGTCGGGGCGCGCGTCCACCACTTGGACGCTGAGGCCTGTTTTCATCGGGGCATGTCGAAACCACTTCGAGTGCGGCGTTTGACGCCCGAGGAAGGCCAGCAGCTCCAGCGGATCGTT
>JAUXRW010000117.1 GCA_030681555.1 Acidimicrobiales bacterium
GGGCGCGCTCCGGGTGCAGTCCGCGAACCTGCGGGACGTGACCGCGTCCTGGCCGGAGCTCACCGACATGCCCGGCGCCGTGCCCGCGGCGACGGCCCTGCTCGACGGCGAGCTGGTCGCCACCGATGCGGCCGGTCGCCCGAGCTTCAGCCGGCTGCAGCAACGCATGCACGTGGCGGATGCCAGCGAGGCCCGCCGCCGCGCCGCCGCGGTGCCGGTCAGCTACGTGGTGTTCGACCTCCTGCACCTCGATGGCCACGACCTCACGGGCCTGCCGCTCACCGACCGACGGCGGCTCCTCGAGCAGGTCCTGGAGCCGTCGCCGTGGTGGCGCACGTCGCCGGTGCACGACGACGGGGAGGCGCTGCTCGGGGCGGCCACCGAGCAGGGCCTGGAGGGGCTCGTCGCGAAGCGACTCGACTCGACCTACGAGCCGGGCGCCCGGGCGCGCACCTGGCGCAAGGTCAAGGTGCGGCGCCACCAGGAGCTGGTGGTCGGAGGCTGGATCGCCGGCGAGGGCAACCGCGCCGGCCGGATCGGCGCCCTGCTCGTCGGCTACCACGACCGCCCGGGCGACGGCGGGCCCCTCCGCTTCGCCGGGCGGGTCGGTACCGGCTTCACCGAGGCCGTGCTCCGGCAGCTGGCGGAGCTGTTCGAGCGCATCACCACGGCCGACTGCCCGTTCGACCCGCTGCCCCCGCGGGCCGAGATCCTGCGCCGCCCCACCTGGGTGCGACCCGAGGTCGTCGTCGAGATCGCCTACGGCGAGTGGACCCACGACGATCGGCTCCGGCACCCGAGCTACCTCGGTCTACGCAACGACAAGGTTGCCGCCGACGTCACCCGCGACCCCTAGGGCATCGACCTCAGGTTGCGGGGCGGGGTTCCGGCGCGAAGCGGAGGACGTAGAGGTCCTGGTGGGCTTCCAGACCGCGCCGATGCACCTCGACGTCGGCCAGCGCGTCACCGGCGAGCGTGCGGATGCGCGCCAGGAGGAACTCCGGGTCGTGCCAGGTGAGGCCGTAGGCACGACCGAGCCCGGTGTACGTGCGATGGGCCCATCCCTGGCAGGCCAGATCGGCGGCCAGCTCGTCGTGCAGGGCCGGCCACGAGGGTCCGTACCCCTCGAGGTGAGCGAGGGTGGACGGGCCGTGCGTCGACAGCACGGCGATGCCGCCGGGTGCGACCGTGCGGACGACGAGGCGCAGCACGGCGTCCACGAGATCCGCGTCGAGGTGTGAGATCACGGACACGGCGAACAGGACGTCCGCGGTGGGCAGCTCGAGCTCGTCGGGAGGCCGGTCGCAGACGATGCCCGTGACGCCCAGCTCGGCCTCGCAGAAGCGGACGCCCTGGGCGTCGATGTCGGCGCCCACCACGCGCTCGGACGGCACCCGCTGCACGAGCTGGCGCATGAGCCGGCCGTACCCGCAGCCCAGCTCGAGCCAACGGGCTGTGGCCGCCCCCGGCCCGAGCTGGTCCTGGGCCAGCGCCAGCAGCTGGTCCACGGTCGCCTCACCGGTGGCGGTGTAGCGCTGGCCGGAGGTCGCATCGAAGCCGTCGATCATCGTGTCGTTCGGATGGACCCGACCCGGCACGCCGGGCACGGTCCGCGGCGGTCGCACCGTGCCGATGAGCCGTCGGGCGCCGAGGGCAGCCCGGTACGCCACCGGAACGTGCTTGAGCCGCTCGATGAGCGAGCGCGGGACCCGCGTGTACATCGCGAGGACGCTACGGCGCCGTCGGGCCAGGGCCCGCCCGCCGACGTTCGCGGCGGCACCGACGGCTACGGCGGCACCCAACCACCGCGACCGCCCGTCGTCACCCTCGGCCCCCCCCGGCCACCCGGCGGTCTGCGCGGTCGCCCCACCGATCGGGGCCGGCGTGGCGATGACGACACGGCGACGACGACAGCTCACGTCCTCGTACGGACACGCGGCTCTCCGCTCGCGGCCTCCCTCCAGGCCTCCGGTCGAGGATACGAGGACACGCCCGGATCCGGAGGAGGTGTGCCGGTCGCCCGGCTGCGCCGGATCTCCCGTCAACGACCGGTGTGCCCGAACCCGCCGCCGCCCCGCTCGGACGCCGGCAGCTCGGCCACGGCCGCCCAGGCCACGGCCGCCACCGCCTGGACGACCAGCTGGGCGATGCGGTCGCCGCGATGGATCTCGAAGGCCTCGGCGGGGTCGAGGTTGACCAGCAGCACCTTCAGCTCGTCGCGGTAGCCGGCGTCGATGAGCCCGGGGGTGTTCAGGACGGTCACGCCGTGGCGCAGGGCGAGGCCACTCCGCGGCTGCACGAACCCGGCGTAGCCCTCCGGCAGCGCGAAGGCGATGCCGGTCGGGATCAGCGCCCGTCCTCCGGCCGGCGAGAGCACCGCTCCCTCCCGTGCGACGAGGTCGAGCCCCGCGTCGCCTGGGCGGGCGTAGGCGGGAAGGTCCAGCTCGGGATCGAGCCGCACCACCGGCACCGGGAGGGACTCGGGCATCCCGCGACGATAGAGGGCCGCAGACCCCGCTCGGCGGCCTGTCACAGGACGCGCAGTACATTGCCGCGGTGCTGGTCTGGATGGATCTCGAGATGACGGGGCTCGACCCCGCCCGCCACGTGATCGTCGAGATCGCCACGCTCGTCACCGACGACGAGCTTGAGATCGTCGCCGAGGGCCCCGACCTCGTCGTGCACCAGCCGCCGGAGGCGATGGCCGCGATGGACGAGGTGGTGCGCACGATGCACACATCGAGCGGCCTGCTGCCGGCCATCGACGCGTCGACCGTCTCGCTCGAGGAGGCCGGTCGTCTCACCCTCGAGTTCATCAAGGAGCACGTGCCCGAGCCGCGGTCGATCCCGCTGTGCGGCAACTCGATCGGCACCGACCGGCGGTTCCTCGCCATCCACCTCCCCGACATCGAGGCGCACCTGCACTACCGCTCGGTCGATGTGTCCACCATCAAGGAGCTCACGCGGCGGTGGTACCCGGGAGCGCTCGACGCGGTGCCCCGCAAGGCCACCGCGCACCGTGCGCTCGATGACATCCGAGAGTCCATCGCCGAGCTGCGCTGGTACCGCGAGCACGTCTTCCGACCTCGCCCTACGGCCGACGACGCCACCGAGTCGGCGTCCGACGGCGGTACGGATCGCAGTTGACCGCCCGGTCAAGATAGGTTTCCCGAGGTGATGGAACCCTCGATCGAGCACCGGCCCCGACGGCAGGAGCAGGAGCCCGCGTCAAGCGAGATCACCGAGGTCGCGCCGAACATCCTCCGGTCGCAGCTGCCGGTGTTCCTTCCGGGCCTCGGCCATGTGAACTGCTACTTCCTCGAGGACGACCGCGGCGTCGCCATCGTCGACCCGGGCCTCCCGGGCCCGCAGTCGTGGCGTGCCCTCGTGGCTCGGCTCAAGGCGGCGGGCTACAAGCCGCGCAACGTGCACACCGTGATCGTCACGCACTCGCACCCCGATCACTTCGGCGGAGCGGGCCGGCTCCGCGACCGGTACGGGGCCGAGGTGGTGACCCACCGGAGCTTCCACACGTGGTTCGACCCGGCCGACGACGAGGCCCTCGATCCCGACGACGCCGAGGGGCCCGTCTCCGACTCCGCACCGCGTCCGGCGCCGTGGGGTCGGTCGATGCCCTGGAAGGCCGGCCAGTTCCAGCCGCCGTTGAAGCGGCGCATGCGGTACCGCGTGCTGCGCGCCGTCGCCAGCGGCTTCATGCGAACGCCGTCGCCCACGCGGCGCGTCGACGATGCCGAGGTGATCACGCTGGCCGGTCGGGAGTGGGTGTCGCTCCACACGCCCGGGCACACCGACGACCACCTCTGCCTCTTCGACCCCACCGAAGGCGTCGTCCTCTCCGGTGATCACGTGCTGCCGACGATCACGCCGCACATCTCGGGCCTCGTCGCCGGCGCCGACCCGCTGACCGCGTTCTTCACATCGCTCGACAAGGTCGGGGCACTCGAGGGGGTGCGCCTCGCCCTGCCCGCCCACGGCCACCCGTTCGCCGACCTCGCCGGGCGGGCCCTCGAGATCCGCGAGCACCACGAGGAGCGGCTCGAGACGCTGCGCACGGCCGCCGGGGAGCTCGGCAGAGCGTCCGTGGAGGACCTCTCGAAGCGGCTGTTCAAGCCGCGGTCCTGGGGGCAGATGGCGGAGAGCGAGACGTACGCCCACCTCGAACACCTCCGGGCGACGGGGCAGGCGGAGTCCCGCTACGAGGGCGACGAGCTCCACTACCAGCTGATCCGGTAGGGCCAGCCGACCTCAGTCGGCGGTGGGCGGGATCAGCGGGGCGATGCGCACCGTGGCGGCCACGCTTCCGTCGGCCACCACCCAGAGGTGCAGCGGCTCGCCCTCGTGCCCTGCCGCGGTGACCACCTCCACGACGGCACCGCGCTCCATGGCGCTGCGGTGCTCCAGCTCGGCCCGCAGCGGCGCCCGCAGGTCGCGGCGCGACGAGAGCACCTCCTCGACGATCTCCCAGTAGGCCGCGTTGTTGACGTGCTGCAGCACGTCGAAGTCGGTGAAGCGGAGCACCCAGGGCATGCGGACCACGACGGCGTCGGCGGACGCGTCGCCGTGAACGCGGCGGGCCTTCACGGCCCGCCCACCCGCAGCCTCCCCGTACAGCCCGTGGAAACCCTCTCCCAGGCGCTTCGGTCGGCCGGTCGCCATGTCGACGTGGACCCAGAGGCTGGACCCCTCGACGTGCCCGCCCGAGTCCCCGAGCACCTGCACCCGCCGCTCGGCGTAGTGGCTCCCCGTCCCGGAGCACCACGTGGCCACGCTGACCGGCTCGAGGTAGCGCGGGAAGGAGTGCACCTCGAGCACGGTGCGGCGCACCACCCACGATTCGGCGTCGGGCAGCGCCGCGTCCGCCGTGTCGTCGGCCGACACGTCCTGGAGGTACCGTGTCGCCGCGTCGAGTCGGAGGCGTCCGCCGGGGCTGACGTCGCCGAGCCGCACGCGCCGCGCCTGCTCGAACACGCGGCCCAGGGGCGGCCGGGGCACCAGCTCGTCGTCGGCTGGAACCCGGGTGGCCACACGGCGACTGTATTCGCGCGGGATTCTTCGGTAATCCGGTTGACTCGCCCGATGGTGCCGTGGTCCGATGCCAGCACTCGGGTCGCCGGCCCGAGCACGACCCCTCACCAGGAGCACGTGACGATGGAGACGGAGACGCACACCATGGCAGGCCTGCTGGCCCCCGCCGGTGCTGCGCGTCTCCGCGCCGCTTCCGGTTGCCAGGTCGCCCCGCTCGCCGCCGCTCCGGCTGCTCTTGCGCAGGCGTCCTACGGCCACCACCAGGCCTCCACCTGGACCGTGGGCACCATTGCCAAGCCGGCCACCTTCATGGTGTTCGACCGCAAGAACCGCCCCGCCCGGCATCTCTCGGAGCTCTCGCCCTAAGCAACCGCAGCGAGCAGCAAAGATCCGAGAGGCCGCCGGGACACCCCGGCGGCCTTTCTCCTTTTCCGGCCCCGGACCCGACCGCCACCTCCCGTCCGACACCCACCGACCGACACCCATCCACCCACGACTCCAGGTTCCACACCCGACACAAGGGGAAGGGCGATGTTGCCCGAGCTGCAAGCACAGGCAGTCCAGCAAACCGGCGAGCCACCGCTCGACGACACCGACCGGGGCTGGTGGGCGGATGCCCGCTGCAACGACATGGCCGGCACCATGAGCGGGCTCTTCTTCTCCGAAGAGCTCCAAGACATCGCACGGGCCAAGCAGGTCTGCGCGAGGTGCCCGGTCATGGCCGAGTGCCTCGAAGGTGCCCTCGATCGGCGCGAGCCGTGGGGCGTCTGGGGCGGGCAGCTGCTGCTGAACGGGAAGGTGCTCCAGAGCAAGCGCCGCCGGGGTCGTCCCCCGAAGGTCGCCCGTGCCGAGGACCAGCTGCCCGACATCCCGATCCCGGAATACCTCCAGGAGCGCGTGGTCTACCGGATCGCGTGATCTGACGAGGCCCACCGATCGACCCGGAAGCTGCCGCCCACGCGGCGCGGCTCCCGGGTGAGGTCACCGTGACGGGCGGGCCGGGGCAACGGCACGGCGCGCACGAGCTCCCCCGAGTGCGCGCCCCCAGCCGACCCCCGGCCTGCCCCACGGTCGAGGTCACCGCAGGAGCATGACGGCGATACCGTCATCGACGTGTCCGACGCCCCCCACCGCCCGCCGCTGCGGCTCGTCGTCGTGTCGACGGTGCTCGCCCTCGCCGCCGCCGTCGGCACCTACGCCCTCCTCTCGGACGGCGATGACGGCGACGCCGCCAGCGGCGAGACCGACACCCTCGAGCTGACCCCCGCAGACGAGCTGCCCGATCCTGACGGCCTCGCCTTCACCACGTTCGGCGGCGACGAGGTGCCGCTGGCCAGCCTGCAGGGCAGTCCGGTCGTCGTGAACTTCTTCTCCTCCACCTGCGTGCCGTGCATCACCGAGATGCCGGCCTTCGAGGAGGTTCACCAGGAGGTGGGCACCGAGGTCACCTTCCTCGGCCTGGCGATGGCCGACCGCCCCGACGACGCACGGGAGCTCGTCGAGCGCACCGGGGTCACCTACCGCACCGCGCAGGACAAGGACGGCTCGGTGATCGCGGCCCTCGGCGGCACCGTGCTGCCCACCACCGTGCTGCTCGACGCGGAGGGCGACATCGTCTCCACCCACAACGGGGAGCTCGATGCCGACGAGCTACGTGGGCTCCTCGCCGACGCGTTCGGCATCGGGGCATGATCGACGCACCGCTGGCCATCGCGTTCAGCTCGGGGATGCTGGCAACCGTGAACCCGTGCGGGTTCGCCATGCTCCCCGCGTACCTCAGCTACTTCCTCGGGTCCGACGGGGCGGGCAAGGACCTGCGCGCAAGCACCAGCCGCTCGCTCTCCGTCGGCCTGGCCGTGTCGGGGGGCTTCCTCGCCGTCTTCTCCGTCGTCGGGCTGGCGATCTACCACCTGTCGGCCGAGGTCGACCGGTGGACGCCGTGGGCGACGATCGTGATCGGTGTCGGCCTGGTGATCCTGGGGATCGCGATGGTGCGCGGGTTCGAGCCGGCGCTGTCCCTGCCGAAGCTGCAGAAGGGCGGGCGGGCGCGCACGGGGCCGTCGATGTTCGTGTTCGGCGTGTCCTACGCCGTGGCCTCCATCTCGTGCGCACTGCCGCTGTTCACGGCCGCCGTCGTCGGGACGTTCCGGCGCGAGAACGCCGTGTCGAGCCTGGCGGTGTTCATCGCCTACTCCCTCGGCATGACGCTGGTGCTGCTCGCGCTCACCATCAGCATGGGCATGGCCCGCCAGAGCATGCTGCGGTGGCTCCGGCGAGCGCTCCCCCACGTCTCCCGGGCCTCGGGCGCGCTCCTCGTGGTGGCCGGCGCGTACCTCGTGCACTACGGGTGGTACGAGCGCCAGGTGCGCAGCGGCGACGTGGACCGCTCACCGGTCGTCGACCTCGTGACGGACTGGTCCGACGCCATCGCCCGCTGGGTCACCGACGTCGGACCCACGCGGGTGGGGCTCGTCCTCGCCCTCGCCCTCGTGGCGGCGCTCACCGCCACCTACGGCCTGCGCACCCCCCGGTAGCACGCGGAACGTGGGCCGCTTCGCGGAGCTGCTGGCGCACGACGGCGTGGAGGAAGACCTCGAGCTCCGGTCGACGTTCGGCTTCATGGCCTTCCACGGCGGCAACCTCGAGGTGGGCACCGACATCGTGGCGGCCGCCGCCGCTGCCGAGGCGGGGGCCTCGCTCTACGCCGTCCGCCAGCCCGAAGGGCTCCGCTGGCACGTCCCGTCGATCGAGGTGGTGCCGGACGACTCCGAGGCGCTGGCGTCGTTCCTCGACCACGTGTCGGTCGCCGTGGCCCTGCACGGCTACGGCCGGGAGGGGATGTGGACCACCCTGCTCCTCGGCGGGCGCCACCGGGCGCTGGCCGCGCACGTGGCCACCCACCTGCGGGCGGCCCTCCCCGGTTACGACGTTGTGGACGACCTCGACGCCGTCCCCAACGAGCTCCGGGGCGTCCACCGGTCCAACCCGGTGAACCGGTGCGGTTCCCTCGGCGGGGTGCAGCTCGAGCTGCCGCCTCGGGTGCGGTCGCGCACCCCCTTCTGGGCAGGCCTCCCGGGCGACGCCCGGATCCCCCACCTCGCCGACCTCGTCGCCGGCCTCGTCAGCGCCGCCCGGGCCTGGGCGCTACCCGGGCCCGCGTCCTAGCCCGGCTGCCTGGGCCGGGTCTCTACGGCCCCGCGCTGCTCCCGCTCCCGGCCGGCGCGACGGCGGCCTCGATGGCCGCCTCGAGGGCGTCGAGCCCCGCCGTCTTGTCGAGGTAGGACGCGCCGAGGGACGCCGCTTCGCGCTCGACCGCCGGGTCGACGAGGCTCGACAGGACCAGCACCGGTCGGGCCGGGTCGTCGGCTCGGAGCCGGCGCACGGTGCTCAGGCCCTCGGCGCCTCGCATGACGAGGTCGAGCACGACGATGTCGGGCCGGTGGGCCTCGGCCGCGGCGATGGTGGACCCGGCGTCGACGGACTCGGCCACCACCACGTAGCCGTCGTCCTCCAGCACGGAGCGGACGAGGCTGCGGAAGCGGTCGTCATCGTCGGCCAGCAGCACGGTGGTGGGCGCCACGTCGAAACCGTACCGGTGGGTGCGGCGGCCGTCGGCGACCGCCGCACCCGCCGGATGCCGGCTCTCGAGCTACACGTCGAACTGCAGGCCGTACACCTCGATCAGACCGAGCAGGCAGGGCGGGCGCGACGGGCACTCCGGCGGGCCGCCCAGCACGAGCGCCTCGTCGACCCCCGCCAGGTCGCTGACCGTCGCAAGCCCGTGCTCCTCCGCCGTCTCCTGGGTGACCACGAACGTGTTGATGCTGGCGGCCGCGCCCGGTGCGAGCAGCGTGAGGCCCTCCGCCGCGGCCAGCCCCCGGGCCAGCTCGACGCTCTCGTCGAGGTCGCTGGTGACCTCGGCGTTCTCGTCGAAGTAGTAGGCAAGCGTGCCCACGAACTCCGGCACCACGTCGAGCTCGCCGGAGCTGAGCGCCGGGATGTAGGTCTCCCGGGCGCCGAACTGGAGCTTCTTCTCGATCGTGCCGCCGGCGCTCTCCAGTGCCTGCGCATAGATCTCGGCGGTGACCTCTGATTCGGCGAAGTTGGCCGAGCCGACCGTGAGGTCGCCGGACACGCCGCTCGGCACGTCCACGTCGGCGAGGAACTCGGTGGCCACGTCGGCGGGGTTCTCCCCGTCGATCGAAACTGCCGCCACCATCTCCTGCATCGCCTCGACCGTGAGCGCGGCGGAGACGGCGTCGAGCACGGCGGTGACCTCGGGCGTCGCCGCCTCCGTGTTCACGGCCGGGACGAAGTTGTCGACGGGCTGGAGGTCCTTGTCGTCCTCGAGGGCGACCCAGTCGTTGGCGGCGATGGCGCCGTCGCTCGAGAACAGCACGGCGATGTCGATGTCGCCTTTTTCCAGGGCGGCCTTGGTGTTGGGGCCGCCGACGTCGAGCGGGATGAACTCGAACGTCGCTCCGCCCCCGCCCTCGCCACCCTGGTCCGCGTCGGCCTCGGTGTCGTCGGTGGTGGCGGTGTCGTCGTCGTCACCGCAGGCCGCGCCGAGCAGCGCGAGCACCGCAGTGGATGCGGCCAGTACTCGGAACCTGTGCTTCGTCACGGGGTACCTCTTCCATCGGGTGGTGGGACGGTGGCCACGGCGAGCGCCGCAGCCTCTGCGCCGGTGGGCACGTCAGCCTCGCGCAACCCGCGGGGCGTGACCGCGGACTGCACCAGGGCCAGGCCCCCCTCCGTGAGAAGCGAGAGCAGTGCGACGAGGAGCGCACCGGCGAAGATCTCGGCCTGGTCGTTGACCGCCCGGCCGTCGATGATGAAGCGCCCCAAGCCGTCGGCCCCGACGAAGGCGGCGATGGTGGCGGTGGCGACGACCTGCACGGCGGCCGTGCGCACCCCGGCCATGAGGAGCGGCGCGGCGACGGGCAGCTCGACGCGGCGGAGCAGCTCCCCCTCCGACATGCCCATGCCCCGGGCCGCGTCCCGCAGCTCGTCGGGCACCTCCGCGACCGCGACGTAGGCGTTCGTGACGAGCGGCGGCACGGCCAGCGCGACGAGCGCGAGGAACGTCGTGAAGGAGCCGACGATCGGGTACTCGAGGAGCCCGAACTGCTGGGTGGCGATGACGAGGATGGCGAAGCTGGGGATCGCCCGGCCGACGTTCGACACGTTGACCGCGACCGACCCGAAACGGCGCTTGTGGCCGAGCCACACCGCGGGGGGCAGGGCCAGGAGGCAGGCGGCCAGCGTGGCCACGCCGGACATCCGGACGTGCTCGCGCAGCTGGTGCCAGACGCCCCGGCGGCCCGACCAGTTGTCGGCGTCGGCGAACCAGTCGATCACCTCCTGCACGAGGTTCACGGCGATCGCTCCCGGCGCACGCGGCTCCACGGCGTGAGGAGCCGCTGGATGCCGGACAGGAAGAGGTCGGCCACCACGGCGAGGGCCACGGACAGCGCCACGCCGACCGTGACGGCCGTGCGGATCGGGCGGTTCTGGCCGACGTAGATGAGGTTGCCGAGGCTCGGGATGGCGAGGAGACCCGCCACCGCGGTGAGCCCGACGATGGTGACGGTTGCGATGCGCACCCCCGCCATGATCGTGGGCAGCGCGAGCGGCAGCTCGATGCGGACGAGCCGGCGCATGCGGGAGAAGCCCATGCCGTCGGCGGCGTCCTTGATGTCCGCCGGCACGGCGTCGAGCCCGGCGACGATGTTCCGGACGAGGATCAGCAGCGTGTAGCTGACGAGCGGGATCAGGGCCGTCGTGCGGGTGAGCCCGGTGTAGGGCAGCAGGAACGCGAACGCGGCCAGCGAGGGGATCGTGAACAGCACGCCCGTCATCGCGATCACCGGCGTGTAGAGGCGGCGCCAGCGGTTGGCGGCCACGCCCAGGGGCACGGCGATGAGGAGGCCCAGGCCGACCGCGAGCACCGTGAGGATCACGTGCTCGCGCAGGGAGCTCCAGATGAGGTCGCTGTTCCGCCCGATCCAGTCCCACCACAGCCAACGGTCCACGTTGCTGGCGAGCATCGAGGGCGAGGGTAGCGGGACGGCCGCGCCGTGCGGCCCCGCTTCTGCGAGGCGCTCGCTACCCTCACACCGTGATCCGCCTCGAGCACATCACGAAGCGGTACGGGTCGCAGGTGGCGGTGGACGACCTGACGCTCGAGGTGGCCGAGGGCGAGCTCTGCGTGCTCGTGGGTCCGTCAGGTTGTGGCAAGACGACGACGATGCGGATGGTCAACCGGCTCATCGAACCGACCGAGGGCCGCATCTTCATCGGCGGGGAGGACGTGCTCGAGCTCGATCCCGTGCACCTCCGCCGGCGCATCGGGTACGTCATCCAGCAGATCGGCCTGTTCCCGCACCAGACCATCGCCGACAACGTGGCCACCGTCCCGCGCCTGCTCGGCTGGGAGGGGCCCCGGGTGAAGGCGCGCGTGGACGAGCTGCTCGAGCTCGTCGGGCTCGGGCCCGGCAGCTTCGGCGACCGGTACCCCCACCAGCTCTCGGGCGGCCAGCGCCAGCGCGTTGGCGTCGCCCGCGCCCTCGGTGGCGATCCCGAGGTGCTCCTCATGGACGAACCGTTCGGGGCCATCGACCCGATCACGCGCGAGCGCCTGCAGGACGAGTTCCTGCGGCTGCAGGCGGAGATGCGCAAGACGATCGTGTTCGTCACGCACGACATCGAGGAGGCCGTGAAGCTCGGCGACCGCATCGCGATCCTGCAGCAGGGCGGCGTCCTCGCGCAGCACGACACGCCCTCGGCGATCCTCGGGGAGCCGGCCTCGGAGTTCGTGGCCGACTTCGTCGGAGCCGACCGGGCGCTGAAGCGGCTGAAGGTCACCGAGATCGAGGAGGCCGACCTGCAACAGCCGCCGGTCCTGGCCCTCGACCTGCCGCTCGGGGAGGCCCGCCAAAAGCTCGACGCGGACAACCTCGACTTCGCCGTCGTCCTCGACGCCGAGCGTCGCCTGCATGGCTACGTCGCCCGGTCGCGCGCCAGCGGCGAGGGCGTCGTCGGCGACCGGCTCCAGCGCCTGCAGGCGTGGGTCCGCGTCGACTCGTCGCTCAAGGACGCGTTCGGCGAGATGCTGCTCTACGACGCGGGCTGGGTCGCCGTCCTCGACGACGACGACCGGCTGCTCGGCGTGCTCACCCCGGAATCGCTGTACGACGCCAGCCGCCGCTCCATGGGCTGACCGACGCCCCCACCCCTTCCGAACTGGTCGAAGAAGTACAGCGTTCTCGCTGTACGTCTTCGACCGGTTCGAGGTTCCGTGGCTCAGCGGCGGGTGATCGCCTCGGCGCCGCCGAGGTAGGGGCGGAGGCAGTCCACGACGGCGACGGAGCCGTCGGGACGGCGGTGCGTCTCCAGGTAGGCGGCGACGGTACGGGGCCAGCCCATCGCCGAGCCGTTGACCGTGTGGCAGACCTCGGTGCCCTTTCCGCCGGTGGGGCGGTAGCGGATGCCGGCGCGGCGGGCCTGGTAGTCTCCGAACCAGGACACGGAGCTGACCTCGAGCCACAGGTCGCACCCGGGCGCGTACGCCTCGATGTCCCAGGTGCGCGCCGCCGAGGCTCCGAGGTCGCCGGTGCAGAGGTCGAGCACCCGGTAGGCCAGGCCGAGGTCTTGCAGGAGGGACTCGCTGCGGGCGAGGACGTCCTCCTGGCACGCGACGGCCTGCTCGGCCCCGCTGGCAAGGGCGAACAGCTCCACCTTGTCGAACTCGTGCGAGCGCAGCAGGCCCCTCGTGTCGCGGCCGGCCGACCCGGCCTCGCGGCGGAAGCAGGACGAGTACGCGGTGTAGCGCCGCGGCAGGTCCGCTTCGTCCAGCACCTCATCGCGGTGCAGCGACGTGAGCGGCACCTCGGCCGTCGGGATGGCCCAGAGGTCGTCCCGCTCGATCTGGTAGGCGTCCTCCGAGAACTTAGGGAGATGGCCCGTGGCCACCATCGTCTCGGTGCGGACGAGTGTGGGCGGGCGCACCTCCTCGTAGGCGTCGGCGTTGCGGTCGAGGCTCAGCTGGACGAGGGCCCGCAGGAGGCGGGCGCCCCCGCCGCGGTACATGGTGAACATGGAGCCGGAGATCTTCACCGCCCGCTCGCCGTCGAGGATGCCGAGATCCGTGCCGATGTCCCAGTGGGGCACGCGCTGGTGCTCGGCGTAGGCCCCCGGGTCGTAGCCCTCCGTGCGCAGCACGACGTTGTCCCGCTCGCCGGCGCCGTCCGGGGCGTCGGGGGAGGGCAGGTTCGGCGTGCGCAGGAGCAGGTCGTGCAGCTCCGCCCCGACGGCCTCGACCTCCGCGTCGAGCGCCCGCTCCTCGTCGCCGAGGGCACGGCTCTCGGCCATGCCCTCCTGGGCCGCGGCGGTGTCGCCCTCCTTGCGCAGGCGGCCGACGTCCTTGGACAGCGCCTTGATGCGCGCTCGGACGTCGTCCCGCCGGGTGCCGAGCTCGCGCTGCCGCACGTCGAGGGCGACGAGCTCGTCGAGCTTGTCCGCCGCGTCGCCGCCCCGCCGGGACAGCCCGGCGCGGACCGCGTCGGGGTCGGTGCGGAGGCGGCGGATGTCGAGCACGCCCAGACGGTAGCGGCGAGGGGCACCCGCTCCGGACGGTGGTTCGGCACCGATAACGTCGCCCGACGATGGCAGCGGTCGAGGTGGAAGACCTGACGGTGCGGTACGGCGACGTGCTGGCCGTCGACGGCGTCTCGTTCGCTGCCGAGGCCGGGCGGATCACCGCCGTCCTCGGACCGAACGGCGCGGGCAAGACGAGCACCATCGAGGTGCTCGAGGGGTACCGCCCCCCCGCCGGCGGACGCACGTCGGTGATCGGTCTCCACCCGATCGCCGATCACCGCACCCTGGTGCGCCGCGTCGGCGTCATGCTGCAGTCCGGCGGCGTCGGCACGGGCGTGCGGGCCCTCGAGGCGTTGCGCCACGCGGCGGCGCTGTACGACGAGCCGCTCGACCCCGCCGAGCTGCTCGAGCGCGTCGGCCTGACCGGGCTCGAGCGCCGCCAGTGGCGCGCGATGTCCGGCGGGGAGCAGCGGCGGCTGACCCTGGCGCTGGCCCTCGTCGGCCGCCCGCAGGTGGCGTTCCTCGACGAACCGACGTCCGGCGTCGACCCCGTCGGCCGGCAGGGGATTCGCGAGGTGGTCGCTGATCTGCGGGACGACGGCGTCACCGTCGTGCTCACCACGCACGATCTCGACGAGGCCGAGCGCCTGGCCGACCACGTCGTGATCCTCGATCACGGGCGGGTAGTGGCGGCCGGGTCACCGGCGGAGCTCACGGACTCCGACGTGGCCGAGGTCCGATTCGGCGCCGTCTCTGGCCTCGACGTCGCAAGGCTGGCCGAGCACCTCCGCGCCCGGGTCACCGAGGTGGAGCCGGGCGAGTACCTCGTCGCCGCTCGCGGCACGCCGGCGACCATCGCCGCCCTCACCGCGTGGTTGGCCGAGCGCGACGTCGCCCTCGCCGACCTCCGAGCCGGTCGCCAGCGCCTCGAAGACGTCTTCCTCCGCCTGGTCGCCGAATGACCCGTTTCTGTGAACGAAGTCGGGCGACTATCGCCCTTTTCGGTCCGCAGAACGGGGTGAAGTGGGGCCCGACGTGAAGGGGCTGCTCGCCCACCTGCGGCTCGAGCTGACGTTGCTCGCCCGCAACGGGGAGTCCCTGCTGCTAACGCTCGGCATCCCGGTGCTGCTGCTCGTGTTCTTCGCCAACGTCGACGTGCTCCCCTTCGACGGCGAGCCGATCGACTTCCTCGCGCCAGGCGTGCTCGCCCTCGCCGTCCTGTCGACCGCCTTCACCAACCTCGCCATCGGCGTCGGATTCGAGCGGGAGTACGGCGTCCTCAAGCGGCTCGGATCTACGCCCCTCGGCCGCCCCCGCCTGCTCGCCGCGAAGACGCTGGCTATCGCGGTCGTCGAGGCGATCCAGATCGTCGTGCTCTGGCCGCTCGCGCTGGTTCTCGGCTGGAACCCGTCCGTCGAACCCTTCGCCGCGCTGGCCGCCCTCGTGCTCGGCACCATCGCCTGCGCGGGCCTCGGCCTGTGCCTGGCCGGTTCGCTCAAGGCCCTCGTGACCCTGGCGGCCGCCAACGGCATCTACGTGCTGCTGGTACTGCTCTCCGGCATGGTCATCCCCCTCGACGAGCTCCCCGCCGCTGTCCGCGCCGTCGCCCGCGCCCTCCCGAGCGGCGCCCTCGCCGAAGCGATCAGAGGCGCCGTCGCCGTCGGCGTCGACGTACCGGGCCGAGCGTGGATCGTGCTCGCGGCTTGGGCCATCGCGGCTCCGGTCGCAGCCACCCGTTTGTTCCGCTGGGAGGCAGAGAGCTAGCAAGCATCCTTAGAGCGGGACATACCTTCTCCTGAGAAGCACGAGGTAAGGACCTTCGACGCCCGCGAAGCGATTCGACTCGCCTTTGTCGAGACGGCACCCGCTTCGCTCCACTGAAGGAAGCCCTCGGGACTGAGATCGAGGACTGCGCGTGTCCGTGGGCCCGGACCGAGCCAACGGTCCCGCAAGTCCGCCCTGCGCCCGTGCATCACACCAGTCAGACCTCGACGGCGAATAGCTCCCACTCGCCGGGCACGCCCTTGAGCACCTGTCGGCCCCGAGCTTGGAAATTGAATCCCGCGCCCGCCACGAGGTCGGTGACGGTGCGCGAGACCAGCACCTCACCTGGCGCTGCGGCGGCGAGCACTCGGGCTGCGAGGTGGACCGCGATCCCACCGACGTCGGAACCCCTGACCTCAACCTCGCCGGTGTGCAGACCGGCCCGCACCCGGATACCCAGCGGCGCCAGCGCCTCGTGGAGCTCGATGGCGCAGCGGATCGCTCTTCCGGGCCCGTCGAACGTCGCCAGGAAGCCGTCCCCCATGGTCTTGATCTCGACCCCACGATGCCGTCCCAGACTCCTGCGCACCACGGTGTCGTGCTCGTCGAGCTTCACGCGCCAGTCGCGGTCACCCAAAGCAGCCGCAAGCTCAGTCGAGGTCACGATGTCTGTGAACAGCACAGTGGCCAGCACACGATCGGGCTCGTCGACGTGTCGCGCGCCGGTGAGAAACTCCTCGATCTCGTCGAGGATGCGCCGGCCGTCGCCCGTCCACGGGAAGTGATCTTGCCCTGGCACCTCGACGTACCGAGCGCCGGTGATCTGCTGCGCCAGCCACTCGCCCGCGTGGCGGTTCACAACGCGGTCGCCGCGTCGGTGCAGCACCAACGTCGGCACGGCGATCGTCGGCAGCACGGCTCGTACGTCGATCTCGAGGAACACCAGGAACAGCTCGGCGAGCACCCCCGGCGAGATGCTCGAACGCCGGAACCGCCCCAGCCATGCCATCGCTCGCTCGTCGTCTGCGAGCGACGGGGCCCAGATCTCGATGTCGGTGCCGCTGAACAAGTCCGGCTCGAACCAAGCGGCGGCCTCGAGCACGTCGGCGGCGGGAGTGGCCCAGGGGTAGTCGTGTGCCCAGGTCGACCGCGCCATGGCCCCGTGGAGGACGAGAGCCTGCACGCGCTCGGGGTACGTGGCCGCGAACAGCAGCGCCGTTGGGGCGCCCTCGGAGAGCCCCATCAGGACAGCGCGCTCGCAGCCTGTGGCGTCCAGCACCGCCAGGATGTCGTCCGTCCGCTCCTCGAGCGTGGCCGCGCCTGTGGCGCGATCAGATAGGCCGACGCCCCGCTTGTCGAAGAAGATGCTCCTGGAGAACGACGACAAGCCTTCCCGAAAGCTCCTCACCCCCGGGTCTTCCCATGCGATGTCGAGGTGGCTGATGAACCCCTCGACCACGACCAGGTCCGGCGGCCCGACGCCGACCACCTGGTGGGCGATGTGCACGCCGTCGGACGTCACCGCATATGCCGTATCCGGGACGTTCTCCACGCCGCACAGTCTGCCCCTGGGCCCGAACCTGCGCGCACCTCCACTCTAAGGATCCTTCCTAGGCCTTAACGCTGGGAGGGCAAGAGCTAGCAAGAATCCGTAGAGCGGCGCGGCGACCACGTTCTCTGGGAAGAGCCTTCTCGACCTCACACGACAGCGTCGCCATCCGAGCGCAGGAGCCTCACCGAGCCTGACGGCTGGCCGCGCTGGGCACGGATCGTCCCCTACGGCGGCGGGTCGGAGGCAACGGCTCTAGGTTTCCACGATGCCTGCCGTCGTGGTGAACGTTCTGCACTTCAAGAAATCCGTGGACCTCGCGCTCTTCGAGAAGGCCGAGGACGAGCTCGGCAGGGCGATGCGGGACATCGACGGGTTCCGCGGCCTCCAGGTCGTGCAGACCGGCGAGGCTGAGGTGGTCCTCCTCATCTTCGGCGAGAGCGCCGATGCCCTCGACCGAATCGCCACCGAGGTCGGGTCGCCTTGGATGGCGGCGAACGTGGTGCCGCTGCTCGCCGGTCCCCCCGAGCGCCGCGTCGGGGCGCTCATCGCCTCGGCGGCTTCGGGCTGAGCGGCGCTGGGCCTTCGCCGTGGCGAACCAGCGGCCAGAGCGCTGATTGGGCGGCCGATCGACCGCAATCGCTCCAAGAACTCTTGCTAGTCCTTAGCGCGGAGGGACGAGCTAGCAGAAATCCCTCGAGCGACAGCACCTGCGTCACCTGAGAACGACGAGGCCCAGGCGGCTCGTGGTATCAGCCCTTGTAGGCGATCGCGGCACTCGTCGGACCCGCGAGGTGGCGGACCTCGGTGTGATCGAAGCCGGCGGCACGGGCCCAGCCATCAAATTGGGCGCCCGTGTAGTCGAAGCCGCCAGGGAGCTCGATGAGCATGTTCAGTGACATGAGCAACCCGAAGGCGTTGGTGCGGCGATCGTCGTCGATGATGTTCTCGATGGCGACGAGCATCCCGCCCGAGGGCAGACCGGCGTAGGCCTTCTCGATGAGCGACCGCTTCTGGGCTTCGTCCCAGTCGTGGAGGATGTTGCCCATGAAGTAGACGTCGGCGGGCGGGAAGTCGTCGGCGAAGAAGTCGCCGACCGCTGTGGTCACGCGGTCGGCGACGCCGTGGCGGGCCAGGTTCGCCTCGGCCACCGGTGCTACCGGTGGCAGGTCGAACGAGACTCCCGTGAGCTGAGGGTTGGCGGTCGCCACCATGGCGGAAAGAGTGCCGTTCGCCCCGCCGATGTCGCAGAAGTTGCGCAGCGAGGTGAGTTCGAGGGAGGCGCACAGTGCCGAGAACGCACCCAGCTGGATCCCCTGCATGCCGTCCAGGAACACGCGGAGGAGCTCCGGCTCGGCGTAGATGCCCTCGAAGAGCCCCGGAGCGCCCGTCTTGATCTCGTTCTGCGGCAGGCCGGTGCGCAGCGCTTCCGTGAGCGATCCCCAGAACCCGTAGAGCCGTGTGTTGGCCATCTCCAGGATCCCGCCGAGGTATGCCGGGGATGCCTTGTCGAGGAATGCCGTGGCGTCCGCCGTGTTCGAGTAGACCGCCTCCGCACCGCTGCTGCCCGTGCGCTCGAGCAACCCGAGCGCGACGAGCGCGTCGAGGAAGTCGTAGCGGCTCCGCTCGTGCAGGCCGAGCCGACGGGCGATCTCCTCGCCTGTGAGGCCGGAGCCGGACACGACGGTGAACAGCTCGAGCTCGACGGCGGAGAGCAGCGTCTTCGACGCGAAGAACCCCATGCCGACCTGCAGGATGTGGTCGGGGTTGGGTCCGGACTCGGGCGCAGCAGTCATCGTCGTCCTCCTCGATCGGGGTAGCCACCAAGGCCGTCGGCGACCCTACGGCACGCCCCAGGGCGTCGCGCTCGAATCCAGCGGCGGCCTTCAGCACGGCGACGCTGTCGCACGCAGCGCGCTGCGGGTCGCCCCAGGAGTCCTCCGGGCTGCGCCCGCCGGCGCGCTTGTCCTCACGGTCTGACGCCGAAGCTTCCTGAGTCGACCAGCTCCGCTCGAAGGATGCTTGCTAGCCCGTAACGATTGGGACTGAGCGGAAACAGCTAGCAAGAATCGTTGGCGCAGTGTTTCCTCTGGGACAGCGACGGCACGCTCACCCGTCGATCGGCTGCTCTACCGAGCGGGCGAAGTCGTGCGAGGCCTGCACAAGGGCCCACACGATCTCGGCCTCCTCGGAATCGCGCGGGACGTAGGCCATCACCACGGCCCCTCTCCGGGTACGCTCCGTCGGACTCGACGCCGTCACGCAGGGCGTTGGCCGCGAGGCGCTCGGCGCAGGACAGCGGCGACCCGGCGTTCGCCGGTGGCGCTGCGTACCTCCCCCCGGCACCGCGTGGCGCTTCCCGTGCGTCAGTCCGACAGGATCTGGCCGAAGGCATCGAGGACGGCGAGGGCCTGCGCGTCTCCTTCCACGCGTCCACCGCTTCGTCCGGTTGCCCGGTCCACGATGTGGTGTGCCCGTCCTTCGACGACGGGTGCTCCGCTGGGCGCAGTGCCGACCTCCACCAAGGTCACGTCGTCCGCCACGCGCACACCGATCCGAAGATCCGGGTCGGTCACCCGCACGTCCAAGGTCGCTGTCGACCCCGTCGCCACTCCTGCGAGGGCCAGTACGTAGGGGATGACCGCTTCGACCTCGGCTTGCTCGAGCTGTGGCTGCTCGCCGCGGGGCAGCATGAGGTCGTACTCGTGGACCCACGAGTCGAAGAGGAAGTGGTTGACCGAGAGGTGGGCCGGAACGTGGCCCAGGGGCGCCTCTGCCATCGCCGACCAACCGGCTTCCTGCACCGCCAGCAGCTCGGTCGCAACCGAAGCGTCCATGGACGTCAGGGTCTCCATCGCCTGCGCAGGGGACATCTCGCCGAACATCGCGGCGGCCGCCTGGACCGTGTCGTGCGGGTGGAAGCCCCTCAGGAGGGTGGTCGCTTGCCTCGGGTCGCTTCGTGCAGGGTGTACCCCAGGAACTGGGAGCCCGAGGCGAGGTGGCGCACCAGCGACGATACGTCCCAGGCGCCGCATCGAGTCGGTCCGTCCCACTCCGCATCCGGGAGCGCGCCGAGCCAACCACGGAGGCGCTCCCGGTGAGCCAGCCACGCGCTCGCTGGTGCTCCGAGCTCACGAGCGATCCGCATCGGCACGCCCGAGCCCCCACAGAACTGGACGGGGCCGGAACCCGGTGTGCCTCCCATCGCATCCAAGTGAACCACACCCTGCCCGCTACAACATCCGGTTCTGACTGCGCAGGACCAGGCCAACAGCTAGAGCGCGCCTCACCGGGATCACCGTCCGATTCGAGGTCGCTCCGCTCGCGTCGTCGTAGCGTGAGCCTGTGAGCACCGGCGACCAGGCCCACTGGGACCAGCGGTACGACAGCGTCAGCGCCGAAGCACTGTCGTGGCACCAGGACCACCCGACCATGTCGCTCGAGCTCCTCGCCGCGGTCGGAGCGCGTTCCGACGCTTCGGTCGTCGACGTCGGCGGAGGCGCGTCGAACCTGGTGGACCACCTTCTCGCCGCCGGCCAGGGCGACCTCGCCGTCCTCGACCTGTCCAACGTCGCCCTCGAGGTCGCCCGGGAGCGCGTCGGCGAACAGCCCCAGGTCACCTGGCTCGTCGAGGACCTCCTGGCTTGGGAGCCCCAGCGGACGTGGGACGTGTGGCACGACCGAGCCGTCCTCCACTTCCTACACGACGATGCCGATCGGGCCCGGTACGCCCGGGCGCTGCGGCAGGCCGTCGGCGTCGGCGGCGCATTCGTCATCGGCACCTTCGCCGAGGATGGACCCACGGAGTGCTCCGCGCTCCCGGTCCGGCGGCACTCCGCCGCCGACCTGCGAGACCTCGCAGGCGCAATCGAGGTCCTCGAGGAGCGGCGCGAGGTCCACACGACACCGGGCGGGGCGTCTCAGCCCTTCAACTGGCTCGCCGCCCGATTGCGGTAGGACGGCGCGCATGTCTGAACCGCCGCCCGCCATCGGCCTCGTGCTCGAGTGCGTCGACCCGACCGGGCTCGGCCCTCTGGGCTCGGGCGCTCGGGTACGTCAGCGTCGGCGACTTCGGGGCGTGCGTCGCCCGGTTCCTGGACCGCCGGCCCGGTCTCAAGATCGTGCCCAGCGGACGAAGGAACGACCCCAACCAGCCGGTCGCCGACCCGATCGCGCCGGCGTCGGTCATTCGATGGGCTCGTCACCGAGTCGTGCGCTTGCCGAGCCCGCACACCGGCGGCGAGGGCGCCTACACCGCTACGTCTGCACCGAACTCCTCGATCCATGGCACACACCGGGCGGCTCCTGGCCCCGTTAGTGGGGTAGACAGCCGTCATGGAGATCGTGCGCAACCCTGACGGCACGCTCGTGGTCCCGGTCGACCCGGGCCGCCCGCGCGAAGAGGACGACGCCGAGCTGGAGCCCGAGGGCCCCACCATCCGGGTCCTGCATCCGGGGGAGGGCGGGTACGACGAGGCGCTGGCCGAGTGGGACAGCCAGCAGCACCCCGACCGTGAGCCGGCGGTGTCGACCGCCTCGGGCCGGGAGCAGGCGATGCACCTGTTGCACGAGGTGGCCGAGGATCCCGGCCACGCCGTGGCGCCTGCGCTCGACGGTGTCAGCGACCCCGAGGCCAGCGCGGAGGCACTGCGTCACGTGCTCGTGGGCGGCGTCCACGCGGTGGAGGACTTCACCAAGGAGGTCGCCGAGGCGGAGGGCGGGGAGCCGATCCCCGCCCACCAGGCGACCAAGCTCATCGGCGAGGTGCTCTCCGAGCTCGACTGATCCGCGTCGACCGGATCGTGGGCGTTGGCCGGCGCCGCGCCCGTCGCGTCAGGTCCGCGTCGTGGGGCCGGGATCGGTCTGGGCGAGCCGGCGCTGCTCCCGCTCGAGGACGATGCTGCGGCGACGACATGAGGAAGGCGGCCGCCGCGTGCGCGGCCAGCCCGATGCCCCATCCGAGGATCGGGTAGAGGAACCACGGGTGCTCACCGTCTGTCAGGAACCAGATCCCGACGATCGCCACGTTGGTCACCAGGTACACCGCGGCGTGGAGCCACCAGACGCGGTGGCGCAGGATCGAGCGGGCCTCCCGCTCGCGGAAGGCGGCCCGGGCGAAGTCATCCATCGTCGTTCTCCTTGTCGATGAGCTTGATGAGGGTGGCGCGGGAACGGTCGAGCAGGTCCCGCACCTCGGCCGCTCGCGCCGGTTCGAGGGCCCGGCTGCGCCCGGGGACCTCTGCGGCGAACTGGTCGAGCATCTGGCCGAGGGAGACCCGTGCCGGCGCCGTCTGGGCCCGGGCGGCGACCGTGGCGAGCGTGCCGGTCACGCGCTCCCGTGCCGTGCGCCCGGAGCTCGTCAGCGAGTAGGTCCGCGAACCCCCACCGTCGTCGGTGCTCGTGATGAGGGCATCGTCCTCGAGGGCCAGCAGCGCGGGGTAGATCGCGCCAGGGCTCGGCTGCCAGGCGCCGCCGACGGTGTCGGCCAGCGTCTGCATCACTGCGTAGCCGTTGGCCGGTTCGATCGTGCCGAGGGCGTCGAGGATCGCTGCCTTGAGCTCACCCCGGCCGAAGAGGCGCGTCATCAGAGTGCCACCCGGCGCACGGCGACGGCCCGCGCCACGCCTCGGACGGACATCTGCTCGACGCCCGCCCCCGACTCGCCGTCGGCACCGAGGAGCAGCTCTCCAGAGGCGGCCAGGGTGCAGAGACGGGCCACCACGTTGACGTCGGCGCCGTACACGTCTCCGGCGAGGGCGATGGGTCGACCCGCTCGGGCCGCCGCCCGCACGGGCCAGCGGGTGCCGTCGTCGTGCACCGTCCGGTCGGCGATGGCCCTGACAACGCCGGCAGGGTCCGCTCCGACGGGGAGCAGCCCAAGGATTCCGTCACCCAGCTGCTTGACCACCCGGCCCCCGTGCCCGCCGAGCTCCGCCTCGGCCGCGGCACCGAGTGCGCGAGCCGCCCGCACTGCGGCCTCGTCTCCCTGGGCTTCGGTGTAGGCCACGAAGCCGACGAGGTCGACCATCACGACCGTGGCTTCTGCAGGCACCCCCGGCCCCAGCTCGTAGGCCGCCGCGCGCCCCCGATGCGTCAGCGCGAACGAGTACGCAGGCCGCTCGATGGTCACGTGCCCCGTGCGCTCGAGCGCAAGGAGGTCTGTGAGCAGGCGGTCCGGCCGCGCCCGCCGCCCGCCCTGGTTGAGCGTGCGGGTGAGGGTGGCGCCGTCGACGCCCTCGCCAGGACCGGTGGGAAGCAGTGCGAAGAGGGCGTCGAGCCGGGAGGCGGGGTCCACCCCACAGGCATAACGTAACAGTACGTTTCTGGCAAGACGTCATGTTACGTTTGTGGCGAACGCATGCAGCTGGGCGATGATGAAGGGTGGACCTGAACCTCCAGCGGGCAGTGTTCACGCGGCTGTACCGGCGGGTCCCCACCGTCGAGGCCTTGCCGTGGCACCGGGAGCCGCCGGCGCTCCTGGAGCGCGCCATCGCGCCGTGGACCCGACCCGGACGGGCCCTCGACCTCGGGTGTGGCCAGGGCGTGCACGCCGTGTTCCTCGCCCAGCAGGGGTTCTCCGTCGTCGGGCTCGACTTCGTACCGGCCGCCCTGGCCGCCGCGAGGACGCGCGCCCAGCTTGCTGGCGTCGAGGTCGACCTACGCGAGTGCGACGTCGTCGACTACGAGGCGCCCTCGCCCTTCGATGTCGTCCTCGACTCGGGCTGCCTGCACCACCTGCCGAAGGGAAAGGTCGGCGCGTACCGGCGCCGGCTGGACGAGTGGCTCGCGCCGGGAGGCGACTACGTCCTCGTCCACTTCGCCCACCGACCGCGGGCGTTCTGGATCCCGAAGGGCCCGAGCCACCTGACCCGAGACGAAGCGGTTGCGCTCTTCGCGCCGCTCGAGCTGCGGGCCTACGACGAGACGCACTTCGACGTGCCGCTCCCCATGGGCCGGATGCGCGCTGGTGTCTACTGGTTCTCGCGTCCGCTCTAGCGTGGCCGGCGACAGGGGGACGGATGGAGCGACCAGAGCAGCCGCAGGAGATCGCTGATCGCCTCTTGGCCGCCTGGGATCGGACGACGACGACGGCGTCGATCAGCAGCACGACGCCGGCGTTCGGACAGGAGGATGCGTACGAGGTGCTCGACCTGATCGCAGCCCGCCGGCGCACCGACGGGTGGCAGTCGGTCGGGCGCAAGATCGGCTTCACCAACCGCTCGATCTGGGAGGCCTTCGGCGTCAAGGCGCCGATGTGGGCGCACCTCTGGGATCGAACGGTCGTGCACACCACCGCGCCGATGGTCACGCTCTCGCTGGACGCCTACGTGCAACCTCGGATCGAGCCGGAGGTGGTCCTCGGGCTGAGTGCCCCGATGCCCACCATGGCCGACGCCTCGGAGGTCATGCGCCGCGTCGGATGGATCGCGGCGGGCTTCGAGATCGTGCACTGCCACTTCCCGGATTGGGAGTTCGCCCTTGCGGACGCCACCGCCGACTTCGGCCTCCACGGCGCGCTCGTGCTCGGCCCTCCCCTCGTGGTCGACGACGCCAACCGAGAGCACCTCACCGCCGCCCTTGCGACGTTCGAGGCGACGCTGGCGCGTGACGGAGCGGTCGTAGACCGAGGGCGCGGAGCGAACGTCCTCGGCAGCCCCGCGATCGCGCTCGCGCATCTCGCGCAGGTCATCGCAGCGGACGACCGCCACCCGCCACTGGGCGCGGGGGAGATCGTGACGACGGGGACGATCACCGCCGCCTGGCCGATCGCCGCCGGCCAGACCTGGACCTCGCACTACGGAGCGCTCGGCCTCAGCGGTCTGACGCTAACGCTCTCCTGAGGCCGGCCCGGGTCCGCCCTCGGTCGACGGCCCGGGCGGACAGTCGGAGGGAACACCTCCCGTCAAGACCCCGCTGCACTTCTGACCAAGACGCGTTCCTGCGCTCCCCCACGTCGTGAGACGGCGTCGCAGAGCGCAGGAACGCGGGGTTGCGGCAGCGGTGGCCTGCGCTTGACCTCGACCTCGCGTTCCTGCGCTCCCACACGTCGCTGCGCAACTGGGAGGACCTCGTCCTCCGCCGTGGCTGGTCCAGCCAGAAGTGGCGCCACCACACGACCCCTGCCCGGGAGAGGGCCCTCGTCGCCGACGGCCCGGAGGCCGAGGAGCGCGGCGTGCCGCGGTGAGCTTCATCCGGTGTCGGCCGACGACGACGCCGGACGCCGCCGAGGGCGCCGCGACGGGTTCGACCGTCGCGGCGCCCGCGCTCTACCCGCCGGCCTTGACGGAGACCTGGCCGCCTCGGATGGCGGTCGTCGGTGCGTCCCCGTCAGCGGCGCCGCGCTGCGTGTCGTAGACGACCGAGCCGTCCGCGACGCGCCAGACCCTCAGGCGGAGCCGATCAGGCTCGCTCTTCGCCGTGATGTCACCGTCGTCGACGGCCAGGAGGAAGGCGTAGCCGGCCGCCCCGTCGACGACGGCGTCCCCCTGCGCCATCGCCATGCCGTCCGCCCCGACGAGGAGCCACCGGTACGACGTCGCTGCAACCTCCAGGTCGGCGGCCTGGAGCCGGTAGGACATCGTGCCCGTCGGCACCGGGTCGTCTGCCCGGTACCGGGCGGTGAAGTGGAGCTGGGCCATCCCGGACGCCGTGGGCCGTGCGGTGACCGCGCCGGCCGGCGACTGGACCGTCCCTGCGCCCGTCACGAAGCCGCCGGCGCCGTCGTACACGACCAGGTACTCGTAGGACCTCGTGCTCGTCCCGCCGTCGTCATCGGTGACCGTCAGCGTGACTGCGTAGAGCCCGGTGGCGCTGTAGGCGTGCTCGGCGCTGACGGCGCCTTGCTCGCCTGCCGCGACCGTCTGGACCGTCGAGGTCCCGTCGCCCCACGACCACGTGAGGGTGTGGGAGTCGGCACCGGGATCGGTGCAGCCCGACGTGGCCGTCGCGGTCGCTCCCATCGCCACGGGGGTCGTGCCGGAGCTGCTCCTAGCGCCACAATGCCGCGTTCCTGCGCTCCCACGCGCCGCGTGACAGCGCCTCGGAGCGCAAGAACGCCGGGGTGGCTAGGCGATGGTCCAGCGGGGTGGGCGGCGCTCCTTGAAGGCGGCGATGCCCTCCGCCGCCTCGCCGGACGCGAACAGCCGCGCGGACTGGGCGGCGAGATCGTGCGCGCGGCGATCGAACGCTTCGAGGACCGCGCGCGTGGCGAGGGCCTTCGTCTCGGCCAGACCCTGCGGCGAGCAGGCTCGGAGCGAGTCGAGCACCACCGCAGCGGCCGCCTGCACGTCGTCGGCGACCTCGGTGACGAGCCCGATGCGAGCGGCCTCGTCCGCGCCGAACGTCTCGGCCGTGAGGAACCAGCGCGCCGCCCCCCGATCGGTGAGGCGGGGGAGCACGGTGAGGGAGATCATCGCCGGGGCGAGGCCCAGCTTCGCTTCGGTGAAGGCGAAGCTCGACCCGGGACCGGCGAACGCAATGTCGCACGCACCGACCACGCCGAGGCCACCCGCCCGGACGTTGCCGTCGATCAGAGCCACCACAGGCACCGGCACCTCCACGAGCTTGCGCAGGAGGGCGAGCGTCCGGGCCGTCCCGCGCTCGGGCCCGCCCGGCTCCGCTGCCTCGACGAGGTCCGCGCCGGCGCAGAAGGTCGACGTCGTGTGGGTGAGGACGACGGCGCGGACGTCCTGCGCGAGCGCGGCGTCCAGGTGCGCGGTCAGCTCGTCGACGAGCTGCGCGGAGAGCGCGTTCCGACGCTCCGGCGCATCGAGCGTGATCGTTGCCACCGCGCGCTCGATCGTGCAGTGAACCAGCTCGTCAGCGCTCACCGGAGCCCCTTCCGTCGGACGGGACGGCCAGGGCCCGGGCCGGCGAAGCTGCGCGATCCCGAGCCACGCAGCAGCGTCGGGCCCGACGGCGACCACCGCGGGATCAGCGGCGCGACGCCGTCGGGTGACCAGGAGGCAGAAGTCGAGGACGGGGCCGGTGACGCGCTGCGGGGCGTCGTCGGGGCCGGAGGGTCGGCCGTTCCCGTGCCCGCCACTCGGTCGATGTGGCCCTCCTCCGCCAACGCCGCGTGCAGCCGCAGCGCGAAGGCGTCGGCCTTCGTTGCCGCGACGGGGGAGATCTCGTCGGTCGAGACGAGGTGGGCGACTTGGTGGGCGACCGTCCAACCCGGCGCGGCCGACTCGGATCTCCAGGTCGCCGCCGGCAGCAGCGCGACGATCGCGTCGAAGTCGTCACCTTCCGCGGCGAGATCCCCCAGCAGCTCCCCGGGTGCACCCACCGGCTACCGGACGGGGCCGGGGAAGGACCGACACCACTGCAGGTAGCGGATGACGTCCTCAGGTGGGATCAGCGAGAGCGGCATCCCGTAGACGGCCTGCCCACGGTAGCTGAGGTAGGTGCGGCTCGGCAGGGGGCCGCGTCGGTCCCACGGCGAGGGGGTGAGCCGGACGAGCAGCGCGACGGCGGTGGGCCACAGCGTCGGGCGGGCCACGAGCGCGGCCGCCACCCGTAGGCCGTTCACGAGCACGGCGGTCATGCCCGCTCCTTCAGCCGCCGCACGACCCCTCGGGCGATCTTGTGGCAGGCCCGGGGGTCGTAGAGGCTGGCCGTACCGACCTGCACGGCGGTGGCCCCGCGGTCGAGGTACGCGACGGCGATTTCCGAGCTGACCACCCCGCCGCAGGCGAGCACGGGGACGGGCGATTCGCTGGCGGCGAGCTTGTCGAGCAGCGGCTCGACGTACCGTCGGAGCACCGGGCCTGACATCCCCCCTGCGCCGCCGCCGAGGCGCGTCGCGGTCGTCAAGCCGACCGCGGCCGCTGGATACGTGTTGCTGACGGTCACCGCGTCGGCCCCGGCGGCGTGGCACGCCGCGGCGACGCTGGGCACATCGGGGGCGTCCGGCGACAGCTTGGCCCACACCCCGACGTCATCTGGGGCGAGCTCCCGGATGGCCCGGCACACCGCAGCAGCGGACTCCGGGTCGTGCGAGACCGGCGTCTCGCCGTGCTCGGAGTTGGGGCACGACAGGTTCACCTCCCACGCGAGCGGCCCGCGGTAGGGGGAGAGGAGCTCGGCGGCGGCCACGACGTCCTCCGCGCTCAGCCCCCACACGCTGGCGACGACGGGCGCTCCGGCCTCGAGCATCTCGGGGAGGATCCGCTCGCCCCAGTGCACGACCCCTGGGTTGGGCACGCCGACGGCGTTCAGCATCGAGCCCGGCTCGTCGAGGAGCGTGACACGGGGCGGCGGGTGCCCCGCCCGCGGCTCGACGGTGAGGGACTTGACGATCAGGGCGCCGAGTCGCCGCGGGTCGCCGTAGCGCCGGTACTCGAGCCCGTAGCCGTAGGTCCCGGAGCTCGCCATCACCGGGTTGCGGAGCTGCACGCGGCCGACCTGCACGGGGAAGTCCCAGGTCGACGCCGAGCGCCGTGCGCTCAGCCTCTCGATCACGCGGGTCCGGTCGCCAGCAATGCGCTCAGGGTACTTGGACGCGCCGAACCACCGGCGGTCGGCCCTAGCCGTCGGAGGACATGGTGCGCCGCGCCGCGGTTCCGTGCCAGGGGGTAACGCGATGGGCGAGGACGGGCACCCGGAGCCGGCGCACCTCGAGCGTCACCTCCGCGCTGCTGACCTGGTGCTCCACCTCGACCTGCGTGCGACGAGCACCTCCCCGTCGGCCGGGGAGTCGCACAGCCGTGACGAGAGGTTCACCGTCGGGCCGAGCGCCGTGTAGTCCGTGCGGCCTTCGAAGCCGACGGGCCCGATGGTCGCCAGCCGTCGATCCCGCCGCGCCCGACGTCGTGGGCATCCTTGATGGCCGCCGCGGTCCACTCGTCGAAGCGCTCTACGTCGGGCGGAGTGCCGGCATCAGCTCCGCCAGAAGCGGTCGATGAGGGCCTGATCCTCGTCGAGCACCCAGCACTCGACGATGCGCTTGCCGTCGACACGGTAGAGGAACACGCGTTGCACGTCGGCCTGCTCGCCGTCGCGCACCAGCCGCTCTCGCACCACGAGCGTGCCGAGCCGATCGCCGGCCAGGACGTCGACCACCTCGAGGAGCTCCCGCGCCGCGCGGGTCGACACGGTGACCATCGCCTGTACCGCGGCCTCCTTGCCCACGTGGGCGCCAGCGAGATCCGTACCGCCGAAGTAGTGGAACACGACGTCGTCGGCGTAGGCGCCGAGCAGAACCTCGAGGTCGCCGACCTTCCACGCCTCCGCGTAGCCCTCGAGCAGGCGACGGATGTCGTCCGGGTCGGCCATGCGGGAGAACGTAGACGCCCACCACGCTCGTCGCAGGGCCGACCGTGTGCAAGCGGACCCGAGCGTGGTCGTCCGCGTGGGTGGGGACGGGGCGAGCGAGGCGACTCGCTGCCCCGTCCCCGGGGTCGTCAGCTGTCGGCGTCGGCCGAGGCGTCGGCGTGGTCGGCTGCCCTGTCGGGGCAGTCCTCCCGATCGGCGTCGTCGGGGGCGGTAGTGCTCTCCGACGCCTCTTCCTCGGCGACGGTGGTCGAGGTGTCCGCGTCCTCCTGCGCCGTGGCGATGGAGACGCCGCCCACGCCGAGGAGCCCGGTGAGGGCGCGAGCGAGGGCGAGCTTGGCGCTGCACTTGTCCATCTAGTGCCCTGACCACGATCCTTCGTCGGGGCGCGCGTCCACCACTTGGACGCTGAGGCCTGTTTTCATCGGGGCATGTCGAAACCACTTCGAGTGCGGCGTTTGACGCCCGAG
The DNA here is from genome assembly GCA_030681555.1 of Acidimicrobiales bacterium. Classification (GTDB taxonomy): domain Bacteria; phylum Actinomycetota; class Acidimicrobiia; order Acidimicrobiales; family VFJN01; genus VFJN01. The sequence goes on from JAUXRW010000117.1 coordinate 29,704, forward strand.
GAAGGCCAGCAGCTCCAGCGGATCGTT
>JAUXRW010000120.1 GCA_030681555.1 Acidimicrobiales bacterium
ATCAGCAACGACCGCCGCGTCCGCGTCCTGCTCTCCCAGATGAAAGACATCGCCGCCAAGGCCACCGACCTCATCCTCAGAGACCAGCCCGACGGCTAGAGCCGAGGTTTAATCGCAAGTTTAGGTGACGGTGAGCCGGCCGATAGGCGGGGTTCTGTCCCTCCTTGCGAGGGGGTGGCCATCCATCTGTGCGGTCTACCTGGGGAGATCGGCCGGGCCGGCCCTCCCACGTTTGACCTTGCTCCGGGTGGGGGTTGCCTAGCCGCCGAGGTCGCCCTCGACGCTGGTGCGCTCTTACCGCACCGTTTCACCCTTGCCTGTGCCCCGGTCGCCCGGGGCCATCGGCGGTCTGCTCTCTGTTGCCCTGAACCGACAGGTCACCCCGCCCTGGCTCTCGCCAGCACCCTGCCCTTCGGAGCCCCGACCTTCCTCGACGCGGTCACCACCCGGAGGTGACGCCACGCCGCGGCCACCTGGCCGGCTCACCGTCGCCACCAGTCTCCCACCGCGAACCTGCGGCAGCCAGACGTGGCAGTTCGCCTCGCTACCGCAGGGGGTCATACCGGGGCTCGGGGCACCACCTGCCCTCCTCGGCCACGGGCACCCCGAACATCAGGGAGGTGTTCGGTTGGGGGCGCCACCGGCCCGGGTAGGGCCACGCCCCGCCCCGACCCGGGTGGCGTCGTCGGCGGACGCCCAGACACAACGAGAGCCGGTCCCGAGGGACCGGCTCTCGCTGCCCTTGGGCGGATGGGTTACGCCGAGAGGACTGCGCCCTCGATGTCGGCGAGGGGGTTGTCGCCGGGGAAGAACGCCCGGCCCTCGGGGAAGACGTCGAGAGGGGACTTGGCCTGCGCCGCCATCTGCAATACCACGGCGTGGCGGGCCTCGATACCGCCGATCGTCATGATCGTGGAGCGCAGCGCCGGGACGCTGAGCTGGCCACCGGCGAAGGCGTAGGTCTGCGCCGCCGCCAGCTCGAGGTCGAGGGCCAGTTGGACAACGTCGGCCTCCTTCTTGGCCGCCGAGATAGCCGGCTCGACGAGCGCCTTGAACACGGCGTCGTTCTGCTCGGTGACCTCGGTGCCGCCTGCATCGCGGATGGCACCGTTGAGGGCGTCGAGGTGGGCCTGGTGGTGCTCGAGGAAGAGCATCGCCGCGTCACCGATGGCTGCGGTGGTGACCAGGCCGGAGCCGGCTGCTGTCGTGTAGGTGTCGACGGCGAGCTTCTCGAGCGAGGCAGCAGTGCGGGCCAGGGGGAGGTCCATGCTGTTGTCCGGCTCGGGCGCATCGTCCGTGGAGTCGTCGCCGGAACCCGAGGCCGCATCGTCGTCGTCGCCACAGGCGGCGAGGACGGCTGCGCCCATGAGGGTCACGCCACCGACCTTGAAGAGCTGGCGGCGGCCCGGGGAGGGCACCCCCAGCAGGGCGGCCTTCTCGTCGGTCGACATCTTCGTGCCGCCTCCGACGATCTGGCGGAGGGCGTCGTACCACTTGGGCATGATCGCCTTGTTGTCTGCGTCGATCGCCTTGAGCTCTCGACGGATCTCGTCTCGGTTCAGATCCATGTTGTCGTAGGTCCTTTGAGTTCTGGCCGCGGGAACCGCGGCGACAGGGTGGCTTTCCCGCCCCGGAGTCGCACCTGCGGAGGCAGGAGAGCAGCGACGCCCGGAGCAGGCAACGGCTCAGGCGAAGACGGCGGGGTCGAAGCCGGCCTTGGGGTCGGTTCCGTCGCCCAGGGCAGCGGACTCGAACGCGCCGGTCGGGAAGAGCTCGTCGACGCCCTTGCCGAGGGCGGCGGCCAGCACGGTGCCGTGCTGGGCCTCGATCGGCAGGATCGTGGAGGTCGCCGCCGCGTAGGCCGGGTCGATGAGCAGGGTGAGGGCTGCGGCGTAGGTGTACGCAGCCTGGTTCTCGAGCACGCGGGCGAACTCGAGCACGGCGGCGGTGAGCTCCTCGGAGCCTGCGCCACCGCCGGCAACGCCGTCGGCCACGGTCTGCAGCGTCGGGGTCACGGCCTCGACGAGCTTGGCGTTGGGCTCGGGGCGGGCGTCGTCACCGGCCACGCCACCGAAGGCGTCTGCGTGGTCCTGGTGGTGGCTGAGGAAGAGCTCGGCCACCGCAAGCGTGTCGCCCTTGAGGGCCGGTGCGGCAGCGGTGTACGCAGCCACCGCGGCGAGCTCGACGCTCTGCGCGTAGCCGGCGATCACCGTGTCCGTGAGGCCGTCCTGCGCAGCGGCCAGGCCACCGAGCCGGGTGAACGGCACGAGGCCGCCACCGACGGTGAGCAGTGCGCCGCCGACGCCGGCGAGGCCGGCCTTCTTCATGAAGCTGCGGCGGGCACCGCGAGCGGCGCTCAGGTGCAGCTCGGATGCCTCCTCCTTGAAGGACCGCATCGCTTCGTGGTGCATGTCGTCGACGTCGCTCGCCATGTGGCGGAGCTCCTTGGCGCTGATCTGCACGCCTACCTCCTGGTTGTTGGGTTGATGTGGTGATCGGGGGAGGGCCGGAGGTCAACTGACCTCGACGGTGCCCTTCATGAAGGGGTGGAGAGCGCAGATGTAGGTGAGCTCGCCGGCCGCATCGAAGAGGACGGGCTCGGACATCTCGCCGGCCTGGATGTTGCCGGTGCTCCACGTCTTGTCGCCTTGACCGGTGGAGGTGTGGGCCTGCGAGTGGGAGTTGCTCCACACGACGGAGTCGCACACGCCGACGGTGACCGGGTCAGGGTCGAACATGAACTCGGGGATGTCGACGGTGACGGTCTCGCCGGGGCTCGCTTCGCAGTCGACGGCCTCGCTGGAGCCGCCCTCGGTCGTGCCCTCGGCGGTGTCGGCCGGGGCGGCCGTGTCGTCCGAGCCGGCCTCGTCGTCGCCGGTGTCGCCGCAGGCGGCCAGCCCGAGGGCTCCGGTGAGGGCGAGGGCGGCGAACAGGGTGCGGGAGGGGCGGATCACGGTTGCAGTTCGGCGCCGACCGGCCCCCCGGATGTCCCCGGCACGCCCTTCTTCGGCGCCGCCCAAGGGCGGGGGCCCGCAGGGGCCTCGCGAGGGAAAAGGAGGCGGAGACGGTGCAGAGACCGGCACCCGCCATCCTCGGCCCCGTGGAGGTCCTCCGCTCCGTGGTGGTAACCCTTCCTGGTGTGAAGCTCGGCACGATGTGTCGGGCGTGTTTCATGCCGCGCACAGCGACCTTGCCGGCGGGTGTGGTGATCGACCCCTAGTGGTCATGAACGGGAAACCGTCCCGCAGCGGGGCCTCCGTAGGGTCGCCTGCGTGGACAGACGACGGTTTCTCCAAGGCATGGCCGCCGCCGGCACTGGCATCGGATTCGGCGGGCTCAGCCTCGCGGCATGCGGCTCGGACGACGAGACGAGCAGCTCCTCCACCACGGCGGCATGACGTACCTCACACGGCGGTTCGGTCGATGTGCAGGACACGACACGCTCAGTTCACACGTGAGCAACAGGGCAGCAACGCCCCCCGGGTTCCCTGGTCGACATGGCTAAGGGTTTCCGTCAGGCAGGACACACGCCGAGCCTCGCTGCGGCGCTGATCCACTTCGACGTCTCGTTCCTGTGTTGGGTGCTCGTCGGCGCTCTCGGCCCCTATATCGCCGATGACCTCGGCCTCACGTCGACGCAGAAGGGGCTCATGGTGGCGATCCCTCCGCTCGGCGGGGCCGCCTTCCGTCTGCTGCTCGGACCGCTCAGCGACCGCGTCGGGATCAAGCGGCTCGGGCTGATCACGCTCGGCCTCACCTTCGTGCCCCTCGCGTGGGGCGCCACCCTGGCCACTACCTATGCGCAGGTGCTCGGCGTCGGGCTGCTGCTCGGCGTCGCCGGAGCCAGCTTCGCGGTGGCCCTGCCGCTCGCCAGCCGCTGGTACCCGCCGGAGCACCAGGGCCTCGCGCTGGGCATCGCCGGTGCCGGCAACTCCGGCACCGTGATCGCGGCGCTCGCCGCGCCCCGGCTGGCGGAGCACGTTGGCTGGCAGGGCACGTTCGCTCTTGCCATGGTGCCGGTCGCGTTGGCGTGGATCGCGTTCGCCGTGCTCGCGAAGGAGCCACCCCGTCCGGTTGACGGCCCGCCTCCCGGTGGGTCGCTGTCGCTCCTCCGTGAGCAGGACCCACGGTGGCTCTGCGCGTTCTACATGGTGAGCTTCGGTGGCTTCGTCGGGCTGTCCGGCTACCTCCCGATCTTCTTCGTCGACCGCTTCGGGCTGACCAAGGTGGCGGCCGGTGGCTTCGCAGCGCTGTGCGCCGTCGCCGGTTCGCTCCTGCGTCCTGTCGGGGGTGCGCTCGCCGACCGCCTCGGAGGGACGCGCGTGCTCGCGGCGGTGCTCGTCGTTGCAGGGTGCCTCGTGGCGATCCTGGCCACACTGCCGCCGCTCGGCCTGACGGTGGCCCTGCTCTTCAGCGTGCTCGGCCTCCTGGGGATGGGCAACGGTGCCGTCTTCCAGCTCGTCGGTCGCCGGGTCCCCGAGCGGGTCGGCGCGATGACGGGTCTGGTCGGCGCCGCAGGAGGCCTCGGTGGCTTCGTGCTCCCCTTCGGCTTCGGGGCCCTGGCCGCGAGCACCGGGGGCTTCACGATGGGCTTCGCCGTGCTCGCAGGCACCATCGGGCTGGCGTCCCTGGCGGCGGCGAGCCGGGACCGGGTGTGGTCGATCGCTCCCCGACCCGGTCTCGTCGAGGCGGTGGCCTGATGGCGCCAACCATCGTCGTCGTCGGTCACGGGATGGTCGGCCATCGCTTCCTCGAGGAGGCCGTGGCCAGAGGACTGCACGAGACGCACCGGATCGTCGTGCTCGCCGAGGAGCGACGGGCCGCCTACGACCGCGTGCACCTCAGCTCGTTCTTCGACGGGGCGAGCACGGAGGACCTAGCGCTGAGTCCTGACGAGTGGTTCCTTGACCACGGCATCGAGCTTGCCCTCGGCGAGCCCGCCACCGAGCTGCTCGTCCACGAGCGGACGATCGTGACTGCGGCCGGCCGTCGCATCCCATACGACGCGTGCGTGCTGGCCTCTGGATCGTCGGCCTTCGTCCCGCCGATCGACGGCCACGACGCGGCGGGCTGCTTCGTGTACCGCACCCTCGACGACCTCGAAGCGATCCGAGCGTGGGCGTCAGGCGCCAGCGCCGGTGTGGTCGTCGGTGGCGGCCTGCTGGGTCTGGAGGCGGCCAATGCCGTCCGTCTCCTCGGCCTGCGCACGAGCGTCGTCGAGATGGCGCCTCGCCTGATGGCGGTGCAGCTGGACGACGGTGGCGGCCGTGCCCTCCGCGGCCACGTCGACGCGCTCGGCATCGAGGTGCACACGGGGGTCGCAGTGGCCGGCGTGGCGACCACGCCCGACGGTCGGGTGGCCGGACTCCGGCTCGGCGGCGGCGAGGATGCGGCAGAACGGACCCTTCCTGCTGAGCTCGTGGTCTTCGCAGCGGGGATCCGTCCGCGTGACCAGCTCGCCCGCGTTGCCGACCTGCCGGTGGGCGAGCGGGGCGGCGTCGTGATCGACGACCGCTGCGCCACCGCCGCGCCAGGTGTGTACGCGATCGGTGAGGTGGCCTGTCACTCGGGACGCGTGTATGGCCTCGTCGCACCAGGCCAGGTGATGGCCGAGGTCGTGGCCGATCAGATCGCTGGTGGGGGGCTCACGTTCGCGGGCGCCGACCTCTCCACCCGGCTCAAGCTCCTTGGCGTGGAGGTGGCCAGCGTGGGCAACCCCCACGCCGAGGGCCACGAGATCGTGGTGAGCGATCCGCTCGTCGGCACGTGGAAGCGGGCGGTGCTCGATGACGAGCATCGGCTCGTGGGCGCGGTGCTCGTCGGGGATGCGGCACCTTTTGGACATCTTGTGTCGGCGCTCCGAACGGGCACAGCGGTGACCGATGCCCTCGCCATGCTGAGCCCGCCGCCCGTTGGCGGAGCGGCCGGTCCGATGGCCGACGAGGCGAGCGTGTGCTCGTGCCACAACGTCTGCGCCGGAACGATCCGGGGCGCAGTCGACGACGGTCACGAGGAGGTGCCGGCCGTTAAGGCGTGCACCAAGGCCGGGACCGGGTGCGGCTCGTGCGTGCCGATCCTCCAGGAGCTGATCGACGAGCAGCTGGCCGCATCGGGTCGGGCCGTGGTCCGCCACCTGTGCCCGCACTTCGCAATGAGTCGGGCTGAGCTGTTCGATGTGGTGAGCGTCACCGGCATCCGTACGTTCAGGGAGCTGGTCGAGCGGCACGGCACCGGCCGGGGCTGCGAGATCTGCAAGCCTGCCGTGGCGTCGATGTTCGCCTCCCTGGCCTCCGGGTACATCCTCGACGGCGAGCAGGCCAGCCTCCAGGACACCAACGACCACTTCCTCGCCAACCTCCAACGCGATGGCACCTACTCGGTCATCCCGAGGATCCCCGGCGGCGAGATCACTCCCGAGAAGCTGATCGTTATCGGTGAGGTGGCCCGCGACTTCGACCTCTACACGAAGATCACAGGTGGCCAGCGGATCGACCTCCTCGGCGCTCGCGTCGACGACCTGCCCGCCATCTGGGCTCGCTTGGTCGCCGCAGGGTTCGAGTCTGGTCACGCCTACGGCAAGGCCTTGCGCACCGTGAAGAGCTGCGTCGGGACGGTGTGGTGTCGCTACGGCGTGCAGGACTCCGTGCAGCTCGCCGTCGATCTCGAGCTCCGCTACAGAGGGCTGCGGTCGCCCCACAAGCTCAAGATGGCCGTCTCCGGCTGCGCCCGGGAGTGCGCCGAAGCCCAGGGCAAGGACGTGGGGGTCATCGCCACCGAGCGCGGGTGGAACCTCTATGTCGGCGGTAACGGTGGCATGCGGCCGGCGCACGCCCAGCTCCTTGCCGAAGACCTGGACACCGAGACGCTGGTCCGCAGCATCGATCGCTACCTCATGTGGTACATCCGCACCGCTGACCGCCTCGAGCGGACCGCCACGTGGCAGCGCAAGCTGCCGGGCGGCATCGATCAGGTGCGTCGCGTCGTGATGGACGACGCGCTCGGCATCGGCGCCGACCTCGAGGCTGACATGGCACGCCACGTCGAGTCCTATGAGTGCGAGTGGACGGCCACGCTGAACGATGCGGAGCGCCTGAGCCGCTTCCGTTCGATCGTGAACGACCCGGAGGGCGCGCCCTTGCCCACCCGCGTCGAGATCCGCGGCCAACGGGTGCCCGAATGAGTCGCGTGCCAGACGCGGCGCTCGACGTGGCCGCCCGCAACCCCGACGCGCTCGGTGCCGGACGGTGGGAGGGGGTCTGTCGCATCCACGACCTGACTCCTGACCGCGGGGTCGCGGCGCTCGTCGACGGCGTGCCGGTGGCCGTGTTCCTCCTGAGCGGTGGCGAGCTCCTCGCCATCGACGACCTCGACCCGTTCTCCGGAGCGAGCGTGCTCAGCCGAGGGATCGTCGGTGACGTCGCGGGCGAGCCGACTGTCGCGTCGCCCGTCTACAAGCAGCGGTTCCTGCTCCGCACCGGTCGCTGCATCGAGGATCCCTCGGTCTCGGTCGTGACGTGGCCGGTGCGCGTGCGCGGGGGCAGGGTCGAGGTGGCGGTCCCATGACCGCGGTCCCGGTCGAGCTGCGGCGCCGCGACGAGGTCGTGCGCGTCCCGACGTCGCCGGGACACATGCCCGAGCTGCTACCCCTCGACGCCGGGGAGCAGTACCGCTTCGGGTTCTCGATGAGCGTGTGCATCGGCTGCCACTCCTGCGAGGTGGCGTGCGCCGAGCAGAACGGTCTCCCCGACGGCATCGTGTGGCGGAGGGTCGGCGAGGTGGAGGGCGGCACGTTCCCCGACACGCGCCGGCTCCAGCTGTCGATGTCCTGCAACCACTGCCTCGACGCCGCGTGCCTCACTGGCTGTCCCACCAACGCCTACGAGAAGCTCGACAACGGCGTCGTCGCCCACCACGCCGACGAGTGCATCGGGTGCCAGTACTGCACGTGGAACTGCCCGTACTCGGTCCCCGTGTTCCAGCCCGATCGCCGCATCGTCACGAAGTGCGACATGTGCCTGCCCCGTCTCGGTGAGGGCTTGCTCCCCGCGTGCGCCGGGGCCTGTCCCACGCACGCCATCACCGTGGAGCCCGTCAACATCGAGGCCTGGCGGGCCGATCACGCGGCTGCCGACATGCCTCACCTGCCGTCGTCGCACCTCACCATCTCGACCACTCGCATCGAGCTGCCCGATGACGTGCCCGCCTCCACCGTGGCGGCCAGCGACTGGAGCCTGCGCCCCGAGCACGCCCACTGGCCGCTGGTCTGGCTCACCGTGCTGACCCAGGTCGCGGCCGGGGTCAGTATCACCGCGAGTGGAGCCGGCGACCGCGCCGCTGCGGCAGGGCTGGCCGTGGCGGCGCTGATCGGCTCGCTCGCCCACCTCGGTCGTCCGGGGCTGGCGTGGAAGGCGCTGCGCAACCTCCGCCGCTCGTGGCTGAGCCGGGAGGTCGCGCTGTTCGGTGTGTACGCGCCGATCGCCATGGCCGCCGTGCTCCTGCCGGCGCTCGCGCCGCTTGCCGCGCTTGTGGGCATGGCCGGCGTCTACGCGTCGGCGCGCTTGTACATCGTCCCGGGCCGACCGGCCTGGAACACACCGCTCACCATGTTCGCCTTCGCCGCCACCGGACTCGCGGTGGGACCCCTGGTCACCGGGCACGAGGCGCTCGGCGCCGCGGGCACGGTGGCGGCGCTGGTGGTGCTTGTGGCCAACGTCCTGCGCCTGTCGGGTGACCCGGAGGTGTCCCGGGGAGGCACACCCGAGCTGTACCGCCACCGCCTGCGCGGGTGGACTGTGCTGCGAGTGGTGCTGGCGCTGACGGGCCTCCTGGCGCTGACCGCGGGGCTGGTCGCCGCAGCCGCCGCCCTTGTCGTGGCCGGCGAGGTGGTCGGGCGTTGGCTCTTCTACGTCACCGTCGTCCCGGCCAACATGCCCGGCTCGTTCTGGCGGAGCTCAGCGGGGACTCACAAGTGAGCGAGCGCAGCGAGCGACCCATGTCACAGCTGCTCTACCCGGCACGCAGTGCCGACCGCTCACTGCGTGCATCCCGAAGGGTGCACCAGTGAAGGTCATCGAGACCGGACGCCGGCTGCTCGGCCTCGACCACGGCGGCGACCGCTACCAGTACGTCGACGATCCGTTGCGAGGACCGGTCCACGCGTCACGGCAGGCAGACCGCTGGGTGAAGAGCACGTGCGGCTACTGCTCGGTGGGGTGCGGCATGCTGCTCGGTGTCCGGGGCGAGCGTGTGGTCACCGTGGCCGGCGATCCTGACCATCCCGTCAACCGCGGCCGCCTGTGCCCGAAGGGCCTTTCCGAGCACCACACGCTCACCGCGCCCGGCCGACTGACGACACCGCTGATCAGCGGCGAGCCGGCGACGTGGGACGCTGCCCTCGACAAGGTGGTGGGCGAGTTCCGTCGCCTGCTCGACGAGCACGGGCCGGAGTCGGTCGCGATCCTCTCCACCGGTCAGCTCGTGACCGAGGAGTTCTACGCGCTCGGCAAGCTGGCTCGGCTCGGCATGGGCCTGGCCCACTACGACGGCAACACCACGCTGTGCATGGCGAGCGCCGTCTCGGGCTACAAGCTGAGCTTCGGCACCGACGGCCCGCCCGGGTGCTACGACGACCTGGAGGAGGCCGACGTCGTTGTGCTCTGGGGCGCCAACATCGCCGACAACCATCCGCTGCTCGTGCCCCGCCTGCTGGCCAACGAAGCGGCCGAGGTCATCGTCGTGGATCCGCGTGTCACCAAGACGGCGCAGCTAGCCGACGTGCACCTGCCGGTGGGCCCTCGCACCGACGTCACGCTCCTCAACGCCATCCTCCGCGTCCTGCTCGACGAGGATCTCCTCGACCTCGCCGCCGCCCGGCCGCTCGTGAGCGGCCTGGACGAGCTCCTCGCTCACCTCGACGAGGTGGACCTGGTCCAGGCCGCCGACGAGTGCGGCATCGCGCTCGACGACATCCGCCGGGTGGCCCGCACCATCGGTGGCGCCGAGCGCTGCCTCGTCGCCTGGTCGATGGGCGTGAACCACTCGGCTCAGGGCACCGAGACGGTGACGCTGCTCAACACCTTGTGCGTGCTCACCGGCAACATCGGTCGGCCCGGTGCATCGCCGTTCTCGATCACCGGCCAGTGCAACGCCATGGGCACGCGCGAGGCGGGCTTCACAGCATCGATGCCCGGGTACCGCTCCTATGACGACTCGAGCCACCGGCGCGAGCTGGCCGCCCTGTGGGGCGTCGCAGAGGAGCGGCTCCCCACCGAGCGCGGCCGCGCCTACCCCGACATCGTGAACGCCGTGATGAACAAGCAGGTGAAGGCCCTGTGGATCATCGGCACGAACCCCCTCGTGTCGTTCCCGAACCGCGAGGTCCTCGAGATCGCCTTCCGGCGCCTCGATCTGCTCGTGGCGCAGGACGGATTCGAGACGCCCACGACAGCCGTGGCCGATGTCGTGCTCCCGGCGGCCATATGGGGCGAGAAGGACGGCACGTACACGAACAGCGAGCGTCGGGTGTCGCGGGTCAGGGCTGCCGTCGCCGCCCCCGGCGACGCGCGGCCCGACTTCGACATATTCCTGGCCATCGCCGAGCGTTGGGGCTGTCGCGACGAGCTCTTCCCCGGCTGGTCCGCGCCACGTGACGCGTTCGAGGAGTGGCGGCTCGTCTCGGCCGGGCGGCCGTGCGACTACTCCGGGATCACCTACGAGCGCGTCGACGCGGCGGGTGGTGTGCAGTGGCCCTGCCCTGCCGACGACCCGACGGTCCCCCTCGGGGGCACGGCGCGCCTCTACACCGATCTGCAGTTCAACAGCGCCGACGGCCGGGCTGTGCTCCGGAGCGTCACGCGCCAGCCCCTGCGCCAGCCGCCCGGTGGCGAGTACCCGCTGCTGCTGAACACGGGCCGCACCGTCGAGCACTGGCACACGCGCACGAAGACGGGGCGCGTCCCCATCCTCGAGTCCCTCGCGCCGGAGGCATGGCTGGAGATCCACCCGGACGACGCCAGGGGTCTCGGCGTGCGCTCGGGTGACCTCGTGCGCGTCAGCTCGTCGCGGGGGAGCGTCGACCGCCTGCGGGCCCGCGTCACGGCGATCGTCCGCCCGGGCGAGGTGTTCGTCCCGTTCCATTGGGACGAGCGCTGTGCCAACCGTCTCACCACAGATGAGTGCGACCCCATCAGCCGAGAGCCGAACTACAAGCAGTGCGCCGTGAAGGTGGAACGCGTGCATTGACCGCTCACCGACCGGAAACCAACGCGAAACACCGTTCTGGTCTCATGGGAGCGTGCTGGACGGCTTCACCGTAGGGATCACCGCGGACCGACGCGCGGACGAGCAGGCTTCTCTGTTCGAGCGCCGCGACGCCGCTGTCATCCACGGTCCCTCCATCCGCACCCTGCCACTCGGCGACGACGACGGCCTGCGCGCCATCACCGAGGCGCTCATCGCCGACCCGCCCCACGTGCTCGTGGCCAACACGGGTCTCGGCATCCGATCGTGGTTCGGTGCCGCCGAGAGCTGGGACCTGGGCGAGGCCCTCCTCGACACGTTGCGGGCCACGCGTGTCTACGCCCGCGGCCCCAAGGCGTCCGGTGCCGTGCACTCACTCGGGCTGGACGTGGTCGCACGCGCACCGACCGAGCGGCTTCGGGAGTGCGTCGACCTGGCCGTGGCCGACCTGGTCCCCGGTGAGCGCGTGGTGGTCCAGCGAGATGGCGGCACGGCACCTCCGGACGTGACGGCCCTGGAAGCCGCGGGTGCCACGGTGATCGAGCTGCCCGTGTACCGGTGGCAACGCACCGAGGACCCGCGGCCGGCGGTGCGTCTGGCGGAGGGACTGATCGCCGGCCGGGTGCACGCCGTCACCTTCACCGCCGGACCCGCCATCACCAGCCTGCTCGAGCTCGCGGACGACGAAGGGCTGGCCGACGAGCTGCGAGAAACCCTCGCGTCGGGTTCGGTCGTGGTGGGCTGCGTCGGACCGGTGTGTGCGGAGGCCGCCGAAGCGGCCGGCTTCGGTGGCGGTGACCTCGTGGTGCCGAGGACGTGGCGCCTCGGGCCGCTCGTGCGCAGTGTGAGCGAACGCCTGCTCGAGCGGTCGCGACAGGTCGGCGACCTGATGATCACCGGCAACGTCGTGCGCTCGGGAGAGCGTCGGGTGGAGCTCACCGACATCGAGGCCCGCATCATGGCTGCGCTCACCGACCGGCCCGGTGCCGTGGTTGCCAAGGTGGATCTGCTGCGGGACGTGTGGGGCGACGCGGACGCCGATCCCCACGTCGTGGAGGTGGCGGTGGGCCGGCTGCGGCGCCGCCTCGGGCCCGACGGAGCGACCATCGCCGCCGTCGCCCGGCGCGGCTACGTCTTGCGCTGAGCGATTCCCCTCCTAGGGCCGGGGCGAGAAGGCGCGTCGGGCTGGCGCGCTCTGCTGGGGTCGGTGTCGGGCTGTTTCGACCGGCCCGGCTTCGCCGTGTTCTCCACGTTGATGTCCGGCTGGGTGCTGGCCGCGGGGCGGTGCACGCTGACGGCCATGATCGCCGTGGCCGACCCGGCCGCCAACCGGGCCCATGATGCCTACCACCGCTTCCTAGGCGACGGAGCGTGGGCTATGGAGAAGCTGTGGCGGGTGCTGGCCGTCCACGCCATCGCCCGCTTCGCCCCAACGGGGGTGGTTGCCTTGGACTGCGACGACACGCTGTTCCACAAGACCGGCCGCCGTGTCGAGGGCGCGGGCGTGTTCCGCGGCGCAGTGCGTTCCAGCGGGCGGCGCGTCGTCCACGCCACGAGGTCGGGCCGGTTTCGTAACGGTTTCGTCGTCGACAACGATCGCTCACCGGCGCGCGCCGGGCGCTGTGGGGATCGCGTCACATGGCGTTCAGGTCCGCGGCGGACGGTCCGTCAGAAGGAGAGCGCGCTGAGCTCGGGGATCCAGCCGGCGGCCCGGTCGCAGGCCCGCCGCCAGCGTTCCCGGTCGGTCGGCGCGCCGGGCTCGACCGTCGTGCGCGGGCGCCACGTGGCGGCGATGTCGTCCCAGCCGCTCCAGGTGCCCGTGGCCAACCCTGCGAGGAACGCAGCCCCGAGCGTGGTGGCCTCCCGCACCGGCGACACCTCCACCGGGCGCTGCGTCGCATCGGCCAGCGCCTGGAGGAACGTGGGGTTGTCGCTCATGCCGCCATCGACCCGGAGGACGGGGATGGTGAGCCCGGTGTCGGTCTCGGCGGACTCGACCAGGTCGGCCCCGCGCTCGGCCACGCCCTCCAGCACCGCCCTGACGATCTGCGGACGTTCGCTGCCGCGCGTGAGCCCGAGGAGCGCACCCCGCGCGCCGTAGTCCCAGCGGGGCGCGCCGAGGCCGAGGAGTGCGGGCACGTAGACCACGCCGTCAGACGTCGCGCAGCGGCTCGCCACCTCGTGGCTCTCCTCGGCGCTCTGGATGATGCCGAGGTCGTCGCGCAGCCACTCGACGTTCGTGCCGGCAGCGAGCATGACGGCCTCGACGCCCCAGGTCGTGACGCCCTCTCGGCGCCACGCGACGATCGGGAAGCAGCCCCCGTCCCCCTGGCGATCGAATCGGGGCCGCTGCTCGCCCAGGTGGAGGTCGAGCATGCCGCCGGTGCCGAACGTGATCTTGGCCAGGCCGGGCTGCACGCACCCCTGGCCCACGAGGCTCGACTGCTGGTCCCCGACGAGCGCGGCGATCGGCGGTGCTCCCTCGAGCGCGGTGGCCGGCCCGAACACGCCCGAGCTGTCGACGACCTGCGGCAGGGCAGCGCGCGGGATCCGGAGCGCGCCGAGGACCTTGTCGTCCCAGTCCGAGCCGTCGCCCCGCTGCAACCCGGTGACGCCTGCGTTGGTGGCGTCGGTGACGTGGACGGCGCCGTCGGACAGGCACCACGCCAGCCACGAGTCGACGGTGCCGATGCAGAGGTCGCGCTGCCGGTCGGGGTCGGCCTGATCGAGGAGGAAAGCCGCCTTCGTGCCCGATGCGTTGGGCGCCACCCGGATGCCGTCGGCCTGGAGGACGAGGCAGGTGCCCGCGGTGCGGAGGTCCTGCCAGCCGATGCCCGGCCCGACAGGCGTGCCGGTGGCGCGATCCCACACGATCGTGCTGGCCCGCTGGTTGGCGATGCCAACCGCTTCGACCGGGCCGACGTCGGCGAGCACGCGGCGGGCCAGATCGAGCGACACGCGCGCCAGCTCCTGGGGATCGAACTCCACCAGCCCCGGCTCGGGCGAGGACGGCAGCAGCGCCTGCTGGTGCACCGCCCCCACCGTGGCGTCCGGGCGGATCGCCGCCGCTCGCACGCTGCTGGTGCCGACGTCGATCACGAGGATGGTCATGGCCGCGTTCTACCAGGCCAGCGGCGGCCGAGGGCGGCTCCCGCGACGGCGAGGCCGACCGCGACCGCGGTGACGGCCGGCACCGTCGCCCATGCGACGTCCTCGTCGGCCGCAGCGCGCCGGGCGATGCCGATCGTCTGGATCAGCGCGATGGCGACCAGGCCCACCGCCGCGGCCGTAGCCAGGTGGTGGGCCCGGGCCCGCCTCCCGACGAGCCATCCGCCTCCCCCCACGGCGCCGAGGACCACGAGCGCGAAGGGGTAGGCGGCCGCCGGGGTGCCGTCGCCCTCGTCGACCGCATCCGCGAGCTGGGCGATGATCGCCGCCGGGAGGGCCAGGGCGAGCGTCAGCCCGAGGCCCAGACCGAACACCCGAGCGCGGCCGAACCTGGTCAGTAGCCCGTGGACCCGAACGGGGACGGGAGACCGAGCTTGCCGGGGTTCAGGATCCCGTTCGGGTCGAGCGCCGCCTTCGCCGCGACCAGCACGTCGAACGCCGGGCCGAGTGCCTCGGCGACGAAGCGACTCCGGTTGAGGCCCACCCCGTGGTGGTGCGACAGCGCGCCTCCGTTGGCCAGCGCCGCGGCGGTGCCGGCGTCCCACACGGCGCGGTAGTAGCGGTCGCGGTCGTCCGGCTCCACCTGGGCGGCGAACGTGAAGTAGAGGCAGCCGCCGTCGGTGTAGGAGTGCGACTGGTGCGCCGACGCGGCGATGGTGCCTGGCACGCCCTGCAGCGCGGGCACGGTGGCGCGGTAGATCGCAGGGAGGTCGCGCCACCGGCCGACGACCTCCATCGTGTCGACGACGTAGCCGCGGCTGATGAGCGCCTCGAGGGCGGCGACGTCGTTGCGGCGCTCGAGCCAGTGCTCGACGTGGTGCTCGTCGTCGTTGCGGCCGTCGAGGCACTCCTCGGCCACGAGCTCCATCGTGGTGTTGACCACGGCGCTGTCGCCCTCGTCGAGGACGAGGAGCAGCGCCCGGTCGCCGGTGCTGTAGGTGCGGTCCGCCTCGACGGGGTCGTACAACCGGAGGACGGCGGGTGTCGCGCCCCGCTGCAGGATCCGGCGCATCGCCACCACCCCGTCCTCGAACGAGGCGAAGGTGTAGGCGGCCCGGCGCTCGTGCAGCGGCTCCGGGTGGAGCCGGAGGCGGGCGCTCGTGATGATCCCGAGGGTGCCCTCCGAGCCGACGAACAGCTGGTTGAGGTCCGGCCCGACAGCCGCCCGAGGGGCACCGCCGGTGCAGATCCCGCGCCCGTCGGCCAGCACCACGTCCAGGCCGAGGACCATGTCCTCGATCTTCCCGTACCGCGTGGAGAGCTGTCCGGCCGAGCGGCAGGCCAACCACCCACCCACCGTGGACAGGGCCACCGACTGCGGCCAGTGGCCGAGGGTGACGCCATGCTCCGTGCGCAGCTGGTGCTCGAGGTGGTCGCCGAACGTGCCGGCGGCGACGTCGAGGACGAGGGACTCCGCGTCGACCTCCACGACGCCGGCGAGGCCACAGAGGTCGAGGACGACGCCCCCGTGCACAGGCACCGAGGCGCCGCAGACGCCGCTCCGCCCGGCAGCGGCGGTGACGGGGATCCGGGCCTCGTCGCAGATGGCGAGCACGGCGGCCACCTGGGCCGCGTCGGTGGGCGCGACGACGGCGGCGGCCCGCACCGCCACCTGCCCGTCGAGCGCCCAGATCATCGCCTGCGGCCACCAGTCGCGGCTCGCCTCGCCCACGACGTCTCCCTCCGTAGCCGTCGGGCACACGGCGCGCAGGCGCTCGACGATCGCGTCGGGCACCTCGACCCGCTCGACCTGGAGGCGGCCGGTGGCGCTCGCCCCGCCGCCGGCCAGCGCGATCGGCGGCGTGGGCGCGCCCGGCCCGGGAGCGGGCAGGGGATGGGGCTCGGTCATCGGGTTGGTCATCGGAGCCCCGCCACCGGAGGAACGGGCTCGGGCAGACCTGACGCCGCTCGTTCGCCGGCGACCGACGACGTGTAGGCGGCCGCTTCCCGCTCGACGTCTGCGGGCGACCAGTCGAGCTCTGCGCCGAGGAGCGCGGCGACGTCCCGGGCGGCGGCCACCGAGGCCTCCCGCGCCTGCAGGCGGGCCCGGGTGCGCCGCGACAGGACGTCGTCGACCGTGCGGGCCATCTCGTGCCGGACGGCGTAGACGGCTTCCGCCCGCAGGTAGGGCAGTCCGTCGACGAGGGGCTCGCCCAGCCGAGGGTCGCCCTGGACCATTGCGGTGAGGACCCGGGCCTCGCTCCCGTAGCGGTCGGCCAGGTGGCGGGGCGTCGCCGCAAGCGTGGCCCCCGCGCCCAGCAGCCGGAGGCGGCGGGTCTGGCAGCGCCGAGCGGTGCGGGGCAGGTCGCCGAGGTGCTCCACCACCGCGTCGACGGTGTCCTCGGCCATCTCGCGGTACGTCGTCAGCTTGCCGCCGGTGACCGACACCATGCCGCTCGCCGACAGCAGCACCTTGTGCCGTCGCGACAGGTCGGCGGTGCGGCCGCTGACAGCGGCGTTCACCAGCGGGCGCAGGCCGGCCCAGGTGCCCACGACGTCGGCCTCGGAGAGGGGCTTGCGCACGGACAGGTTGATGGCCGACAGCAGGTAGGCGATGTCGGCGGGGGTGCACCGCGGATCGTCGAGCGGCCCGTCGTAGTCGGTGTCGGT
Source organism: Acidimicrobiales bacterium (assembly GCA_030681555.1). GTDB lineage: Bacteria > Actinomycetota > Acidimicrobiia > Acidimicrobiales > VFJN01 > VFJN01. The sequence continues at coordinate 17,017 of JAUXRW010000120.1, forward strand.
CGTGCCGATGTAGGTCAGCTGGAACCGGCCGTCGTCGGTGGGGAGCCACGGCACGACGAACACCGAGCGCTTGTCCTTCGGCACCGGCACCACGACGGCGATGTCGTTCTGCACCTTCTCCCAGGGGACCGTGATGTGGATTCCCTTGGCCGGTCGGATGGAGTGGGGGTGCTGACCCTCGTCGAGCGCCCGCACGTCGTCGGACCAAACCCCCGCCGCGTTCACGATCGACCGGGCCGCGACCTCGAAGGAGGTGGTGGTGCCGTCGGCCTGCCGGGCCTCGATGGCCGCGCCCCGCACCTTGCCCTGCGCATCGTGGAGGAGCTGCACCACGCGGGTGTGGTTGGCGACGACGGCCCCGTGCTCGACGGCCGCGGTGCGGGCGAGGGTGAGCGTGAGGCGAGCGTCGTCCGCTGCGGCGTCGTAGTAGAGGTAGGCGCCGGCGAGCCGCTCCACCGGGATCGTCGGCATGTGCGCGACGGCCTCGTCCTTCTTCAGGCGCTTGTGGAGCTTCCCGATCCGCGCCCCGCCGGTGAGGTCGTACATCCACATGGCCGAACCGAGGGCTCGGGCCACCTTGGGGTGGATCAGTCCGTCCTTCGAGAACAGGGGGATCAGGAACGGCAGGAGCCGGACCAGGTGAGGCGCGTTGTGGCGAAGCCGCTGGCGCTCCCGCAGCGCCTCGTAGACGAGACGGACGTCGCCGTTCTGCAGGTAGCGGAGGCCGCCGTGGACGAGCTTGGAGCTCCTCGACGACGTGCCGCTGGCGAAGTCGTCCCGCTCCACGAGGGCGGTCCGGAGGCCCCGGCTGGCCGCGTCGAGCGCCACCCCGGCGCCGGTGATGCCACCACCGACGACGAGCACGTCGAACGTGGTGGCGCCGAGTGCCTGCAGCGACCGTGCGCGGTCGAACGTCCCGAGCGTCACGGCGGGAGGTTATCGGTGGCGCACCGGCTTGCCGAAGCCGCCCGCGGGTCGCTTCTGGCGTCGGCATGAAAGGTTGATCAACAACGATTGTTGATCAGCAAGGAGCGCTGTAGGGTGGCCGTCGTGAAGTCGGTCGACGTGCTCACGGAGCAGTTCCGGGCCAAGGGCCTCAAGGTCACCCCGCAACGGCAGTCCATCTTCCGTGCCCTGTCGAGCTCGAGGGTCCACCCGACGGCCGAGTCCGTGTACGCCGCGGTCAGCTCCGAGATGCCCACCATCTCGCTCCGCACCGTGTACCAGACGCTCAACGACCTGGCCGCGATGGGCGAGCTCAGCACACTCGACGTCGGCACTGGCTCCACGCGGTTCGACCCGAACCTCGAGCCCCACCACCACCTCGTGTGCGACGAGTGCGGCAGCATCGAGGACCTGCACGCCGACTTCCCGGGTGTAGCCGTGCCCACCGGCGGGGAAGCCGGGGGCTTCGAGGTCACCGGCACGGAGATCGTCTTCCGAGGCTGCTGCGCGAGCTGCGTGGCCGGCCGTCCATCTCAACAACACAACACAGGAGGCGCACGCGCGCATGGCTGAGCTCAAGGGTACGAAGACTGAGGAGAACCTGAAGGAGGCCTTTGCCGGCGAGAGCCAGGCCAACCGTCGGTACCTCTACTTCGCGCAGAAGGCCGACGTGGAGGGCTACCCGGACGTGGCCGCGCTGTTCCGCTCCGTCGCCGAGGGCGAGACCGGCCACGCGTTCGGTCACTTCGACTTCCTCGCCGAGGTGGGCGACCCCGCCACCGGCGAGCCCGTCGGGGCCACGGAGGACAACCTCCGGTCGGCCATCGCCGGTGAGACCTATGAGTACACCGAGATGTACCCCGGCTTCTCGAAGACGGCCCGCGAAGAGGGCTTCGACGAGATCGCCGAGTGGCTGGAGACCCTCGCGCGCGCGGAGAAGAGCCACGCCGGCCGCTTCACCCAGGGTCTCGAGCACGTCTCCTAGCGAACCCGGCGGGGCACGAGGGGGGAGCGGTCGCTCCTCCCTCTGACCCCGCGCGGCCCACCACCACCCACCAGCCGCCGATCGGGGGCCCTTGACCACCACCTACGACCCGTTCCACCCGAAGTACTTCGACGAGGCCGACCTGCGCGACGAGCTCGTGCGGGTCTACGACCTCTGCCACGGGTGCCGCCTCTGCTTCAAGTTCTGCACGTCCTTCCCGACGATGTTCGCGGCCATCGACCAGCACGACGACCAAGACGCGGCGAAGCTCACCCACAACGAGCAGGACCAGGTCGTCGAAGAGTGCTTCAACTGCAAGCTCTGCTACGTCAACTGCCCCTACACCCCGGATCAGCACGAGTGGAACCTCGACTTCCCGAGGCTGATGCTGCGAGCCGACCAGGTGCTCTACCGGGACGCCAAGCACAAGATCGGCACCCGGCTGGCGAACCAGGCCCTCGGCCGCACCGACCTCGTCGGCAAGGCGAGCACGGCCGTGGCGCCACTCGCCAACAAAGCCATCGGCACCCCGGGTTCGACCAGCCGGAAGGTGATGGAGAAGGTCACGGGCATCGCTTCGCAGCGCCTGCTGCCACCCTACGCCAAGACGCGGTTCTCGACCTGGTGGAAGAAGCGCTCCGCCCTCCGGTTCGAGCGCAAGCAGGGCTCGGTCATCCTCTTCCCGACGTGCCTCGTCGAGTACCAGTCGCCGCAGGTCGGCAAGGACCTCGTGCGGGTCCTGGAGCGCAACGACGTGGAGTGCTCGATGCCGGAGGGTCAGGTGTGCTGTGGTGCCCCGTGGCTGCATTCGGGCGACGTCGAGAGCTTCCGACGCCATGGCCGCAAGAACGTCGAGCTCCTGGCGGGAGCCATCCGTGAGGCGACCGCCCGCGGCGAGGTGCCGGCCGTTGTCGTTCCCCAGCCGACCTGCGGTTACGTGCTGAAGTTCGACTACAGGGACTACATCGGCGGCCCCGACGCCGAGCTGGTGGCGGAGCACACGGCGGACGCGGGGGAGTACCTCATGACGCTGCACCGCACCGAGGGCACCCAGCTCGACATGAACTTCACGGGCGCGGTCCCGGAGACGGTGACCTACCACGCTCCCTGCCACCTGCGGGCCCAGAACATCGGCCTCAAGTCCCGTGACCTCATCAAGCTCACCGGGGCGAAGATCACCGTGGTCGCGGAGTGCTCCGGCATCGACGGGACGTGGGGCTACCGCGCCGAGCACTACGACGCATCGCGGCAGGTCGCCCGCAAGATGGTTGCGGCCATCGACAAGGCCGGCAACGACGTCGTGGCCGGGGACTGCCACCTCGCCAACGGCGGGATCCTCCAGGAGACCGGCCAGCAACCCCTCCACCCCGTGTCCCTGCTGGCGCGGGCCTACGACATCCCCGAGGACTGACCCATGGCTGCCACAACCAGCGGGAAGCTGACGCTCACGGACATCTCCGACCTGCGGGCCTACGAGCGGGAGCGTCCCGAGTTCAGGCGCCACGTCATCGCCCTCAAGAAGCGGCGCCGGGTGCACGCCGGACCCATCCTCACCGTGGTCTTCGAGAGCCGCGACACCATCAGGTTCCAGATCCAGGAGATGGCCCGGGTCGAGAAGCTGATCACCGACGAAGCGATCCAGGGCGAGCTCGACACCTACAACAGCCTCGTCCCGGCGCCCGGCCAGCTCTGCGCCACGCTGTTCCTGGAGCTCACGAACGACGGTGAGATGCGCAC
>JAUXRW010000136.1 GCA_030681555.1 Acidimicrobiales bacterium
GCCGTCGGGGCGGCGACCGACCCGGGCGCGACGGCGTAGGTGGTCTGGTAGCGCTCCGGGTCGGCCAGGGCTGCGGTGATGTACGGCGGGAGGGGCATCTGGCCGTCCCGGGTGAGGGCGTCGAGGAGGTCGAGCCCCGCGGGGAGCTCGAGGTCGACGAGCCGCCGTCCCTCCCCGAGGTCGTCGCCCACGAGCACGTGGAAGCCGTCGCCCACCTCGACGCGGATCCCGGCGGGAAGCTTCCGGCTCGGCCGGACGAGAGCCTCCCACCGGTTCGTGTGCTCACCCTCCCCGACGGGTTCGAGCAGCAGCACCTCCGCCTGGGCGCCCGAGGCCCGGCGGGCGAGGAGCCGGGCCGGGAGCACGCGGGTGATGTTGACGACGACGACGTCGCCCGGCCGCACGAGCGACGGGAGGTCGCTGACGTGACCGTGGCGGGGGCCGGCACCCGGACCGGCGTCGATCAGCAGACGAGCGGCGTCACGCGGCTCGACCGGTGTCTGCGCGATGGCGCGGGCCGGCAGCTCGTAGTCGACGGCGGCGGTGTCCATGAGCCCGCCAAGTGTCCCGAGCGCGGCGCGGCCGCACCAATCCGCGGCTAGCCGAACAGGCCCGGCGGCGGCGCGTCGGCGGCGCTCGGCGGCGCCACCAGGCCGAGGTGGGCCCAGGCAGCAGGTGTGGCCACCCGGCCCCGGGGCGTGCGCATCAGCAGGCCGCACTGGATCAGGAACGGCTCGTAGACGTCCTCCACCGTCTCGGTCTGCTCGCCCACGCTGATGGCGAGGGTGGAGAGGCCCACCGGCCCACCACCGAACCGCTCGCAGATGGCCGAGAGGATGGCGCGGTCGACCTTGTCGAGGCCGCGCTCGTCGACGCCGAACAGGGCCAGCCCGGCCGATGCCGTGGCCAGGTCGACGGTGCCGTCGCCCCGCACCTCGGCGAAGTCCCGCACTCGGCGCAGGAGCCGGTTGGCGATCCGAGGCGTGCCGCGCGACCGCCGGGCGATCTCCCGGGCGCCCGCGGCGTCGACCTGGACCCCGAGGATGCGGGCCGCCCGGGAGGCGATCGCCTCGAGCTCGGCGGGCTCGTAGTAGTCGAGCCGGGCGACGAGGCCGAAGCGGTCGCGTAGGGGCCCGGTGATCGACCCCGTGCGGGTGGTGGCGCCGACGAGGGTGAACCGCGGCAGGTCGAGCCGGATGGACCGGGCCGCCGGGCCCTTGCCCAGCACGATGTCGATCTGGAAGTCCTCCATCGCCGGGTACAGCACCTCCTCCACGACCCGGGGGAGGCGGTGCACCTCATCGATGAAGAGGACGTCGCCTTCGCCGAGCTGGGAGAGCATGGCGGCGAGGTCACCGGCCCGCTCGATGGCCGGCCCGGAGGTGACGTGGATGGCCACGCCCATCTCTGCGGCGATGATCGACGCCAGGCTCGTCTTGCCGAGCCCGGGCGGCCCGGCGAACAGGACGTGGTCGACCGCCTGCGACCGGCGTCGAGCCGCCTCCAGGATGATGGAGAGGTGCTCCTTCAGCTCGCGCTGGCCGATGAACTCCTCGAGCGTGCGGGGCCGCAGGCTCGCGTCGACGGAGCGCTCGACCTCGTCGATGCTCTCCTCGGGCTGGAGCAGCTCCTCCCTCATCGTGACGCCCCCCTCATCGGCGGACCATCGCCAGGCGCTGCAGAGCGTCCCGCAGGAGGAGACCGGCGTCGCCGTCGTCGGGCAGGTCCGCCATCACCTCGCGCACCTCTGCGTCGGTGTAGCCAAGCCCCACGAGCGCCTCGCGGACGTCGGCACGCGCCCCGGACGGCGCCGCAGGGGCCGTCGGTGCCGCGCCCGGTCCGAGGTCGGGAACGGACAGGCGCGACGTCAGGTCGATCAGGAGACGGGCGGCCGTCTTCTTCCCGACCCCCGGCACGAGGCACAGCGCACCGATGTCGTCCTCCGCCACGATGCGGGCCAGCGCCACCGGCGCGTGGACCGACAGGATCCCGAGGGCCAGGGCGGGCCCCACGCCGTGGGCGCCGAGCAGGGCCTCGAAGCACCGGCGCTCGTCCTTGCTGGCGAACCCGTAGAGTGTCTGCGCGTCCTCCCGCTGGTGGTGATGGATCCAGCACGACACCTCCTCCCCGACGTCGCCGAGGGCCACCGCCGTCGTGGGGCTGACCGCCACGCGGTACCCGACACCGGCGACCTCGACGGTGACCTCCGCCTCGTCGCGGTCGGTCAGCGTGCCCCGCAGCGTGCCGATCACCGGGCCACCGATCGGGCCGCCGCCACCCGCCCGAGCATGGGCGCATGGGCGAGGTGGCACAGTGCGATGGCAACGGCGTCGGCGGCGTCGACCGGGCGGAGGGGCTGTGCGATCCCGAGCAACGTCTGCACCATCCGCTCCATCTGGTCCTTGTTAGCCCCGCCCACGCCGGCCACGGCCTGCTTCACCTGGTTCGGGGAGTACTCCACGACCTCGCACCCCGCCGCCACCGCCTCGGCCATGACGATCCCGGCCGCCTGGGCGACCGGGATGGCGGTGCGGACGTTCACCTGGAACAGCACCCGCTCGATGGCCACCACGGCCGGCCGGTGCTCCTGCAGCAACGCCCGCACGTCGCGCTGCAACTCGGCCAGCCGGTCGGGGACGGGGAGGTGCGTGGGGGTGCGGAGGACGCCGACCGCGACCGCACGCGTGGCACCGTGCTGCTGGACGACGAGCCCGTAGCCACAGCGCGAAAGCCCCGGGTCGATGCCGAGCACGTACACGCGTTCGATCGTATCCGCGGATCCGTCGGCGGTGGGGGATCCCGTGCGGCGGTCAGCTGGCGCTCTTGACCGCCTCGACCAGCTCGGTCGTCGGGCGGAAGGTGAGGCCGGCGACGGCTCGGTGCGACCAGCGGACGATGCCCTCGGCGTCGATCACGAACACCGAGCGCCGGTAGAAGCCCAGCGGGCCGAGGATGCCGTAGGCCTCCCCCACCGCCTTGTCCACGTCGGCGAGCAGCGGGAAGCCGAAGCCGCCCTGGTTCCGGCTGAACTCGTCGTGGCTGGCGACCGACTGCGGGCTGAGAGCGAGGACCTGGGCCCCGACCTCACGGAACGCCTCGATGTCCTCGCTGTAGGCGTTGAGCTGGCGGGTGCACACCGGCGTGTTGTCCCCCGGGTAGAAGACGAGGACGACGACCTGCCCGCGGTAGTCCGAGAGCGCGTACGGGCGACGACCGGCGTCGGAGCCGTCGCTCCCGTCGAGGGTGAAGTCGGGGGCCGTACGGCCGATGTCGATGCCCATCGCCGGAACGGTACCGGCCCCAGCCGCTCTGCCCGGGGCGGGGTCAGGCGTCGATGGTCTCCATGACGCTGTCGGGGATATCGACGTTGGCGTAGACGTCCTGCACGTCGTCGTTCTCGTCGAGGGCATCGAGCAGGTGGAGCACCTTCTTGGCGACGTCGGCCTCCGCCAGAGGCACGCTGGCGGAGGGCACCATCGTCAGCTCCGACGACGTGACGGCGATGCCGCCGTCCTCCAGTGCCGTGCGCACGGTGTGGAGGTCGGTGGCCGGGGTGATGATCCGCCAGGCCTCGCCGTCGTCGGCGATGTCCTCCGCTCCTGCGTCGAGGGCGAGGAGCATGATGTCGTCCTCCTCGGCGCTGCGGTCGGCGAGCACGACGCCCTTGCGCTCGAACTGCCACGCCACTGCGCCCGGCTCGGCCATCGACCCACCGCTCTTGGCGAAGATGTTGCGGATCTCCGAGCCGGTGCGATTGCGGTTGTCGGTGAGCACGTCGACGAGCACGGCCACGCCGCCCGGGGCGTACCCCTCGTAGGTGATCGACTCGTAGATCACGCCCTCGAGGTCGCCGGTGCCCCGCTTGATGGCCCGTTCGATGGTGTCGAGCGGCACCGAGGCGTCCCGGGCCTTCTGGAACATGGTCCGGAGCGTCGGGTTCATCTCGGGGTCGCCGCCGCCTTCCCGGGCCGCCACCTCGACCTGGCGGATGAGCTTGCCGAAGAGCTTGCCCCGGGCCTTGTCGGCGGCGCCCTTCTTGTGCTTGATCGTGGCCCACTTGGAATGGCCGGACATCAGCCCATCTCCTTCAGGAATCGCTCGTGGATGCGGAGGTCGTCGGACAGCTCAGGGTGGAACGCGGCCACCGTGACCGTGCCCTGCCGGCACAGCACGGGGTGGTCCTCGACGACGGCCAGCACCTCGACCTCGGCACCGGCCCGCTCGACGAACGGCGCCCGGATGAACACGGCGTGGAACGGGCCGCCGGCGAGCTCGGCCAGGTCGAGGTCGGCCTCGAAGGAGTCGACCTGGCGCCCGAAGGCGTTCCGGCGCACCGAGATGTCGACGGCGCCGAAGGACCGCTGGTCGGCGCGCCCGTCGAGGATCGCCGCGCCGAGCAGGATCATCCCGGCGCAGGTGCCGAGCGTCGGCATCCCCGAGGCCAGGCGCTCGGCCACGGGCTCGAACAGCCCCGAGGACTCGAGCAGCATCGACATGGTCGTCGACTCGCCGCCGGGGAGGATCAGCGCGTCCACCTGGGCCAGCTGCTCCGGGGTGCGGACGGCGACGGCCTCAGCGTCGAGGGCGCGGAGGCAGGCGACGTGACGGGCGAAGGCGCCCTGCAGCGCCAGCACGCCGACCTTCACCTGGAGGCCTCCACATGCCGGCGAGCGTACCGGTCGGGGCGGGGCCCGCCCCTACCAGCCGCGGTCGGCGAGCTTCGTCTCGAGCCCGTCGATCTCGAGCCCCGGCATGGCCGACCCGAGCCCGCGGGACACCTTGGCGACGATGGCGGCGTCCTGGAAGTGGGTGGTGGCCTCGACGATCGCCTTGCCCCGCCGGGCCGGGTCGTCGGACTTGAAGATGCCGGACCCCACGAACACGGCTTGGGCGCCCAGCTGCATGACGAGCGCCGCGTCGGCCGGGGTGGCGATGCCGCCGGCGCAGAACAACGGCACCGGGAGGGTGCCCGTCTCCGCGATCTCCTGCACGAGCCCGACCGGGGCCTGCAGGCGCTTAGCCCACTCGTAGACTTCGGCGGAGTCGGCCTGGGTGACCTTGCGGATGTCGCCGAGGATCGAGCGCAGGTGACGGACCGCCTCGACGATGTTCCCGGTGCCCGCCTCGCCCTTGGAGCGCAGCATGGCCGCTCCCTCGCTCACCCGCCGCAGGGCTTCGCCGAGGTTGGTGGCGCCGCACACGAAGGGGACGGTGAAGGCCCACTTGTCGATGTGGTGCGCTTCGTCGGCCGGGGTGAGCACCTCGGACTCGTCGACGTAGTCCACGCCGAGGGCCTCGAGCACCCGGGCCTCGACGAAGTGACCGATGCGGGCTTTGGCCATCACCGGGATGGTGACGACCTCCTTGATGCCCTCGATCATCTCCGGGTCGGACATGCGGGCCACGCCGCCGTCCCGCCGGATGTCTGACGGCACGCGCTCGAGGGCCATCACCGCGACGGCGCCCGCATCCTCGGCGATCTTGGCCTGGTCGGCGTCGACCACGTCCATGACCACGCCACCCTTGAGCATCTCCGCCAGGCCCCGCTTGACGCTGGTGGTGCCGGTGTCGTGGGAGGACTGGGAGGCGGCCATGCATCGATCGTACCGCCGCCCTTCGCGAACCCCGAAGCCGGTATCGACTCGGATCGAGGCCGCGCGTGACTAGAGCCGACTGGCCCCGCCGGCGGACGGGAGGGCCACCCACGTTCGGCCCGGGGTGAGACCGATCGGGTTGCCATCGACGTCGGTGTAGGTGGTGATGGCCTCGAGGGCGGGCTTCTGCCAACGGCCGACCACGACGCCCCCCGCCGTGAGGACCCACGCCTCGCCCTCGCCGACCAGCTGCGCCTCCGGTATCGGCTTCCCGAACTGGTCGTTCACGCCGGAGCTCGCATACGAGACGAACTGCACGATCACGTTGGCCGGCGCCACCTGCACGCCTGCGGCATCGACGTAGGCGGTGCCCTTCTGCGTGCGGGCCCAGCCCGCGCCGTCCCACCGGTACTCCACCGGCGCGGCCCCGGCCTCGAAGCCGTAGTTCACGGCCACCCCGGCGACGGGTTCGAGGTGGGCCTGGGCCTGCGTGGGGGTGCGGAACGTAAAGAGCGAAGGGGGCGGCCCGGAGCCCTCGGGTGGGATGACACCGACCGCCGTGGTGGACTTGAGCATCAGGTTGCTCGGCGCCGGTCGGCCACGGTCGCGCAGGTACTCGCCGGGGATGCGGTCGTACCCGGCGTCGATGACGGCGGCCTGCCGGATCCGCGCCGCGAAGTTGTCGTTGGCCCCGCTCCACGCGAAGTAGGGCCGGTTGAGCGGCGTGAAGAGCCCGATGTCGGACGTGCGGGCCGACCGCACCGGGCCGACAGGGGTGGAGTCGGTCGAGTGGAAGAGGCACAGCAGCCGGGTGACGCTGCCCTCCACCCTCTCCTCGTAGACGACGTCGGCCTGGTTGATGCCGGCCTGGCGGCGGGCCTTTGGCTCCACGTTGTCCAGCTTGACCACGATCGCCGGGCGCCCGGCGTTGCCGGAGCCCTCGGTGGGAACGCCGGTCAGCGGGAACACGGGCACCGGCACCGGCGGCGCCGTGGTGGTCGGTGCGGTCGTGGCGGTGGTCGTCGTGGTGTCGTCGGCGCTGTCGTCGCCGCCGGAGCAGGCGCCCGCGACGAGGGCGAGGCAGGCGAGGACGACGGCGATCCTGCGGCGGGACGCGCGACGCATGATCAGAGCTCTCGGAGGAAGGCGATGCGCTCCTCGAGCGGCGGGTGCGTGTCGAACATCCGGTTGAGCCGGGAGAGCCTCCCCTCCTGCTCGGTGGTCGCCATCGGCTGCTCGATCCAGAGGTGGGCGGTGGCGTGCGAGGCGGAGCCGACGACCGTGTAGTCGTCCCGCAGCTTCTCGAGCGCCGAGATGAGCCCGGGCGGGTAGCGCGTGAGCTCGACGCCCGACACGTCGGCGAGCGTCTCACGCCGTCGGCTGACGGCTGCCTGCATCACGCGGGCGATCAGTGGGGAGAGCGCGAGGAGGACGAAGCCGAGGATGGCGAAGATCACCATCGCCCCGCCGCCCCCGTTGTCGTTGTCGTTGTTGCGGTTGCGGCCCATGCCGAACCAGAGGAACCGGACACCGACGTTGGAGGCGATCGCGATGACCCCGACGAGGGTGACCGCCAGCGTGGACACGAGGATGTCGTAGTTCTTGATGTGGCTCAGCTCGTGCGCGAGCACGCCCTCCAGCTCGACGCGGTTCATCTTCTCGAGCAGGCCGGTGGTGACCGCGATCGCCGCGTGCTTCGGGTTGCGGCCGGTTGCGAACGCGTTGGGTGAGTCGTCCTGCACCACGTAGATGCGCGGCTTCGGCAGCCCGCCGGCGATGCAGAGGCCCTCCACCACGTTGTGGAGGCGCCCATACTGCTCGATGGAGGCCGGCTGGGCCCTGCTCACCTTCAGCGCGATGGCGTCGGACTTCCAGTATGAGAGCGCAGCGGCCCCGCCCGCGAACACCAGCCCTCCGACGATGAACAGCCAACCGTTGCCGAGCAGCAGGTTCAAGGCGGCACCCACGGCGACCACCAGGAGGACGAAGCCGAGGATGAGGAGGATGGAGCGGCGCTTGTTCTGCGCTACCTGGTCGTACACGCGGAGATCAGGGTCCTTGCATTCGTCGGGGGGTTGCGGGCGGTCGGCTCAGGCGGGGGCTGCCGGGGCGGCGCCGCCGGTGCCGAAGTCGACCTGCACGGTGCCCCGCGCCTGCTCGTCGAACTCGAAGTACTCGCTCTCGAGGAACCGGATCCGCGACGCCAGTGCGTTGGCCGGGAACGACTGGATCTTCGTGTTGTAGCGCAGGACGGAGTCGTTGTAGAACTGCCGCGCGTAGGCGATCCGACCCTCGGTGCCGGTCAGCTCCTCCTGCAGGTTGAGGAAGATCTGGTTCGCCTTGAGGTCCGGGTAGGCCTCCGACAGGGCGAACACCGACTTGAGAGCACCGCTGATCATGTTCTCGGCCTGACCCTGCTCCTGCGGGCCGGACGCCGCCATGGCGGTGTTGCGGGCCTGGATCACGGCGTCGAGGGTCTCCCGCTCGTGGGTGGCGTAGCCCTTCACGGTCTCGACCAGGTTCGGGATGAGGTCGTAGCGGCGCTTCAGCTGTACGTCGATCTGCGCCCAGGCGTTCTCGATGCGGTTTCGCAGCCCGACCAAGCCGTTGTACGTGACCCACACGTAGATACCCAGCAGCACGACGACGGCCAACAGGATCCAGACCACCAGCACGACAACGCTCCTCGATCGGGGGTGGCCCACCCTACCTGCGGGGGCGCGTGCCCCGGCCCGCAGCGCGCTCGTAGATCTCGGTGTAGCGCTCCGCCAGGCGGGTCATCGAGAGCTGTTCGGCCCGCCGGTGGCCACCAGCGACGAGCTCGGCGCGGAGCCCGTCGTCCTCCAGCACACGCCGGATCGCCTTGGCCAGTGCGGCCGGGTCGCCGACGGGGGCGAGGAGCGCGTCCACCCCATCGGTTGCGACGTTGCGGTGGCCGTCGAGGTCGGATGCGACGAGGGCGGCACCGGAGGCCATCGCCTCGAGGAGCACCATCCCGAACGACTCGCCCCGCACCGACGGCGAGCAGTACACGGTGCACGCCCGCATCCGGGCCGCCCGCTCGCCGTCGCTGATCCGCCCGAGCCACTCGATGCGGGGGTCGTGCCGGTACCGCCCCCTCAGCTCGGCGCCCTGCGGCCCATCGCCGCCCACCCAGACCCGGACGTCGGCAGGGATGTCGGCCAGCGCGGCGAGCAGCACGTCGAGGCCCTTGCGGGGCTCATGGCGCCCGAGGAAGAAGATCGTGGGTCCGTCCACGGGATGGGGCTCGACAGAGGCGAAGCGCTCGACCTCTATGCCGTTGAAGAGCAGCTCGTACTCGCCGCCGAGCCCCGCCTGCGCGAGGGCGATGGCGTCCGGGGACACCGCGCAGCGGTACGTCAGCCGTCGGGCGAGGCGGGTCAGTCCCCATCCGAGGTACCGGTAGGCGGCGCTGACCCCAGCGGCGTGGAACGTGCCGACCATCGGGGCGCTGGCGAACAGGAGCGCCGTCATCGTCGGACCGGGGGCGATGGGCTCGTGGAGGTGGACGACCTCGAAGGCCTCGTCGCGCAGGGCACGGATGGTGCGCAGCTGCGCCGACGGGTCGGGCGCCAGCGGAGCCACGGAGCCGTTGGCGGCGGTGGGGACACTGCGCCCGAGGGGCGTCACGCCCGCATCGGGCGGCGGCCCGTCGCACGGGCCGAGGACCCGCACCTCGTGCCCCATCGTCCGCAGGGATCGGCCCAGCCCGAGGACCTGCCCCTGGACGCCGCCGGGGATGGTCAAGGAGTACGGGCAGACCAGGCCGATGCGCATCAGGACGAGAGGTTAGGAGCGATCGGAGGGCCAGTTCGGCTGGAGCAGGTGCCACTGCTGGGGCGCCGCCCGGATGAGGTCCTCGAGCGCGTGGGCCACGTCCTGGGTGATGCGGGCCACATCCTCACGAAGGCCGCCGCGCCGGGCGGTGTCGAGAGGAGGCTTGACCACTGCGTGGCGGCGGGGCCCGTCGAAGTAGATGGCGGTCGGGAGGATGGGCGCACCCGTGCGCAGCGCCAGGGTGGCCGGCCCCCCGGGCAGCGTCGTGCGCTCACCGAAGAACTCCACCTCGGGGCCGGTGCCGGCGAGGTCGCGGTCGCACAGCAGGGCGAGAAGGTGGTTCGCCTTCAGCGCCCGTGACGTCGCGGTGCCGGCTTCGGGGCCGAGCGCCACCACCTCCATCCCGAACTGGTGACGGAGCTCCACGAACCACTCGAACAGGCTCGGGGGGTCGAGCCGCTCGACGACCACCGTGACGGGGATGTCGCGCACCCGCGAGAGCCAGAGCCCCGCCCATTCCCACCCGCCCAGGTGGGGCAACGCCATGATCGCCCCCTTGCCGGCGGCCCGTGCGGCCTCGATGTGCTCGTAGCCCTCGGTGGAGAAGCCGGCATCGAGGTCTGCCGCGCTCGTGCCCGGCAGCCGGAAGGACTCGAGGTAGTAGCGGGCGTAGGACTCGAACGTCTCGGTGACGGCCCGCTCGAGGGCGCGCCCCGTGAGGTCCGGGCGTGCCCGCTGGATGTTCCGGGCAGCGATTCGGCGCTTCTCTGGCAGGCGGCGTGCCGCGATGCGCCCCAGGCCGCGCACCGCTCTCGTGGCGACCGGGTTGGGGGCCAGACGGGCCGCGCCGGCGGCGACCTTGTAGGCGGTGGTGATGAGGTCGGCCACGGCGCAGGGGCTTGGGCGACGATGTGCTGGCGGTGCTGACGCGCGTTAGCGGCGGGCGCTGCGGGCCTGGCGACGCCACGCCCTTTCGGTCGGGCGGGCCGCCCGACGGGCCTTCCAGCGGCTGGCCTGCGTGGTGGGGCGGGTGTTGCTGGCTTGCGCCCAGACCTTCGCGAAGCGCTGCACAGCGGTGATGAGCGTGAGGACGAGCATCACCCACAGCAGCGGGATCAGGATCGAGTCGAACAGGAGGCCCACGCCGAGCACGATGATGCGCTCGGCCCGCTCCATCAGGCCGCCGCGGGCGTCGAACCCGAGGGCCTCGGCCTTGGCCCGCTCGTAGGAGATGAGCATCGAGGCGCCGAGGACCGCCAGCGGCAGGACGGCGATCCGCCCGGGGTGGGTCGTGGACAGGTGCCACGCCACACCGCCGAGCAGCAGCGCGTCCGTGACGCGATCGGCCACCGAGTCGAAGAAGGCACCCCGGGGCCCCGCCGTGCCCGAGGCCTTGGCCACGGCGCCGTCGAGCAGGTCGGGCAGGGCGCACAGGATCAGCAGGAGGAGGCCGGCGCGCAGGGCCCCGTTGGCGATGGCCACCGACGCTGCCCCCGCCAGGACCACGCCCGTGGCGGTCAGGTGATCGGCAGTGATGCCCGTGCGGCGGATGTTCGCCCCGATGGGCTTCAGGCCCTGCTCGAAGCTCGTGCGCCAGCGTCCGTCGAACATCTGGGTCCTTCGTGGGGTCGGCGGTTGTCCCGTCCACAGTACCGGTACCCCCTTCTGCCCAGCGACATCCGTCGTGGGACCGCCTACTGCCTCGCCAGGAGGTCGGCCCAGTGGGTGAAGAGGAGGTGGTGCCCCGCGCCGGGCACGACCTCGACCAAGGCGGCCGGGAGCCGATCGGCCAGCCAGTGCCCCACCGCCGGGGGCGCCACGTCGTCGGCGTCTCCGTGGACCAGGCGCACGGGTGCCGTGACCACGTCGAGGTCGACGCCCGCGGTGAGCTGGTGGAGGAGGTCCTGCTCGACGCCCTCGGGGCCCTGCGCGACAGTGGCCGCGAGAGCGACCGCCAGCTGCTCGGCCGCACCCGGGACGCGGGCCAGCTCCTCGCGGCCGAGTGCCCCGGCCGCCTCGAGCACGTGCTCGAGGGCGAGGTCGCCGGTGAGGGCCGGCGGCAAGAGGAACGATGCCAGCTCCGCGGCGAGAGGTGCGGGATCGTCCTCGGCCGCCAGGTCGGCGAACATGCGGCGAGCCGGGCCCAGGGCGGCCAGGACCGACTCGTCGGCGTAGGCCTCCACGGGAGGCACGGCTGCGACCAGGGTGACCGTCGCGACCCGTGGACCCAGCGCCGGCGCCGCGCCGAGGGCGGCGAGCCCGCCCGAGGACCAGCCCAGCAGCGCCACCTGGTCCACTGCGAGCCGGTCCAGCACGTGCGCGAGGTCGTCCCCGAGCGACCGCCGCGTGGCGCCCGGGCTCGCGTCGCTCGCGCCGAACCCCGGCCGGTCGACGGCGAGCAGGCGGACGCCCAGCCGTGCGGCGATGCCGTCGTCGGGGTGGCGCGCCAGCCGGGAGTCGGGCGTGCCATGGAGGTACACGACGGGGCGCCCGGCCCGGTCGCCCACGTCGTCGAGCGCCAGCACCCGGTCGTCCGGCAGCCGGAAGCGCACGGTCGGCTCCACGAGCGCACCCTAGGGCGCTTGGGTACCCTCGGTGGGCACTCGCCACCATCACTCGCGAGAGGGGAACGAGTGCAGCTTTTCTCGTCCGAGAAGATCCGCAACGTGGCCTTGGTGGGCCACGGTGGCACGGGGAAGACCACCCTCGCCGAGGCCCTGTTGCACCGAGCCGGCGCGGTCAAGCGGCTCGGTCGGGTCGAGGACGGGACGACCGTGTGCGACCACGAGCCCGAGGAGCACCGGCGCGGGCTGTCGCTCGGGTTGGCCGTGGCGCCGTTCGAGTGGAACGGCCACAAGGTCAACCTCGTCGACACGCCCGGCTACGCCGACTTCCTGGGAGACGTCATCGCCGCGCTGCGCGTCACCGACCTCGCCGTCTTCGTGGTGTCGGCGGTCGACGGCGTCGAGGTACAGACCGAGGCGATCTGGCGTGAGGCGGAGCGGCTCGGCGTGCCGCGCCTGATCTTCGTCAACAAGCTCGACCGTGAGCGGGCCAGCTTCGAGCGCACGCTCGACGAGCTTCGGGAACGGCTGGGGGCCGGGGTGGCACCCCTGGAGCTGCCGATCGGCGCCGAGGCCGACTTCCGTGGCATCGCCGACCTCCTGACGGACACGGCCCGCATCTACGCCAACGGGGTGCCCCGCACCGAGCCGATCCCGGACGACATGGCGGAGCTCGAGCACCAGGTGCACGACAACCTCGTCGAGGGGATCGTCGTGGCCGACGATGCGCTGCTCGAGCGGTACCTCGAGGGTGACGTGCCGTCGATCGCCGAGCTCGAGCACGCGCTCACCCTGGGCATCGAGGCGGCCACGGTGTTCCCCGTCGTTTGCGGATCGGCCTCCTCGGAGGTGGGCATCGACCGGCTCGCCGACCTCCTCGTCGAGATCGGACCACCGCCCGCCGACCGGCCCATGCTCGTCACCGCCGGCGACACGGAGGTTCCGGTGGCCGCCGACCCCGACGGCGACCCGCTCGCCGTCGTCTTCAAGACGATCGCGGATCCGTTCGTGGGCCAGGTCTCGCTCATCAAGGTGCTGTCGGGCACGGTGCGCAACGACGATCGCCTCGTGAACAGCCGCACAGGCACGGACGAGCGACTCCACGGGCTGTTCTTGGTCCGGGGCAAGGAGCACGAACCCGTGGAGGCCCTCGCTGCGGGAGACCTCGGCGGCGTGGCCAAGCTGTCCGCCACCACCACCGGGGACACGCTGGCCAAGCGAGGCCGGCCGGTCCACGTCCCGCCGATCGCCCACCTACCGGCGGTCGCCGCGGTGGCCATCGTGCCGAAGACCCAGGCGGACGACGACAAGCTGGCCACCGCGCTGCACCGCCTCCAGGACGAGGACCCTGTGCTCGTGGTCGAGCGCGATGAGGAGACGCACCAGACCGTCCTGCGGGGTACGGGCGACACGCACCTGGCGGTCGCCGTCGAGCGACTGCAGCGCAAGTTCGGGGTCGCCGTGGGCACGGAAGATGTGCGGGTTCGCTACCGAGAGACGATCACCGGCACCAGCGAGCACGAGTACACGCACAAGAAGCAGTCGGGTGGGCACGGCCAGTACGCCCGGGTGACGCTGCGCGTCGAGCCGCTCGAGCGGGGGGCCGGCTTCGAGTTCGTCGACCGGATCGTCGGCGGTGCGATCGGCAAGGGCTACATCCCGGCTGTCGCCAAGGGCGTCGAGGAGGCTATGGCGGCCGGGGGCCCAGCAGGTGGCCACCCCGTGGTCGACGTGCGGGTGACGCTGCTCGACGGCAAGGAGCACAGCGTCGACAGCAACGAGATGGCCTTTCGCCAGGCCGGACGCCTGGCGTTCAACGCCGCTGTGGCCCAGGCCGAGCCCGTCGTGCTCGAACCGATCTCCCGGCTCGACGTGGTCGTCCCGGCGGAACTGCTGGGCGACGCGATGGGCGACCTCAACGCTCGCCGGGGGCGGGTGCAGGGCACCACCCAGGAGGACGGCGAGCACACGATCTACGCGCTTGTGCCACAGGCCGAGCTGCTCCGCTACGCCACCGACCTCCGGTCGATCACGGGCGGGCGGGGGCGGTTCACCGCCGAGCACGACCACTACGACCCGGTCCCGCCCGGGCGGACACCGGAACGCTGACGCGTCAGGCAGACTCGCAGCGATGCATCGCTGCGACGAGTGCCGGTTCGAGTACGCCTCGGAGGACGAGGCATCGATCCCCGATCGCCTGCGCACGCTCGGGCGGCGCTACCAGGCGCCCCTCAGCCGGTTCCTCCCCGGCGAGGACGGTCCGGGCCTGCTCCGCTCCCACCCGGCCGACGGCGCGTGGTCGGCGCTCGAGTACGCCTGCCACGTGCGCGACGTCTTCGAGGTGCAGCGCCAGCGCCTCGAGCAGACCCTCGTCCAGGACCAGCCCGCGTACGGACCGATGGGGCGGGAGGAGCGGGTGGTGGACCTCGCCTACAACGAGCAGCCGCCGGCCGAGGTGGCGCAGGCCGTCGCCGCCAACGCCGAGGCCCTCGCGGCGTCGTTCGAGGGCCTCACGGCCGAGCAGTGGGCGCGCACCGGCATCTACGGGTTCCCCGAACGCGCCGAGCGATCCCTCCTCTGGCTGGGGCAGCACACCGTGCACGAGGCGCACCACCACCTCCTCGACCTGGGCCGCACGATGCGATCGGCGCGAGGCCGATGAGCGCCCGCCCCCCCAAGGACGCGGCCGTCGCGCTGCGGTCCCTCGACCGGCGCTTCCGCGGGCTGTTCGCCGGGCTCGGCGAGGACGAGTCGCCCGACGACCTCGCCCACCGCGTGGGTCCGGACGGAATGGCCGCCCTCGACCACGTCGCCGGGGCGATCCGCACGACGTCGCTCCTCCGGCGGGCCCTCGAACAGGTGCTCACGGAGGACGACGCGGTGCTGCACCCGGCGGTCGCCGATGCCACCCACCGCCAGTGGGAGTCCGACCCCACCGCCACCGTGGACGACCTCGTCGCCGAGCTGGCGTCCGAGGCGGAGCTACTGGCCGTGCGCGTCGAGGGCGTCCAGGCGGATGACTGGGCCCGCAGGGCGCGCGTCGTGGGCCAGGACGCCGACGTTACCGCCCTCGCCCTCGTCTGGGACGCCGTCGACGCCGCCGTCTCCCACCTCAAGGGCGCCGAGCGCACCCTCGTGGCCATGCGCGGCCGCGGCTGACGCCTGGACCCCGTTCTCGTTGTCGGTTCAGGTCGCTTCGGTTTGTAGGTCGGTCATGTCTCGCCAGGTCGTGGCGACCTCGGCGGGGGTTCGGTAGGCCAGCCCGGAGTGGGGCCGGTGGTGGTAGCGGTCGATGTAGGCGGTGATCTCGCTGCGTGCTTGTTCGATGGTCTCCCATTCGGCTCGCCAGGCGCAGCGCTTCTTGAACTGGCCGACCAGGACTCGATGAACCGGTGTGAAGGTCCGGTACTTCTTCTTCTCGCTCATCCCTCTCCTCGAGGTTCAGAGCGACCAGCATCCCCAAGCCCTCCGGCTCAGGCAACCGTCAACGCGATTCCGGGGTCCGCGTCAGGCGGGTCACGGCTCGTCTAACAGTCCTTCGCGGGTGGCCAGCACCACAGCTTCGAGTCGGGAGTGGACGTCGAGCTTGTAGAGGACGCGTTGGACGTGGTTCCGGACCGTGTTTTGGGTGACGCCGAGCCGTACGGCCGCTTGTTGGTTCGAGAGGCCTTGGCTGAGGCAGGTCAGGACCTCACGTTCCCGGGCGGTGAGATCCTGGGCCCGATGGGCTTGGGGGCCGTTGCGGATCGTTGTGACGACCTTCTGAAGTTGCGCGAGGGAGATGGCCATCTCGCCGTGGTGCGCCGCTCGCACGGTGCTAGCGAGGTCTACCCAGGCCCGGCGACGGTCGGCCGCTCCGGCGCAGCCCAGGGCGATGGCGGCGGTGACGACGGCTTCGTCATCGCTGTCGATCAGCAGGAGGGCCGCGGTGCGTGGCGCGACCTCCTGGATGCCCTTGACCGTCTCGGACCACCCCGGGCCTGGTAGGTGGACGTCCACCAGCACCACGTCCGGACTGAGACGCTTTGCTTCCTCGATCGCCGAGTGCGACCTCGTGACGGTCGCGACCACCTCGAAGCCGTCGTGGCGGGTCAGAACGGCTTCGAGCGCTCCCTTCGGCCCGTGGACGGCATCGGCGATCAGGACGCGGATGAGCCTCGTCGCCCCATCGGGGTAGCTGAGGTCGCGGAAGACCACCGAGATCGCCTGGACGTCCGTGCCCACGCGCAACGGCACGGACGAGAAGCAGACGGGGAAGACCGTGCCGTCTCGGCGCGTGAAGCTGCCCCGCGCATCGGCCTCGGCGTCGCCGTTCGCCGTCTCGGTGCGTAGCCGGCAGTCGTGGCCGCAGGCCGGCGAGCCATCGGGACGCGGCGGGTGGAGGGCATCGTGCACCGGTCGTCCCCGTAGTTCCTCCTCGGCCCAGCCGAGCAAACGCGACGCGGCACGGTTCATGTAGGTGAGCCGGCCTTGCAGGTCCTGGGTGAGGACGCCCTCGCCGATCTGGCTCATGACCGCTGTGCGAAACCCTTCGGCCAGCACGCGCTCGGTGATGTCGACCACCACCAGACCAACGCCGACCACGTCATCCCCGACGCGCACCGGATAAAGGTTCGCCACCCATTCGGTGGGGGCGTCCTCGGGCGCGGCAGCGGGACGCGTGAACGGGAGGTTCAGGACAGGTTCCCCGGCGAGCACCCGGCGAGAGACGGACTCGAGGTCCGGCCAAAGCTCCGGGACCACCTCGGCGACACTGCGCCCGACGTGGTGATCGGCTGGGACGTTCGTGAACGGCTCCATCGCCTCGTTCAGGTGCACTACCCGCAGGTCGCGGTCGATGAAGCCCAACCCGACCGGCGCCGCCGCTTGCAACGTTTCGAGCAGGGTGGCGGCCTCCACAGCTCGGCGCTCGGCGGCGACGAGCTCGGATTCGAGCTCCTTGCGATCCTGGATCTCTACGGCGGTCCCGAGCCAGCGCACCACATCGCCGTTTACATCGCGCACGGGCTCGCTGCGCACGGCGTGCCACAGGTACACACCGTCGTACCGTCGCACCCGGTAGTCGGCCTTGAACGGCTCCCCGGCCCGCACGGCCTCCATCCATCGCCCCATGGTTTGCGCGAGGTCATCGGGGTGGACGAGGTCCCGCCAGGTGATCTCGGCTGGCGCAACCCCCGTGTAATCCAACCCCCGTCGGTTCAAGTACACCGTCCGGCCATCGAGGCTCGCCACCCACACGATGTGAGGCATCCACTCCGCGGTCACGCGCCAGCCCGCCTCGCCCCACTGCCCTTCGACGTCAAGACGCCCCCGGTGCTCGCACGGGGAGTTCCGGTCAGCGTTCATGTTGCCTGCCAGCTCCCAGCCACCTCGACTCATCGCGACACCCTTCGCTACGGCCAGTAAACCCGTCCTTGGTACAAAAGCACTAGTGCGGGCGCATCTCGGCAAGGCGTCTCAAGTAGGGCATATTGGTCGTGAGTGCTGGCCGAGCCGCCATACCGCACAGCCCGCCAGGCGGGCGAACGCCTGCGGCCGGCCATCTGGGGTCCGTTCCGATGCCGGGCCCACGTCTTCGGACTCCTCGTTGCCGGATGCATGACGCCACCGAGTCGAAGGAGATCCCATGCCCCATTTCATCGTTGGATCGGCACCGGAAACCGATCCCAGCAGCCGCGTGATGAGACCCGCCGCTGCTCTGGCGGCCGCAGTGGTGGCCTCGCTGGTACTCCTCTTCTGGGGAGCGTTCTCCGACGCAGCGGCTGCCGACACACCCCCCACGGACCCGGGCGCCATCGTCACCGAAGCCATTGAGGCTCCCATCGCGATCGCTCCCGCCAGTGCCGTCCCCATCCCCGTGAGCGCTACGCCTGCTCAGGGCCCGGATGCCGACTTGCCGAGTGCACCGGACGCCGCCCCCGTGGTCGCCCCCATCGGCAGCTCTCCTGAGCCGGCGCCAACGCCGCCAGAGACACAGCCAGAAGATCTGGCAGCAGCGATCGCCACGGTGCCGGTCCTCCCCGTGCCCCCGACGGACTCGACGGAGCCAGCAGCCCTGGTCGCCCCCCAGACGATCGAGGCTGCTCCGACAAGCGCAACTGAGGAGCCCGCTGTCGCGCTGGCAGCCGCGGGGCCCGAGCCCGAGATGACTGCGGCAGCCACCCCGGCACCGGCGGTCGAGCAGTGCAACGGCACCGACAACGCCGGCGGGCAAGCGGTGTCCTGCGATGTCGTCGTCACAAACAACCTCGACCTCGCCACCGGCGAGACCAGCTCCACGGTCACCACCACGGAATGCCACGGCGCGGCCAACGCTCCCCTGACGTGCACCGAAACCACCACCGAGTCCGACCAGCTCGTCACGTCGGTTGACCAGTGCAACGGGTCAGGTAACGGCGGTGGCGGCACCGTCACCTGCAACGTGACCATCGTCAACAACATCACCGGCACCGGGATCACCCCGACCCCCGCCACGGTTAACCAGTGCAACGAGTCCGGCACCGGTGGCGGAACCGAACCGACCACGGACTGCGACCCGTTCCCGGCCAATACCACCGACGCCACCATTAACCAGTGCAACGGCTCCGGGCAGGGCGGTGGCGGAACGATGCGGGTGCGGTGCACCGTGCTGCCCTCCACGCAGACCTCGCTCATCCCGGTCACCGTCAACCAGTGCAACGGCTCCGGCAACGGCGGAGGCGGCGAAGTGACCTGCACCGCGTCAGTCACGAACAACATCATCGAGCCGACCCCACCACCCGAAAACCCCCCGCCGGCCGAACCTCCGCCGGTCATCCCGCCGGTCGAACCTCCGCCGGTCATTCCCCCCGGCGAACCTCCGCCCGTCGTCCCGCCGGCCGAACCTCCGCCGGTCATCCCGCCGGTCGAACCGCCGCCGGTCATTCCCCCCGACGAACCTCCGCCCGTCGTCCCGCCGGTCGAACCTCCGCCGGTCATCCCGCCGGTCGAACCCCCGCCGGTCATTCCCCCCGGCGAACCTCCGCCCGTCATCCCACCGGTCGTTGGAGGAGACGGAGTCGTCGTCCCACCGGTCGTCGCCCCGCCGATCGTGGTCCCGCCGGTCACCCCGCCGGTTGTGGCTCCGCCCGCATCGCCGCCCCGTACTGGGTCCCCTCCCATCGTCGCTCCGCCGGTCGTCCCAGTGATGAACCAGCCGGCTAGCCCGCCCCTAAGCACAGTGCTAGGGACTGGAGTCGACCGGGTGTCGAGCGCAAGTGGAATGTCCAGCCCCGTAGCGTCCGGTTCCCTGGCCGGCCCGGCTGTCACCAGCCAGACCGAAGCTGGTTCCACGCAGAACCGAGCCCTCGCGGCGACCGGTAGCGGCAGGTCCTCTGCAAGTCCATCGATCGGTTCCACCGCAGCCGCTCGCACGACGGGCACCGGCACGGGCACTCTCGCTCGCACTGGCACGAGCACCGTGACGGTGGCGTTGTTCGCCACGCTCATGATCCTCCTCGGGGCGGTCGCAGTGCACACCGCCGGCCGGATGGCTGACCGCTCTGTCACCCCGCCGGCGACCGGCGAGGACTGAGCCGCACCGACAACCCGCAGAGCCCGCAGGGTCTCTCCCCGCTACCGCTGGGGCGGCAGTCTCTGAGCGCGCCTTGTTCTCGCTTCTAGGCTCCGCGACCGTGAGCGACCAGAGCCCGCAAGCCATAGTGGCGCCTGACCTGCGGAAACACTCTATTTGAGGTCGGACCAGTCCTCGGGGTTGTCCTCGGTGAAATGGGCGACGATCTGGCCGTCGATGCCGTCGACGAGGACGAGGCCACGCGTTTGCGGGGGCTCCTCGGCGGAGTAGAGCAAGATGCGCCAGGTCGGGCGGCTCCGGATGCCGCGCCAGCCGAGCTGGGCCGAAGCGTGGCCGACGGCGAACCCCACCTGCCGCGTCGCGGCCACGAGCGCGTCCCGCTCGTCGACGTCGAGGTTCCAGCCGGCCAACAGGTGGTACGCGCCGACCACCGCCAGCAGGATCCCTGCGCCGAGGAAGCCGCCGTTCACGAGCACGCCGTCGCCGGCGCCCGTCGCCCCCCAGAGGCCGATGCATGCCGCGGCCAGCATGAGGTACAGGTATCCGGGGATCCGGCGGCGGTTGTTGTTCGGGAAGACGTAGGGGCCGACGTAGCCCTGCGCGACGAGGTCGTCGGGCAGCTCGTCGCGAACCTCGGCGTCGTCCATGGGCGCGACCGTAGGGGGGCCGGTGTCAGCCGGGCCAGGCGGCGCGGAGGCGGTCGCGGGCCTGGTCCAGCCCGATCGGGAGCACGCGCGTCTCGGCCGTCACGCTGATGAAGTTGGCGTCGCCGAGCCAGCGGGGCACGCAGTGGACGTGCAGGTGGTCGGACTGCGAGCCGCCCGCTCCCGGCCCGAGGTTCAGGCCGACGTTCACGGCATCGCACCCGAGCCCCGCCTTCAGGGCGACCACCGCATCACGCACAGTCGCCCACAGCTCGGCATGCTCCGCGAGGGTCAGGTCTTCGAGGTCGGCGACGGCCCGCTTCGGGAGCACCATCACGTGGCCGGCTGTGTAGGGGAATAGGTTGAGCAGCGTGAAGCAGAGCGGTCCCCGCTGCACGACGCCGGCCGCGTCGTCGCCCTCGTCATCGGCGGCGGCGAGGATCCGCTCGAAGAGTGTGCACCCGCCAGCCTCCTCCGTGGAGGGGATCGTGCGGGTGTCGACCACCCGACCGACGTAGGCCGACCGCCAGGTGGCCCAGAGGTGGTCGAGCGGCATCAGCGGTCGCTCATGTCTTGGCCAACACCTCGGCGGCCAGGGCCTCGACGAAGTCGTCCACGGGGACGTCCCGCTCGGGCTTGTCGGATCCGCGCCGGTTCACACCGACCGTCCCGGCCTCCACGTCGGCGTCGCCCACCACCAGGATGTAGGGCAGCTTCTCGAGCTTGGCCTTGCGGATCCGTCCGCCGAGCGGCTCGTCGGCCTCGCCGAGGTCGGCCCGGAACCCGTCGGCCTGCAGGCGGTCGATGATCCGCATCGCGTACGCGTGGTGATCGCTGCTCACCGGGAGGACGCGCACCTGGACCGGTGCCAACCACGCCGGGAAGGCCCCGGCGAAGTGCTCGACCAGTACGCCGAAGAACCGCTCGACGGACCCGAAGAGGGCCCGGTGCAGCATCACCGGCTCGTGGCGCTCGTTGTCGGCCCCGACGTACTCGAGCCCGAAGCGGCCCGGCATGTTGAAGTCGTACTGGATCGTCGAGAGCTGCCAGCTCCGGCCGATGGCGTCGCGCACCTTCACATCGATCTTCGGGCCGTAGAACGCTCCCCCGCCCTCGTCCATCTCGTACGGGAGCCCCTCGGCCTCGATCGCAGCCCGCAGCGCGTCCTCGGCTTGGGCCCACCCCTCCGGGCTGCCGACGGACTTCTCGAGGGGCTGCGTCGAAAGGCTGGCCGTGAACTCCTCGAAGCCGAAGGCGCGCAGCACGGACAGCACGAAGCCGAGGAGGCTCCGCACCTCACCGGGCACCTGCTCCGGGGTGCAGAAGATGTGGCTGTCGTCCTGCGTGAAGCCGCGGATGCGCAGCAGGCCGTGGAGAGCGCCCGCCCGCTCGTAGCGGTACACCGTGCCCAGCTCGTAGAACCGCAGCGGCAGCTCCCGGTACGACCGCTGCCGGCTCTGGAAGATGAGCAGGTGCATCGGGCAGTTCATCGGCTTCGGGTAGTAGCCCGCGTTGTCCAGCTCCATCGGCGGGTACATGGACTCCGCGTAGAAGCCGAGGTGACCGGACGTCTCGAAGAGCTTGGCCTTCGACAGGTGCGGCGTGTACACGAACTCGTATCCGCCGGTGGCGTGCCGCTCCCGGCTGTAGTCCTCCATCTGCTTGCGGGCGATGGCGCCCTTCGGGTGCCACACGGCCAGACCGCTGCCGAGCATCTCGGGGAAGCTGAACAGGTCGAGCTCCGCGCCGAGCTTGCGGTGGTCCCGCTTGGCGCCCTCCTCCAAGCGGGTCAGGTGCTCCTCGAGCGCCTTCTTGCTCGCCCACGCCGTGCCATAGATGCGCTGCAGCTGCGGCTTCTTCTCGTCGCCCCGCCAGTACGCGCCGGCCACGCGCATGAGCTTGAAGTGGCCGAGGTGGCGGCTCGTGTCGGCCACGTGAGGCCCACGGCACAGGTCGATGAAGCCCGGGTAGCCGCGGAAGGGCGGCGCAGCCTTGGGTGTCGCCGGCGGGTTCTCGTAGGTGCGTACCGACTCCGAGACCGACGTGGCCGACATGGGATCGGTGCTGGCATCGGAGATGATCTCGAGCTTGAAGCGGTGGTCGGCGAACACCTGGCGAGCACGCTCGGCCGGCATCTCGTCACGCACGAACGGCTGGGCCTCGGCGATGATCTCCCGCATGCGGGCCTCGATGCGCTCGAGGTCCTCCGCGGCGAAGGTGCCCCCCTCGGGCAGCTCGAAGTCGTAGTAGAAGCCATCCTCGACGGGCGGGCCGATGCCGAACGTCGTCCCCGGGAACAGGTCGAGCACCGCCTGGGCCAGGACGTGGGCCGTCGAGTGGCGGATCGTGAACAGCCCACGATCGCTGTCGGCGGTGACGATGGCGACCTCGTCGCCCTCGCCGAGCGGTGTGGCGAGGTCTCGCTCCTCGCCGTTGACAACGGCCAGGACGGCGGCCTTCGCCAGGCGGGAACCGATGGCCTCGGCGAGGTCTGCCGCGGTGGAGCCGGCGGGGACGGCTCTCGTCGACCCGTCCGGCAACCTGATGGTGCGCTCCTCGCTCATGGGGCCGGAGGGTACCGGAGCCGGTGGCGAGCTCAGGAACCGGAAAGCGGACGGGAGCTCAGCTCCACTTGGACAGGGCGTCCGCACTCGATTGCTGCTCGCTCCCGTCGCCACCCTCGGCTGCTTCGCCGTGGCCGTTGGCGCCATCGCCCTCCACATGGCCGTTCGGCCCGGGATCCCCGAGGGAGGCGATGTGCGTGGTGGCGGCCGTGGGGAACGTCTCGGCCGACTTGGTGGCGTACTCGTCGACGTACTCCTGCCCGCTGAGCTGGCGGATCTCGTACATCACCTCGTCGATGATCTGCCGCAGGACCATCCGGTCGTCGGTGCGGTCGCTGTAGCGGCGGACGTCGATCGGGCGTCCGAACCGCACCTCGGCCGTCTTGAACGGCTTGGGGAGCTTGGCGTCCGGGGGCTGGATCTCACGGGTGCCGACGATGCCCACGGGCACGATCGGCACCTGCGTCCGCAGGGCCAGGCGAGCCGGGCCGGTGTGCCCGCGGCGGAGGCGGCCGTCACGGGCCCGGGTGCCCTCGGGGTAGATGCCGAAGAACTCGCCCCGCTCGAGCACCGCGGCGGCTGTGTTGAGCGCGCGCTCGGCGGCGCTGCCCCCGCTGCGGTCGATGGGGATCATCCCGAGCGCGGGGAAGATGTGCTTGGTCTTCCACGAGTCCATGTACTCGGCCTTGCCCACGAAGCTGATGCGCCGGGGGAGCACGACGGGCAGGAAGAACGAGTCGATCACGGACGTGTGGTTGGGGCAGAAGATGGCGCCGCCGTAGTCCGGGACGTGCTCGAGGCCTTGCACGCGCACCCGCCACAGGGTCTTGAAGATGGGGCTGAGCACGGCCCGCGCCGCCGGGTACAGCTTTCCGTACTCCCGGGTCTCGGACGTCTCCTCCACGGACTGGAGTCTTGCAGCCGCAGTGGCGGCCCGCGTCAGAGCCCCACGCCGAGCAGCGCCGCCGCGTCGCCGACGCCGTGGCCGGCGTCGACCGCAGCGTCGATCGCCGCGACCGCCGTGGGCGTGTCGAGATCGTCGTCGAGCGCCGGCCGCACCTCGGCGAGGGCTGCAGATCCCGGTCCCGCTGCCCGCCAGCGCTCGAGCCGGTCGGCGGCTCGCGGCATCCGGGTGTCGTCCCACTCCCAGGGGGTGCGGTAGTGGTTCTCCACCAGCACCAAGCGGATGGCCATCACGTCCCACTCCTTGCGGAGCTCGGAGACGAACACGAGGTTGCCGAGCGACTTCGACATCTTCTCGCCGTGCATGTGCACCATCGCCTGGTGCATCCAGTGACGCACGAAGGGCTCCCCCGTGGCGGCCTCGGACTGGGCCCGCTCGCACTCGTGGTGCGGGAAGATCAGGTCGGTGCCGCCGCCGTGGATGTCGATGGTGGTGCCGAGTTCGCGCAGCGCGAGGGCCGAGCACTCGATGTGCCAGCCCGGGCGCCCTGGCCCCCAGAGCGAGTCCCACGAGGGCTCGTCGCCGAGGGACGGCTGCCAGAGCACGAAGTCGAGCGCGTCCCGCTTGTGAGGGTCCTCGACGTTGCCGCCGCGCTCCGCGGCGTAGGCCAGCATCTGCTCCCGGTCGTACCCGGACACCGAGCCGAAGCCGTCGAAGGTCGACACGTCGAAGTACACGGCGCCACCCGCCTGGTAGGCGTGGCCCCGGTCGAGGACCATACCGATGAAGCCGCGGATGTCGGCGATGGCGGAGGTGGCCCGTGGCTCGCTCCACGCTGGGAGCAGCCCCAGGGCGCGGATGTCGTCGTCGAAGCGAGCGGTCTCGGCGGCCGCCAGGTCCAGGTAGTGCACCCCGAGCTCGCGGGCCTTCGCGAGGATGGAGTCGTCGACGTCGGTGATGTTGCGCACGCACCTCGTGTCGTGCCCGAGGTCCCGCAGCCGCCGCTGCAGCACGTCGTAGGTGACGTAGACGGCGGCGTGCCCGAGGTGCGTCGCGTCGTAGGGCGTGATGCCGCACGTGTACATGCTCACGACCGGCCCGGGCGTGAAGTCCAGGATCTTCTGGCGCGCCGTGCACCACAGACGCATCGGGCCGCCGGCGTCGCTCATCGCGGTCACTCAGGGATGCTCGTGAACTTCACTGCGACACGCGTCTTGTACCGCACGTTGAGCTGCAGCAGGACGGCGGTGAAGGACTCGATCGGCGTGGCGAGGGAGAGCTCGCCGCAGTCGAGCGGGCGCATGTTCGGGATCTTGGCGACGAGGTCCGAGGTGGCTTCGGTGGCTGCCGGGAAGTCGGAGCAGATGAGCACGTCGCTCTCGATGGGGTGCTCGAGGTCGCCGAGCTCCTTGGCGGGCACGTGGTGCAGGGCCGCGGCCACGTAGCTGTGCCGGAGCACAGCCTGGACGCTCGCGGCCACCGACCCACGGGGCGGCACCAGCGGTTGGAACTCCTTGCCGATGCGGGTGAGCGCGTTGGCCATCGAGATGACGACCTTGCCGCGCAGCTCCGGTTCGACCGACTGGGCGGTCTGGGCGGCGCCGTCCCACGGTGTCGCGATCACCACCAGGTCGGTGTGGGCGGCCTCGAGGTTGTCGCCCGCTGTGATGGTGAGCTCGCGCTCCGGCCACTGCGCCCGCAAGGTGTCGACGGACTCCATCGCCCGGTACTTCGAACGCGAGCCGACCATCGTCTCGAAGCCGACCGAGGCCAGTCGAACGGCCAGGGCGCCGCCTGCGGGGCCGGTGCCACCAAGGATCCCGATTCGCATCGGCGACACCGTAGCGGCGGGCCCCTGCGGATCGGGAGTCGAGCCGGCGGCGGTAACGGAGGAACGCCCGTGGCAGTCTCTAGGCTCATGCCCCTCCTCGACGGCAAGCGCCTGCTCATCACCGGTGTCCTCACCGATGCCTCCCTCGCCTTCGGCGTGGCGCGCCTCGCTCAGCAGGAGGGAGCGGAGGTGATCCTGACGGGAGCCGGCCGCGGGCTGTCCCTCACCCGCCGTACGGCGCGCAAGCTGCCGACCGAGTGCGACGTGCTCGAGCTCGATGTCACCGATCCTGCGCAGGTCGCCGCCGCCCGGGATGCGCTCGGCGAGCGGTGGGACCGCGTCGACGGCGCCCTGCACGCCATCGGCTTCGCCCCCGCTTCGTGCCTCGGCGACAACTTCATGGAGGCGGGCTGGGAGGACGTCGCCGTCGCCCTGCAGGTGTCCGCCTACTCGCTCCGGACGCTGGCAGACGTCGTCGTGCCGCACATGTTCGAGGGAGGGGCCATCGTCGGGCTCGACTTCGACAACAGCCGCCAGGCCTGGCCGGCCTACGACTGGATGGGGGTGGCCAAGGCCGCCCTCGAGGCGACCTCTCGCTACCTGGCGCGTGACCTCGGGCCGAAGGGTATCCGCGTCAACCTCGTCGCCGCCGGGCCCATTCGGACGCTCGCCGCGAAGTCGATCCCCGGCTTCTCGAAGTTCGAGGACGTGTGGGACGAGCGCAGCCCGCTGGGCTGGGACGTGCGCGCCGATGCCGAGGCCGTGGCGCGCAGCTGCGTCGCCCTCCTGTCGGACTGGTTCCCCAAGACGACCGCGGAGATCGTCCACGTCGACGGCGGGTACCACAGCACCGGAGCCTGAGCTCCACCGTCGCCCGACTGCTCAGTCGGGCAGCAGCCAGCGGGGGTTGGCGACCTCGAGCTTGGCCCGCACCGAGCGGGCGACCACCTGGCGGACGCGATCGGCGCCCTCGTCGAAGGCCCCCGAGCCAATGTGCTGCGCAAGGTCGGCCTCGTCTGCACACCCGAGCTCGGCCAGCCCGGCGGCGTGGGCAGCCGCGTGGCCCGGCCCGAGGGTGAGCTCGCGCTCGATCATCTGGAGCGCGTTCACGGCCACCCGAGCGTGGAAGGCGACCCGCCCCTCGGTGACGGTACGCACGTCGCCGTCGACCCACTCCCGCACCGCCTCGGCCAGCTCCACGGCGGTCGGGCGGCCGTAGAGGTCGGACACCCGAGCCGGCGTCGGCGCCGCCGCGTCCGGGAGGGACCCGCCGGGCAGCAGCGCGAGGAGATCCCACTCGTTCTCGCACGTCCGCCTCCCGATGGTCGCCAGCTCGACGGACCGCGACGCCCCGGAGAGGTGGCCCTGCGACTGGACGATGCAGATGAGGCCCCACTTGAGCGTGCCGAGCACCTCCCACCAGCGCAGCGACGCCACATCGACGCAGTCGCCGCCGGCGGCCTCGTAGGCCCCGAGGAGCTCCTCTCGCGACCCGAGCCCGCCGGCCGGGAGGGGGGAGCCGAACCGCCAGGCCCGCACGCAGAACCAGCCGAGGTCCTCGGCCGGATCGCCGATGTGGGCCAGCTCCCAGTCCAGGACCCCGCGCAGGCCGTCGGTGCCCACGAGCAGGTTCCCGAGCCGGAAGTCGCCGTGCACGACGGCGCGCCGAGTGTCGGGGGGCCGGTGAGCAGCCAGCCACCGGACGCCCAGCTCGAACGCAGGCACCGGGACGTCCACGAGCGCGAGGAGCGACCGCATCTCCTCCAGCTGGTCGGCGTCGCGCATGGCGGGGGCATCCTCGACCGGGATGCGGTGGATGCCCGCCAGCGCAGCGCCGGCCTGGCCCACGAGGACACCACGCGCCGATGCCCAGTCGTCGTCACGCAGCAGCTTGCGGGCGATCGTCTCGCCTTCCAGCCGATCCATGACGATGGTGGGGGCGCCAAGGGCGCCGCTGCCGTCGTCGTCGGCCACCACCGTCGGCACCGGCACCGAGCGCGCAGCCGCAGCCCGGATGAGCGCCGCCTCGCCCGGCATCCCCGGTCCACCGCTGACGGTGCCCGACCGAAGCCACTGCAGGATCATCGGGCGGCGGGCGGCCGCGGCGACGACGGCGAACGACCACGTCTCGCGAGACGCGCCGCCGGAGAGGCGCTGCAGATCCACAACGGTGCCGTCGACCCCGTGGGCGGTCAGCAAGCGCTCGAGGCGTTCCGCCAGGTCATCGGTGGCCGTGGAGGCCACTAGCAGGCCGCGCGGACCGTGGGGTACGGGTTCACGGCGGCGCCGCGGTTCGGGTGGATCTCGAAGTGGAGGTGCGGCGTGCCCCGGGCGTTGCCGGTGTCACCGACGTAACCGATCACCGTGCCCGCCTGCACGTGCCCGGCGCCGACGTTGGCGTAGGCCGACAGGTGTGTGCCGTAGTAGTAGTGACCGTTGTCGCCGTTGAGATGCCACGACAGACCGCCGGTTGAGTTGCCTCGGTGGCTGACCGTGCCCGACACCGGAGCGACGGTGGGCGTGCCCGTCGGTGAGAGCATGTCGACGCCCTTGTGGGCTCGCCCGCCGGAGCGCGGCGCACCCCAGGTGTCGCTGAAGGCGACGGGTCCCTGCACCGGGCAGACGAACGCGCCGTGGGCGATCGGCGCCGACGGTGCGGAGCGCACGACGCCCGCCGCCCCGCCGCCCGAGCGGCTCGCCGTGCGGCTCGACGTGCGGGCTTGGGCGGCGGCGGCCGCCTCTCGTGCCTTGCGCTCGGCTTCGGCCCGGCGCTGCGCCTCGAGCGCCTCGAGCCGGCGCAGCTCCTCGTTCAGCTCGTCCCGCCGGCGGTCGAGGGCGGCGATGGCCTCCTCCTGCGACTTCTTCTTGGCCCGCAGCTGCTGCTGGGCGGCGTCGAGGTCCTCGCTGGCCGCCGTGTAGTCGTCGATGGCGTCCTGGTTGCCCTGCGTGGCGTAGCGGGACAGCGCGTCGGCGCGGGCCTGGTCGTTGATGTCTTCGTCGATCTCGCCCACCTGCGTGGCGTCAGCGTTGATGAACTGGCGGATCGCCACCTCGCTCGCCGCGCCCCGGAGCACCTCGAGGCGGGCCTGGGCGCTGGCCCGCTCGGCCTCGAGCCCCTTGATCTCGCCGTCGAGCTTGCCCAGCACGCTCTCGGCCTTCGCGAGGTCGGAGGCGGCGGCGTTGGCCCGCGCCCGCGCCTCGGAGAGGTCGTCCGCCCCGGCGCGCGGCGCGGCCCCGACGACCACCCCCAGCAGCAAGCACCCGCTGAGGAACGTGACGACCACCGACCGGCGCACAGTGATCCGAGAAGTTAGCCCCACCTCAACGCGATGTTGCAGTCCGGTGACGGTAACGCGTCGGATGGCCGTCGTCCTTCCCGGTTCCCCGGGGGCGTCCACTACCGGTCGGACTCGTCGCGGATGTCTCCAACGAGTGCCTCGATGACGTCCTCGAGCGTGACGATCCCCAGCGTGCGACCGGCCGGATCGGTGACCACGGCCACGTGGATGCGGGCCCGCTGCATGGCCAGCAGCGCGTCGTCGAGCAGAGTGTCCTCGCCGACCAGCAGCATCCGGCGCACCCGCCCCAGCGGCAGCGGCCGGTGGCGCGCCTCGCCGGCCACCGTGAGGAGGTCCTTCGCGTGCACGAACCCGAGCACGTCGTCGACGCTCTCCCCGGCCACGAGCAGCCGGGTGTGCCCCGACGACACCACCAGAGCCTCGGCCTCGGCGGGAGTGGCCGATCGGGGTAGCCACACAACGCCGTCCCGGGGCATCATCACCGTCGTCACCCGGCGATCTCGCAGGTGCAGCGCCCCCGTGAGCAGCTGGTGGGCGACGTCTTCGATGAGCCCTTCGTCGCGCGAGGCGCCGAGCATCACGGCGAGCTCCTGCGCTGAGGCGGCGGTGGCGAGCTCGTCCCGGGGCTCGACGCCCAGGAGCCGCACCCCGGCGTTCGAGAGCCCGTTGAGGATGCGGAGCAACGGGCCGAACACGGTGACGTACACGCGGTTCGGCACGGCCAGCGAGAGCAGGGTGCGCTCCGGCGCAGCCAGCGCGATGTTCTTGGGCACCATCTCGCCGATGACCATGTGGAGGAACGCCACGATCGTCAGTGCGATCGCGAATCCGATCGTGTGGAGGACACCCTCGGGGACGTTGACCACCACCTCGACGGCTCGTTCAACGAGATCGGCCACCGTGGGCTCGGCCACGTAGCCGAGGAGCAGCGAGGCCATGGTGATGCCGAGCTGCGCGCCGGCCAGCTGCACGTTGAGGTGGCGCATGGAGCCGATGGCCAGGCGCGCCCGTGCGCTGCCGTGGTCGGCCATCGCCTCGAGCTTCGTGCGCCGGCTCGCCATGAGCGCGAACTCGACAGCCACGAAGAACCCGTTGGCCAGCAGCAGGACGAGGGCGAGCGCGAGGTTGCCGACGGTCACGGCGGCGGCCCCACCGGCGGCTGGTCCCCGGCGCGGGAGCGCCGGAGCACGACTCCGGCCACGCGCAGGCCGTCCCGTTCGGTCACCTCGAGCTGCCAGCCGTCGTGCTCGAAGCCCTCGCCGACTTCGGGGATGCGGCCCAGCCGATGGAGGACGAAGCCGGCCAGCGTCTCGTAGTCGCCCTCCGGCACGGTCAAGCCGCTGGCGTCGTAGACCTCGTCGGGGTGCAGGGAGCCGTCGAGGCGCCACTCCCCTGGGCGCAGCACGCCGGTGAGCCGGGGGACGGCCGGGTCGTGCTCGTCGTCGATCTCCCCGACGATCTCCTCCAGGATGTCCTCGAGCGTGATGATCCCCGCCGTGCCGCCGTGCTCGTCGACGACGACGGCGAGGTGGCTGCCGACTCGACGGAGGTCGGCCAGCAGCTGGTCCAGCTCCCGGGTCTCGGGCACGACGAAGGCGGACGCCATGATCTCGCGCACCGCGGTGGCGGGCCGCCGGTCGTACGGCACGCCGTAGACGTCCTTCACGTGCACCACGCCGTGGACGTCGTCGAGATCGATACCGATCACCGGGAAGCGGGAGTGGCCCGTGGCGACGGCGCGCGCCGCGAGGTCGGCGACGGTGTCGTCGGTGCCGATCGCCTGGACGCTCCGGCGTGGGATGAGGGCCGCCGCGGCGTCCTTGGTACCGAACCGGATCGACCTGGTCAGCAGCGTGAGAGCCTTGGGCTCGAGGGTGCCCTCCTCACCGGAGCTCCGGATGAGCAGCTCGAGCTCCTCGAGGGAACGCACCGAGGTCAGCTCCTCCTGAGGCTCGATCCCGAAGAGCCGCACCGTCCGGTTGGCCGAGCCGTTGAGGAAGGAGATGAGCGGTCCGAGGATCCGGCAGATGAGCACCATCGGGCCCGCCAACGCGTAGGCGACGGCCCGCGGGCGCGCGATGGCCAGCGTCTTCGGGACGAGCTCCCCCACGATCATCGAGACGAGCGTCGCCAACACGAGGGCCACGACGATTGACACGCCTCCGGATCGGTCGTCGCCCACGAGCGGGCCGAGGGCCGGCTCCAGGACGTCCGCAACGGTGGGCTCCGCGATGAAGCCGACCACGAGGGAGGTGACCGTGATCCCGAGCTGCGCGCCGGAGAGGTGGAAGGAGAGCCGACGCAGCGCGTCCGCGGTGTGCCGGGCGCGACGGCTGCCGCCGGCGGCGTCGACCTCGACCCGCTCGCGATCGACGGCCACCAGCGCGAACTCGACCGCGACGAAGAAGCCGGTGGCGAGGATGAGAAGGAGTACGGCCACGAGGCCGAGGGCGGTGTCGATCGCTGCTTCCGAACGAGACGGGCGGGCGCCGATCAATCTACGGCGCGCCGGTAGGGTCGCCAACCATGGTCGAGCCTGGCGCCACGCCCCTCGTGCTTCGCGGCGTGGACGTGGTCCGCGACGGCGGCGCGCTGCTGGCGGGGATCGACTGGACCGTCGACCACGGCGAACGCTGGGTGGTCCTGGGCCGCAACGGCAGCGGCAAGACGTTGCTGTTGCGCGTGGCCTCCCTGTACCTCCACCCCTCGTCCGGGTCGGTCAGGGTCCTGGGTGAGGAGCTGGGTCGCACGGATGTCCGCCGGCTACGCACCCGCATCGGTCTGGCCAGCCCCGCGTTCGGCTCGATGCTGCGCGAGCAGCTCACGCCCGTCGAGGTCGTGATGACGGCGCGCTACGGGGCGCTGGAGCCGTGGTGGCACAGCTACGACGACGACGACCGCGCCCGCGCCTTGGCGTTGCTCGAGCGCTTCCACGTAGCCCACGGCGCCGACCGCCCGGTCGCCACGCTGTCGTCCGGCGAGCGCCAGCGGGTCCTGCTGGCGCGCGCCTTCTCCGGC
>JAUXRW010000139.1 GCA_030681555.1 Acidimicrobiales bacterium
CGGCGCGTCGAGGTGGAACCGCTCGCGCATCCGGACGGCCCGGATGCGCAGCTCCGGCGGCAGCGCCGCATCGACCTTCAGCTGAGCGGCCGCCAGCACCGTGCCGAGGCCGAGCTCGGACGCCGCGCCCGGCAGCCCCGACAGGGCGAGTGCCTCCGCTTCGGCGGCCGTCAGCCCCGTGAGGCGCGTGCGGTAGCCGTCGACCAGCCGGACCCCGCCGCCGGGGCCGGGCTCCGCATAGATCGGCACGCCGGCGCCGCTCAAGGCCTCGATGTCGCGGTAGATCGTGCGCACCGACACCTCGAGCTCGCCGGCCAGCCGGGCCGCCGTCATCTTCCCCGTGGTCTGGAGGAGGAGCAGGAGCTGCACCAGACGACTCGCTCGCATGACCTCACGCTACGCCGTGACACTGACATAGACTGTCAGGGAAGGGTCCGTACGGTCGACGCATGCCGACCTTCTCCGACCTCGCCTCCGCTGCTCCCAAGATCGCCGAGCGCATCCAGGCCCGCATCGACGCCACAGGGCTCTGCTTCCTCGGCACCACACGGTCCGACGGCTGGCCCCGGGTCAGCGGTCTCGAGCTGTTCGTCCACGACGGGCGCGTCTACGCCGGGAGCATGCCGAACGCCGTGAAGATGCAGGACCTGCGCCGCGACCCGCGCTGCTGCATCATCACGCCCCTCGCCGACAAGGACGACATGCGCGGCGAAGGGAAGCTCTTCTGCCGGGCGCGCGAGGTCACGGAGGAGGCGGAGTGGGAGCTCATCCGGGCGTCCTTCCTGGCGCTCCGCGGGTTCGACATGGGCGAGATCGGGGGCAGCCACCTCTTCGAGCTGGAGGTGGACGGGGCCGCCTGGCAGCGGGTGGAGAACGGCGACCAGTTCCGCACGAGCTCCTGGTCGGCTGCTGGCGGGGTTCGGGAACGGGCGCGCGTCGGTGCGCTGGGGGAGTCGGTCGACGTGTAGCGGTACGGTCCCGGGATGCGGGTCATCGCCGGGACCGCTCGCGGCCGTCGGCTCGTGGCCCCGCCCGGGCCCACCACCCGGCCGACCACCGACCGGGTTCGGGAGGCCACGTTCAACGCGCTGGGCAGCCTGGGAGCGGTGACCGACGGAACCGTCCTCGACCTGTTCGCGGGGAGCGGTGCGATGGGGATCGAGGCGCTGTCGCGGGGCGCCGCCCACGCGACCTTCGTGGACCCCGACCGGGCCGCTCGCGCCGCGGTCGAGGCCAACCTGGCGGCATGCGGGATGGCCGGGTCGGCCACGGTCGTCGGCGACACCGCCGACCGCTTCCTCGTCGAGGCCCACCGGCAGGAGCTCGTCTTCGACCTTGCGTTTCTCGACCCGCCCTACGGCTTCGACGGCTGGTCGGGCCTCCTGCCCGCCCTCCCCGCCGCCATCGTCGTGGTCGAATCGGGACGGCCCCTCGACGTCCCCGAGGGCTGGGAGGAGCGCCGCGCCAAGCGCTACGGCCGCACGCACGTCGCGATCCTCGAGCGTTCCGACGCGATCGGCTGACCGGGGCGAATGTGAGGCCTCGCGTGGCCAGCGGTAGCGTGACGCCGTGACCAGGGTCCTCTACCCGGGGTCGTTCGATCCCCTGCACAAGGGCCACCTCGAGATCATCGAGGTGGCGGCGCGCCTCTTCGACGACGTCGTCGTGGCGGCCGTCCGCAACCCCCAGAAGGGGCAGGCCCTGTTCGATCTGGACGAGCGACAGGACACCATCCGCGAGTCGGTGGCCCACCTGGCCAACGTGTCGGTCACGCAGTTCTCCAGCCTCGTCGTCGACCTGGCCAAGGAGCTCGACGCCAACTTCATCGTGAAGGGGCTCCGCGTCGTGTCCGACTTCGAGTCCGAGCTGATGATGGCGCAGATGAACCATGCTGTGTCCGGCGTCGACACGCTGTTCATCCCCTGCGGGTCCTCGCACGCGTTCCTGGCGTCCAAGCTGATCCGTGAGATAGCCCGGTTCGGTGGGGACGTGTCCTCCATGGTCCCGGAGCCGGTGTCGCGCCGTCTGATCGAGAGGTATGGGAGCTGACATGGTCGACCACGACGATCGCCAGTACGACGAGTACCCCGGGCACGAGGAGCCGCCGGCCACCCTCGACCGCCCCCGGATGCCGGGGTCCGACGTCGAGCACATGCTCCGCCGCCTGCACGACCTCGTGTCGTCGGCCCGGCCCATGCCGCTGTCCACCTCGGTGATGATCAACCGCGACGAGGTGCTCGACCTCCTCGACGAAGCGGTCGACCGCCTCCCCGAGGAGCTCCGGGCCGCCCGCTGGCTGCTCAAGGAGCGCGACGAGTACCTCGCCAAGGTGCGGCGCGAGGGCGACGAGATCCTCGACCAGGCCCGCGCGCGGGCCGAGCGCATGGTCCAGCGCACCGAGGTCGTGAAGGCCAGCGAGGCGCGCGCCCGCAAGATCGTCGACCTCGCCGACACCGAAGCCCGCCGCCTGAAGAACGAGTGCGAGGACTTCTGCGACCAGCGCCTCGCCAGCTTCGAGATCGTCCTCGAGCGCACGCTCAAGATGGTCGGCGCCGGCCGGGCCAAGCTGCAGGGAGCGCTCGGCACGGGCGAGGTGCCCGTGATCGGCGGCGACGCGCCCGCCGAGCACGACCCCGATTCCCCGGCGGTGTACGACCAGGACCTCGGGTAGCCCGGCCGTGCCTCGCTCACCCCTCCTCATCGGGGTGACCGAGCTGCGGCGCCGACCCGGCACCCAGCGCGAGGTCACCATCGATGCCGAGGTGCCCGGCCTCTCCATCACCACGGCACGGGTGCCCGCCGGCGAGCCCGTGCAGCTCGACCTCGTCCTCGAGGCCATCGACGGCGCCATCACCGCCACCGGGCGCGTCACCGCACCCTGGTCGGCCGAGTGCCGGCGGTGCCTCGACGACGTGCGCGGCGTCGCCTCCGTCGACATCCGCGAGGTGTTCGAGACCCACCCCGTCGCCGGCGAGACGTACCCCATCGACGGCGACGACATCGACCTCGAACCTGTCGTCCGCGACACCGTCCTCCTCCACCTCCCCCTCGCCCCGCTCTGCCGCCCCGACTGCCTGGGCCCCGCCCCCGACGAGTTCCCGGCTGTCGTCGAAGGTGCCGCCACGGACCCCGACGAGCCGCCGGACGCCGACGGCCCACCCCGCGACCCCCGCTGGGCCGCCCTCGACGAGCTGCGCCTCGACCCCGACTGACAGCCGCCGTGGTTCGACGGCGTCGCGGAGCTCCCGCTACCATCTCCCGGCTGCGCCGACGTCCGTCCGGCGCACTCCGCACGCCCTCCCGAGGACCACATCCGCCATGGCCGTCCCGAAGAAGAAGACCTCCAAGGCCAAGAGCCGCAGTCGCCGGGCCAGCGCCTGGACGCTGGAGCGGCCCTCGCGGAGCCTCTGCTCCCGCTGCGGTGCCACCAAGGTGCCCCACGTGGTCTGCGGCAACTGCGGCTGGTACGCCGGCCGCCAGGCCATCGACGTCGACTGAGCTGCTTGCTCGCTCCGGGCGTCGCTGCGCTCCTGCCTCCGCTCGTGCCGGCTGCCGGGCGGCGGAGCCACCCGGCCCGGCCTCGGTTGAGCTGCTTGCTCGCTCCGGGCGTCGCTGCGCTCCTGCTGGACGCCGAGACAACCGAGCGTCCCCTGGCTAGGGGCGTTTGATGGGCATGTTGCCGGTGGCGGTGGATGGGATGGGCGGGGACAGGGCGCCCTCGGAGATCGTCGATGGCGCGCGGCGGGCCGTCGCCGAGCTCGGGGTCCCCGTGGTGCTCGTGGGACAGCCGGAGGTGCTCGAGCCGCTGGCCGGCGACCTCCCGATCATCCCGGCGTCCGAGGTCATCGCCATGGACGCCGACCCCGGGTCGAGCGTCCGCCGCATGAAGGACTCCTCCCTTGTGCGCGCCGCCGAGGCGGTCCGCGACGGCAAGGCCTCGGCCATGATCTCGGCCGGCAACACCGGCGCCACCATGGCGTCGGCCCTGCTCCGCATGGGCCGGATCAAGGGCGTCTCCCGACCGGCCATCGCCACGCCGATCCCCGTCCCGGGCCACCGGCCCACCGTCCTCCTCGACGCCGGCGCCAACGCCGAGTGCAGCGCCGAGCTGCTCGTCCAGTTCGCCCAGATGGGCACCGTCTTCGCTCGCGAGCGTTACGGCGTCGCCGAGCCCCGGGTCGGCCTCCTGTCGATCGGGGAGGAGCCCACCAAGGGCACGTCGCTCGTCAAGGAGACGCACCAGCTGCTCTCGGCGTCGAGCACCCTCGTGGCTGCCGGCGGACGGTTCGTCGGGAACGTCGAAGGCCGCGACGTCATGACGCCCGACGTCGACGTCGTCGTCACCGACGGGTTCACCGGCAACATCGTGCTCAAGACGCTCGAAGGCGGCATGCGGGCCCTGGTCGGCGCCATCCTCGAGGCCTTCGCCGCCAGCGCCGAGGCGAAGGCGGCCAGCGACGTGCTCCTCCCGGGCCTGCTGCCGCTCTACGCCACCCTCGACCCCGACAACACCGGCGGGGCGATGCTCCTCGGCGTCGACGGGCTGTGCCTCATCTCCCACGGCTCCTCGTCCGCCACGGCCGTCGTCAACGCCGTGCGGGTGGCCCGGGAGCTGCACGACTCAGGCATCGTCGAGCACCTCCGCCTGGCCGTCGCCCCTACCTGAGGCCGCGCCAGCCCCGGGAACCCGGGCCTCTGGCCCGCTCGTCGGGCACAAGCGCACAAAGTCGGCGGACCGATATGCTCGGCCCGCCAAACGCCCCCGCGAGCAGGAGCAGCACCCGTGCCCGCAGAAACCCACGTCGAACGAGGACCCATGGATCGCCAGCAGGTCTTCGAGCTGATCCGCGACCGGCTCGCGGACATCCTCGAGGTCGAACCGTCCACCATCACCGAGGGCGCCAGCTTCAACGACGACCTCGAGGCCGACTCGCTCGCGCTGATCGAGCTCGTCGAGGCGCTCGAGGAGGAGCTCAGCGAGCGCTCCGTCGGCTTTCGCATCGACGACGAGGACCTCGAGGACCTGAAGACGGTGCGGGACGCCGTCGACTACGTCGTCGGCCGGCTGTAAGGCGGCACGATCGCTCTCCCGGTACCCGGTCTGGCAGACCTGGTCGAGCGCCTCGGCCTCGACCTCGCTCCCGACCTCCTGGCGCCGGCCCTCGTGCACCGCTCCTGGTGCGCGGAGAACCCCGGGCACCCCTCGAACGAGCGGCTCGAGTTCCTCGGCGATGCGGTGCTCGGCGCCGTCGTCACCGACCACGTGTACCGGACCCATGCCGACCTCGACGAGGGCGACCTCACCGAGATCCGCAAGACGGTCGTGAACTCCGTGGCGCTGGCCGGCGTCGCCGTCGAGCTCGATCTCGGCCCGCACCTGCTCCTCGGCAAGGGCGAGCTCCTCTCGGGCGGACGCGAGAAGCCCTCGATCCTCGCCGACGCGGTGGAGGCCCTCATCGGAACGGTCTACCTGAACGAGGGTCTCGAAGGCGCGCAGGACCTCGTGCTGCGCATCCTCGGTCCTCGGCTCGCCACCGCGCAGGCCGACGGTGCCGATCACAAGAGCCGCCTGCAGGAGCTGGCTGCCCGCCGCTTCGGCGCCCCGCCGCGCTACGCAGTGGAAGCCACCGGACCCGACCACGCGCGCACCTTCTACGTCACCGTCACCATCGCCGAGACGGAGTTCGGCCACGGCGAGGGCCGATCGAAGAAGCAGGCGGAGCAGGCGGCTGCTCGTGCCGCCGTCGACGCCCTGGCGGGCGGCACCGCGACCCACCCCGGACCACTGAGGGAGAGCAACCATGGCTGAGCTACCCGAGCTCGAGACCCTCCGGCGCGAGCTGGAGAAGGAGGCCGTGGGCAAGCGCTTCAAGGCGCCGGAGGTCACGGGCACGAAGGTCGTCCGCCACAACGGCTCCAAGAAGGTGTTCCAGAGCCGCCTCGAGGGCGCCAAGGTGAAGTCGGTCGACCGCAAGGGCCGCCACCTCGTCACCAACCTCGACAACGGCGAGCTCCTCGTCATCGAACTCGGCGCGGCCGGCCGCCTCGAGAAGGTGGCGCCGAAGTCGACGCCTCCGAAGGGGACCGCCGTCGTCTTCAGCTTCACCCAGGGAGGCCAGATCCGACTCGTCGACGCCACCGGCGGCGCCGAGGCCTTCGTCGTGGCCCACGACGCCCTCACCGCCGAGGTCCCGGTCATCGCCGCCGGAGGGCTCGACCCCGTCGCCGACGCCGTGTCGTGGACCTCCTTCGCCCGGGTGCTGCTGGCCCGGTCGGCCAAGCTCAAGACCGTCCTCATGGACCCTGAGGTCGTCGCCGGGATCGGCCCGATCTACAGCGACGAGATCCTCTGGGAGGCGGGTTTGCGCCACGACCGCACCTCGGACTCGCTGTCCTCGCAGGAGATCCGCCGCCTCTTCCGCGCCCTCGTCGAGACGCTCCACGAGGCCGTGAAGCACCGCGGCACCACGGTCGACGACCACCCGTTCGTCGATCTCTACGGCAAGCCCGGCGGCTACCAGGACGAGCTCAAGGTCTACGCCCGCGAGGGCGAACCCTGCCGTCGCTGCCGGGCGCCGATCGTCAAGGTCCGCTTCTCCAACAAGCCGCTGTACTTCTGCGAGGCCTGCCAGGTGTGAGCCGTGGCTGTCTGGCTGCTCCGGGCGTCGCTGCGCTCCTGCCTCCGCAGCTGCGGCTCGGGGCGGCGAAGCCACCCTGTCGCCGCCTCCGTGCCTGTGCCGGCCCGCAACTGGCGCGCCGAGGCGTCGCTGCGCTCCCGCGGCAGGTGCCTCGACGGCCGGGGAGCGGCCACTACTGTCGCCGGGAGTGTTCCTCAAGACCCTCACGTTGAAGGGCTTCAAGTCCTTCGCCGACACGACCGCCCTCGAGCTCGAACCCGGGGTCACCGTCGTGGTGGGGCCGAACGGAAGCGGGAAGTCCAACGTCGTTGACGCCATCGGGTGGGTGCTGGGCGCACAGGCGCCGTCGGCGGTGCGCTCGCAGAAGATGGACGACGTCATCTTCGCCGGCACCGCCAAGCGCCCGGCGCTCGGGCGGGCCGAGGTCGGGCTGACCATCGACAACTCGGCTGGCCTGCTGCCCATCGAGTTCACCGAGGTGACCCTCACCCGCACACTGTTCCGCTCCGGGGACAGCGAATACGCCATCAACGGTGTGCCCTGCCGTCTCCTCGACGTGCAGGAGCTGCTCTCCGACACCGGCGTCGGCCGGCAGCAGCACGTGATCGTCAGCCAGGGCCAGATCGACGCGGTGCTCAATGCCCGCCCCGAGGACCGTCGGCTGATCATCGAAGAGGCCGCCGGCATCCTCAAGTTCCGCAAGCGCAAGGAGAAGGCCGAACGCCGCCTCGCGGCGACGGAGGGGAACCTCACGCGCCTCGGTGATCTGCTGCGCGAGGTCCGGCGCCAGCTGCGCCCGCTCGAGCGCCAGGCGGACGCCGCCCGGCGCCACGGGTCGCTCATCGCAGAGCTGCGGGGCCTGCACCTGTTCCTCGCCGGGCGCGAGCTGACCACCCTGCGCCGGCGACTCGCGGACGGCGGGGCGGCACGAGCCGAGCTGGCCAACGAGGAGGCGCTCGTCCGCCGCACGCTGGCCACCTTGGATGCGTCGGTGATGGCCGCCGAGTCGGAGCTCGGGCACCTTGGGGGCGACAACCTCGGGGACGCCCTCGTCCGCTACGAGTCGCTGCGCGAGCGGGCCCGCGGGCTGGCGGCCGTCCTGACGGAACGACGTCGTGGCCTCGATCGCGAGCGCGGCGCCTTCGTCGACCAGGCCGTAATCGCCACCCTCGAGGCCGAAGCGGCCCGGCTCGGCGCCGAGCTGGCCGAGGTGGAGGCGGAGGCGGAGGGCCTCGCTCCCCAGGCGGAGGAGCTGGAACGGGCCGAAGCGGCCCTCGCCGCTGCCCGCCGCACGCACGACCGTGAGTGGGCTGACGGCGTGCCCGCGCCCACGGGCCGGGCCGCTGAGGCGCGGGGCGAGCTGGCCGCCCTCCGAGCCGGCCAGGAGCGCGGCGAGGCGGAGCTCACCCGGGCGCAGGCCCGCTTGGGCGTGCTGGGGGAGAAGCTGAGGCGCCTGGCGGTCGAGGCCGAGCGCCTCCGCGCCGAGGCGACTCAGGCGGAGGAGGCGGAGGCCCCGCTGGTCGCCCGCCTCGCCGACGCCGAGGCGAAGCGGAGCGCGGCGGAGGCGCAGGTGGGCGATGCCGACGCCGCGCTGCGAGCGGCGGATGGTGAGCGCCATGCCTGGACCGCCCGCGCCGAGGCCCTCGCACTGGCGCTCGATGACGCTCGTTCCCGCGCCGGCGCCGAACGTCTGGCATCGGTGAGCGGGGTGGTCGGCACGCTGCTCGACCTGGTCGACATCGACGCCGGCTGGGACGCCGCCGTCGAGGCGGCGGCCGGCGAAGCTCTCGCAGCAGTGGTCGTCGACGGCGTCGACGCCGCCCGCCGCGCGCTGGCGACGCTGCTCGACGCCGGCGGCGGAGGCGAGCCGGCAGCTGGTGCCGTGCTCGCCCTCGGCGCGGTCCGCCCCGGGGGGACGGCGCCCGCCTTGGGCACACCGGTGCGCACGCACGTCCGGGCCGCCCGCCCCGACGTGGAGGCGCTCCTGGACGCGCTGCTCGGCCAGGCCGTGTGCGTGGACGGCGGCTGGTCCGCCGCCGTCGACATCGCGCTGGCCCACCCGGAGGTCGTGGTCGTCACCCGGGACGGCAGCCGCTTCGGCGTGACCGGCTGGAGGGTCGGCACCGCCTCGACGGGCGCGACCGGCGCCGCGCTGGAGGAGGCGAGGGGCCGCGCCGCTGAGGCGAGCGCGGCGGCCACCCACGCCGAAGCCAGCCTGCACGGCGCGCGCTCGCTGCTCGACGAGGCCCGCCAGCTCGAGGCCGCCCTCGCCCGCCAGCTCGACGAGCACGACGGTCGCCTCACCGCCGCCACAGAAGGGTTGCAGCGCGTGGAGGCCGACCGGCGCGATGCCGCCACCGAGGAGGAGGCGCTGCGCAGCCACGCCTCGGAGCTGTCCGACCGCACGAGCCGCGAGGAGGCGCGCGTGGCGGAGCTCGAGGCCTCGCTGCCGCTGCTGGAGGCGGAGGAGGCCGTCGCCGCGGAGCGGGCGCAGGCCATGGCGGCGGCCAAGGCCGACCTCGAGCAGGCGGCCGCCGAGACCGGGAGCCTGCGCGGCGACCTCGAGGTGCGCTCGGCCGGCCTCGACGACCGCCGCCAGTTCCTTCGTCGGCGCCTCGCTGAGGTGGAGGCCCGGCTGGAGGGCTCGATGGAGGCCCGGCGCGAGGCCGAGGTGCGGCGTGCCGACCTCGACGCGCGGCAGACCGCGCTCGACCGCTTGGCGGCGTTGGTGGGCTCGCGCCTCGCCGGAGTGGAGGACGAGCTCGAGGGGCTGCGCGAACGCCGCCGGCGCCAGACGGAGACGCAGCGCGCCGCCGCCACCCGCCTCGACGGCCTCCGGCACGAGCGGGCCGACGCCGAGCGCCGGCTCGAGGAGACCCGCGAACGGGCTCGGCGGGCC
Organism: Acidimicrobiales bacterium; assembly: GCA_030681555.1. GTDB lineage: Bacteria > Actinomycetota > Acidimicrobiia > Acidimicrobiales > VFJN01 > VFJN01. Next base: position 9,538 of record JAUXRW010000139.1, read on the forward strand.
GAGCTCGAGGAGGCCGAGATCACGCTCCGCCTCGAGGCAGCCGTGGAAGCCGTCCGCCGAGACCTCGACGCCGAGCCGGATGCCGCAATGGCCGCGACCCCGCCGGAGCTGCCCGAGGGCGCCACCCCGACGGCACGGGCTCGCGAACTGGAGCGCGAGCTCCGCCTGATGGGGCCGATCAACCCGCTGGCCCTCGACGAGTTCGACGCGCTGCAGGAGCGCCACGAGTTCCTGCAGGGCCAGCTCGACGACGTGAAGGCCTCCCGCCGAGATCTCGCCAAGGTCATCAAGGCCATCGACGGCGAGATCGTCGACGTCTTCGCGGGGGCCTATGCCGACGTCTCCCAGAACTTCGAGCAGCTGTTCCAGACGTTGTTCCCGGGCGGCACCGGCCGGCTGCGCCTCACCGCCCCGGACGACCTGCTGGAGACCGGCATCGAGGTCGAGGCGAAGCCGTCGGGCAAGAACGTCCGCAAGCTTTCGCTCCTGTCCGGCGGCGAGCGCTCGCTCACCGCCCTGGCGTTCCTCTTCGCGGTCTTCCGCAGCCGGCCCTCGCCCTTCTACGTGATGGACGAGGTCGAGGCGGCCCTCGACGACGTCAACCTCCACCGCTTCCTCGACCTCGTCCGCGAGTTCCGCCAGGAAGCGCAGCTGATCATCGTCAGCCACCAGAAGCGCACGATGGAGGCCGCGGACATCCTCTACGGCGTCACGATGCAGCCTGGTGGCAGCAGCACGGTGATCAGCGAGCGAGTCACAGCCGGCACCGCCTAGCTCGGAAGGCTCGGGGGCGTCCCCACGGGGAGGTGCCGCCGGCGACGCAGCCTTTCGGTGTCTTTCGATCCCGATCCCGCTGTCGCTTCCACCACCGGCACCGCCGATGGAGACGACGAGCGCAAGCGGGCCCCCTAGCACTCCGGCTCTCGACCTAGCACTCCGTCTCGAGGTGGCGTTCGAGGCGGCCGGCGGCGCCGGTGTACGCAACCTGCTGCTCCCGGTAGGCCCGGCTGTCGACGACGCTCCCGTCGTAGGCCGCGCCGGCCATCAGCGAGTCGAGCTCGGCGGCCGCCTCCGCGTAATCGCGCGCCGCCGGCCGGGCTTCGGCCGGGGCGACCTCGAGGAGATCGCCGGCGCGAGACACGAGGGCGGTGAAGGCCTGCTGGATCTCGGCCGGCGTAGCTCGATTGCCGAACGCCCCGAAGGGGTCGTTGCGGGCCAGCCGGTCGAGTCGGCCGCAGAACTCGGTGGCCTCGCCGTCACCGCTCGAGGCCGAGTCGTCCTCGGAGCACGCACCCACGGCGAGCGCCAGGACGAGGAGGGGAGGCCACGGCCGACGCACGGGGCGAACCTATCCAGCCCACCCTCTACGCTGCGACGCGCCATGGAGATCCTCGTCGTCGTCGCCCTGCTCGTCCTCGTCGTCGGTGGAGGCGCTGCGTTCGTCGGCCTCCGTCGCAGCCGCAGCATCACGGTCGAGCCGCCGCCGCTGCCCAAGGCGCCCCCGGTCATCACCCCCACGCCGGAGGCGCCGCCCCGGGAGCGGGTGCCCGAGCCGGCGCCGGTCCCAGAACCCGAGCCGGTCCCAGAACCCGAGCCCGTCCCAGAACCGGAACCGGAGCCCGTCCCAGAACCGGAACCGGAGCCCGTCCGGCCGAAGGCCACCTTCCGGGAGCGACTCGGGCGGGCTCGCGGCGCGATGTCGGGCTACATGGGCTCGATCCTGTCGCGGACCACGATCGATGCGTCCACCTGGGACGACCTCGAGGAGGCCCTTATCCGTGCCGACGTGGGCATCGGCGTCACCACCGACATCCTGGATCGCCTGCGCGCCACCGTCTCGTCCCGGACCATCACCGATCCTGCCGTCCTCCTGGAGGCGCTCAAGGATCAACTGAAGGACGACCTGCGGTCCGGCGACCGTGCGCTGCGCTTCGAGCCGGGCGCGCCGAACGTGTGGCTGTTCGTCGGCGTGAACGGTGTCGGCAAGACGACCACGATCGGCAAGGTCGGCAAGCGCCAGGCCGACGAGGGGCGCACGGTCGTGATGGCCGCCGGCGACACCTTCCGCGCCGCTGCCGCCGAGCAGCTCGAGACCTGGGCCGAGCGGGTCGGTGCGGAGCTCGTCCGCGGCGCCGAGGGCGGCGACCCCAGCTCCATCATCTTCGATGCCGTGCAGCGGGCGGCCGCCCGGGGCAAGGACCTCGTCCTCGCCGACACCGCCGGGCGCCTCCACACGAAGGTCAACCTCATGGAGGAGCTCAGCAAGGTGCGGCGAGTGGCGGACCGCGATCCCGGGAAGGTGACCGAGGTGCTCCTCGTCCTCGATGCCACCACGGGCCAGAACGGTCTCGTGCAGGCCCAGCAGTTCACGGAGGCCGTCGACCTCACCGGGGTCGTCCTCACGAAGCTCGACGGCTCTGCGAAGGGCGGCATCGCCCTCGCCATCCAGTCCACACTGGGGATCCCGATCAAGCTCGTCGGCCTCGGCGAGCAGGCCGAGGACCTCATCGACTTCGACCCCGACGCCTTCATCGACGCCCTGTTCGACGCCGCCTGACCCGACCCGGCCGCTGCGCCCCGTCGCCACGAAAGGAACGCCATGTTCACCTTGATCCGTCTCCTCTTCCTCCCCGTGCGGGTGGGCGTCGGCACCGCCAAGCTGGGGGCCAAGACCGGCTACCGCACCGGTCGGCTCCTCGGCTACAGGCGCATCTTCGTCTTCGGCGCGGGCATCGGCGTCGGCCTGCTGGTCGCCCCGGTCACCGGCGAGCAGGCCCGCACGAAGTTGCGCGAGCTGCTCGACCAGCGGGCCGGTGGCGGTGCCGCCGCCCCTGGTGACCTCGCCGAGCGCGTCCGGTTCGAGCTCTCCCACTCGCCCCGCACGTGGCACCTGCCGCAGCCGGTGGTCGAGGTCGTCGGCCACACGGCGGTGCTCCGGGGCGAGGTGCCCCACGACGTCGGTCGGGACGACCTCGAGCGCACCGCCGCCTCCGTCGCCGGCGTGACCGCCGTCGACAACCAGGTCGTCGTCGCGAACGGATCCGGGAGCACGGGAACCGGCGACGTGGGCTGAGTCGTCCAACCTGCGAGCCCCGCACTCGCGGCGGCTGAGGTCGATCCAGGCGAGGAGCGGACACATGGCCGAGGACGCAGCCCAGGCGAGCGGGGGCACGGACGACGCCGTCGACCTCGCCCCCCGTCCCACGCCGCGCCGCCGTCGGGCCCTCTGGGGAGCGCTGGCCGTGCTCGCCGTCGCAGCGGGGGCCCTCGTCGTCAGCACGACGGGTGACGACGCGCGGGCGAAGCTGCCGGTGGTCCTGGGCCCGGCCGGCGGCGCGCGCGCCGAGGGCGACAGCGCGATGGCGAGCGACATGTCGATGGCGGTCTGGGTCACCTACGTCGCCGGCGACGACCTGCCTGCCCTGGGCGGCGAGGGCTCCGCCTACCGGCTGGACGGTTCGGTGGACGAGGACGACGTGACGGCCCTGACCCGGGCCCTGGGTCTCGAGGGCGAACCAACACGAGGCGACGGCAGCTGGCGGCTCGAGACGAACGAGGGCACCGTCGAGGTCTACGAGGCCGGCGGAGGGTCGTGGTGGTACGGCCCCACCTTCGACGACGACATCGGGAACAGCAGCTCCGGCGGCGGCTCGACGGGCTCTGCGGGCTCGGCCGAGGCGTGCACGGCGCCTGACGACCCGAAGGCCGACCTCGAGGCCCGTGAGCGCTGCGCCGCCGCAGGTGAGGTCCCGCCCACCGACGTCAGCGTCACCACGATGGTGGCGCCGCTCCCGCCCGACACGCCCGTCGGCGACTGCCCGCAGGACGCGATGTGCGCCGAGCCGGTGATCGAGCCGGAGCCACTCGTGCCGCCGGCCGACCTGCCGCCGCAGGAGGAGGCTCGCCAGATCGCGATGGACCTGCTCACCGCCACCGGCATGGACGTCACCGATGCGAAGGTCACGGTCGACGGCCCGTACGACGCCTGGTACGTCATGGTCGAACCCCGCCTCGACGGTCTCCCCGTCGCCGGGCTCGCCGCATCCGTGGCCGTCGGGTCGAACGGTGAGATCGCCAACGCCTCCGGCTTCCTGGCCGAGCCCGATGACCTCGGTGACTACCCGGTCCTGGACACGAGGGCGGCCATCGAGCGCCTGAACTCGGAGATGGGCGGCTTCGGGTACGGCTGGGGGAGGGCGATCCCCGCGGACGCCGCCGCAACCGCCGCCGAGAGCGGCACCTCCGCCGGGAGCGGCACCTCCGCCGGCGGCGACGATCCGGTCGCTTCCGAGGACCCCACGACGACGACGAGCGTCCACTGCCAGCCCGTCGACATCGGGGACGGCAAGGCGACGGAGCCCTGCACGTCGGTCCCCGCGCACGAGTGCCCCACCGTGCCCACCGAGGACGCCGCCGTCGACACGGAGCCCGCGGGGACGGGCACGTGCTCGTACCCCGCCCCGGAGCCGGTGAAGATCGTGCTGCACGAGGCGGAGCGGAGCCTCATGCTGCTCCCCGCGTCCGACGAGAGCGGCGAGGCGTACCTCGTGCCGGCCTACCGGTTCAGCGGGGACGACGGCGCCGTGGTCGACGGTGTCGCGGTTGACGACGACTCGCTGGCCCCGCCCCCGACGGCCCCGGACGCGGGGGAGCCCGAGCCCGGTCGCGACCTCGGCGGCCGGGTCGAGCCCGGCACCGGCTCCAGCCCGGACACCACCGACACCGCCCCCGCCGGCGAGCCCGGGTGCCTGCCCGTCGAGCCGGGCCCGGACGGGGCGGTGCCCGACATCTGCATCATGCCGACCACCGTGCCGGTGGAGGAGCCCCAGCCCTAGGTAGCTAGCATCGGGGCCTCATGTTCGAGGCACTCTCCGACCGGTTCGACGGCATCTTCAAGCGGCTCCGCGGCAAGGGGAAGCTCCGCGAGGAGGACGTGGAGGAGGTCCTCCGGGAGATCCGCGTCGCCCTCCTCGAGGCCGACGTCGACTTCACCGTCGTTCGCACGATGCAGGGCCGCATCCGGGAGCGGGCGGTCGGCGTCGAGCTGTCGGAGGCGCTGAACCCGGCGCAGCACGTCATCAAGATCGTCCACGAGGAGCTGATCAACGCCCTCGGCGGCGAGGCGATCAAGATCACCTTCGCCAGCCGGCCACCCACCGTCGTCCTCATGGCCGGCCTGCAGGGTTCGGGCAAGACGACCAACTCGGCGAAGCTGGCCCGCTGGTTCAAGCAGCAGGGCCGCAACCCGCTGCTCGTCGGGGCCGACCTCCAGCGCCCGGCGGCCGTGGAGCAGCTCCGCAGCCTCGCCGGGCAGATCGACGTCCCCGTCTTCTCCCAGCCCGGCGACCCGGTGCAGACAGCCGCCGCCGGCCTCGCCGAAGCCCGACGGCTCGGCCGCGACGTCCTGATCGTCGACACCGCCGGACGCCTGGCCATCGACATCGAGCTCATGGAGCAGGTCCGCCAGATCTCGGACGCGGTCATCCCCGATTACACCTTCCTCGTCGTCGACGCGATGACCGGCCAGGACGCGGTCACCGTCGCCAAGTCCTTCAACGAGACCCTGGCGCTCGACGGCGTCATCCTCACCAAGCTCGACGGCGACGCTCGCGGCGGCGCCGCGCTCAGCGTGAAGGAGGTGGTCGGCAAGCCCATCGCCTTCGCGTCCACGGGCGAGAAGCTCGGCGACTTCGAGCTCTTCCACCCCGACCGCCTGGCCGGCCGCATCCTCGGCATGGGCGACGTCCTCACCCTCATCGAGAAGGCCGAGGAGGTCTACGAGAAGGAGGCCGCCGAAGAGGCCGCCGCCCGTCTGAAGGACGGTCACTTCACCCTCGACGACTTCCTCGAGCAGATGCAGCAGCTCAAGAAGATGGGCCCGATCTCCGGCCTGGTCGGGATGATCCCGGGCATGCCGAAGGAGCTGAAGGGCGCTCAGATCGAGGACGACCAGCTGGCCCACATCGAGGCGATCATCCGCTCGATGACCCCTGCCGAGCGGGCCGACGTCGACCTGATCGACGGTTCGCGCCGCGCTCGGATCGCCCGGGGTTCCGGCAGCGACCCCGGCGAGGTCGGCCAGTTGGTGAAGCAGTTCAAGGAGATGCAGAAGATGATGAAGCGCATCCCCGGGCTGTCCGGCACCAAGAAGGCGGGCAAGAAGGGGAAGGGCAAGGGCAAGGGGAAGGGCAAGGGGCCGAACCGGGTGGGCGACCCTCGAGCCGTCGTGCCCGCCGCCCCGAAGCAGCCGTTCACCCTCCCGGGCTTGAACTAGCGGGGGTCCGCGGACCACCATGGTCCGCCGCACTCGTGCGGTCTCGCTCGCTGACCGAAGGAAGAAACCTCGTGGCCGTCAAGCTCCGCCTCATGCGGATGGGCAAGAAGAAGCAGCCGACCTACCGCGTCGTCGCTGCGGATGCGCGGTCGCCGCGCAACGGCCGGTTCATCGAGATCATCGGCACCTACGACCCGCGGCAGGAGCCGTCCGTCGTGAAGATCGACACCGAGAAGGCAGCGGACTGGATCCGCAAGGGTGCCCAGCCCACGGAGACGGTCGCCCGCCTGATCAAGGTCGCCGAGGCGCAGCCGGCAGCCGAGGCCGAGGCTCCGGCTGAGGCCGGCACCGCCGACGCCGCTTCATGAGCGACATCCGGGACGACCTGGCCGACGACGACGGGCCCGACGGCAACCGCATCGACGACACCGACCTCGACGACACCGACCTCGACGACAGCAGGGATGACGGCGGTACCACGTTGGCCGCCACCGCCACGTCGGTCCTCGACCTTCTCGTCACGTCGCTCGTCGACGACCCCGACGCCGTGCGCATCGACCCGATCCAGCAGCGCGACCGCGTGCGGCTCGAGGTCCGGGTCGGCCCGGACGACATGGGCCGCGTGATCGGCAAGCGGGGTCGCGTGGCTAACGCGATCCGCACCGTCGTCCGCGCCGCTGCCGTCCGTGACGGCGTCGACGTCGACATCGAGTTCGAGGATTAGCCCACCGCGCTCCGGTGACGACCCGTCTGGAGGTAGGCCGCATCACCAAGCCGCACGGGGTGCGGGGTGACGTGCTCGTGCTGCTCACCACCGAGCGCACGTCGCGGCTCGATCCGGGGTCGGTGCTCTTCACGGACCGAGGGCCCCTGCGGGTCGTGTCGTCGTCGAAGCACCAGGACCGCTGGATCGTGCACTTCGACGAGATCTCCGGGCGTGACGAAGCGGAGGCGTGGCGCGGCGTGGTCCTCGAGGCCACCAGCATCGACGACCCCGGCGACGAGGACGTCCTGTGGGTCCACGAGCTCATCGGCTCGACGGTGCAGCTGGTCGACGGCACCGAGGTGGGCACCGTCATCGAGGTGCAGGGCAACCCGGCCAGCGACCTGCTCGTGCTCGACGACGGCGCCCTCGTGCCCGTCGTGTTCGTCACCGACCGGGCCGAGGGCCGCGTGACGATCGACCCGCCCGACGGCCTCTTCGACCTGTAGCGCCGTGCGCATCGACGTCTTCACGATCTTCCCGGACATGGTCTCCGGGTTCGTGGACCAGGCCCTGCTCGGCCGCGCCCGGGCCGCTGGCACCCTCGACCTCCGCGTGCACGACATCCGGGACAGCGCCACCGGGGTGCACCGGGCCGTCGACGACGCGCCGTTCGGTGGCGGAGCCGGCATGGTGATGATGCCGGAGCCGCTGTTCGCCGTGGTCGAGGCCGTGCAGCCGCCCCGCCCGCTGCTGTACCTGAGCCCCGCCGGCCGTCGCTTCGACCAGTCGGTGGCCCGCGAGCTGGCCGCCACCTCCGGGTTCAGCCTCCTGTGCGGGCGCTACGAAGGCGTGGACGAAAGGGTGCGGGAACACCTGGTAGACGGCGAGCTCTCGCTGGGCGACGTCGTGCTCGGCGGCGGCGAGGTGGCGGCCATGGCGGTCATCGAGGCCGTGGGGCGGCTCGTGCCCGGCGTCATGGGCAACGACACGTCCGCCGACGACGAGTCCTTCGCCGACGGGCTCCTCGAGTACCCCCACTACACCCGCCCGGCCGACTTCCGTGGTTGGCCGGTCCCCGACGTGCTGCGCTCCGGCGACCACGCCCGGGTGGAGCGGTGGCGCAGGGCCCAGGCGCTGGCCCGCACCGTGCGGCTGCGGCCCGACCTGATCGAGGCCCGCGGTGGGCTCACGGAGGCCGATCGGCAGCTGCTCGCCGAGTTCGCCCTGTAGCGGGGCCGCTGCCTATCCTTGCCGTTCCCCCAGAGATGTGCTGAGCCGCAGCACCACGGAGCGATCGCCATGCAGCCCACCGACATCGTCGACCAGCAGAGCCTGCGGACCGACATCCCCGACTTCGGTCCGGGAGACACCCTCAAGGTGCACGTGCGCGTCGTCGAGGGCACCAAGGAGCGCCTCCAGGTGTTCCAGGGTGCCGTCGTCGGTCGCAAAGGCGATGGTCTGCGCGAGACGTTCACCGTCCGCAAGGTCTCCTACGGCGTCGGCGTCGAGCGCACCTTCCCGGTGCACACCCCCACGGTCGCCAAGATCGAGGTCGTCACCCGCGGCGACGTCCGCCGCGCCAAGCTGTACTACCTCCGCGATCGGGTCGGTAAGGCCGCCAAGATCAAGGAGAAGCGCGAGCGCTAGCCGCTCGTCGTGCCGCAGCAGGAGGAGCAGAAGACAGCCGAGCGGCGCGGGTGGCATCTGCCGGCCGTCGTCGAGCTGCCGTTGCTGCTGCTCGTGGCGCTGGTCGTCACGTTGCTGGTGAAGGCGTTCTTCGCCCAGGCGTTCTACATCCCGAGCGCGTCGATGGAGCCGCAGCTGCGGGAGGGCGATCGGGTGGTGGTGTCCCGCACCGCCTACCGGCTGCACGACCCGCATCGGGGCGACGTCGTCGTGTTCCCGGATCCCGGCGCGCCCGAGGAGACCGACGGCTTCGTCGAGGGCCTGGTGGACGACGTCCTGGGTGCGGTGGCGCTCGGGAGCCACGACGACAGCGAGCTCATCAAGCGCGTCGTGGGCCTGCCGGGCGAGGTCATCCAAGGCCGGGACGGGCGGGTGCTGATCGACGGGCGGCGGGTGTTCGAGCCGTACCTGGAGCCGGACATGCTGACGTCGGACTTCGGGCCGGCGACGGTGCCGGAGGGCCACGTGTTCGTCCTCGGCGACAACCGGACGAACTCCCACGACAGCCGGTTCGCGGACGTCGGACCGATCGAGATCGACTCGCTCGTGGGCCGCGCCGTGGCCCGGGTGTGGCCGCCGGGGCGGACTGCGTTCCTCTGAGCACCGGGGGTAGCCTCGGTGCCATGTCGACCGAAGACCTCGAGCGGTATGAGGCCGAGATCGAACTCCAGCTCTACAAGGAGTACAAGGACGTCGCCCCGATGTTCTCCTTCGTGGTCGAGACGGAGCGCCGCTTCTACCTCGCCAACGAGGTCAAGAAGATCGTGCACGACGCCGACGGACGCACCTACGTCGAGCTCCGGATGCGAGACGCCTGGGTGTGGGACATGTACCGCACCACGCGCTTCGTGGCGGCGGTGAACATCGTGACGTTCAAGGACGTCAACATCGAGGAGCTCCCCAAGAAGGAGCTGTGATGGCGGACGGGCGGCGAGCGCTCGGCGCTGCCGGTGAGGCCCGGGCGGCCGCCTGGTACGAAGCCCACGGCTACGTGGTCGTCGCCCGGAACTGGCGGTGCCGGGAGGGCGAGATCGACCTCGTCGTACGGCGTCGCCGCCAGCTGGTGTTCGTCGAGGTGAAGACGCGCCGAACCGACCGGTTCGGCGTGCCGGCCGAGGCGGTGACCCCGACGAAGCAACGTCGCCTGCGCGCCCTCGCCCATCACTACCTCGAGGCCACGGGGGCCCGGCCGTCCGGGCTGCGCTTCGACGTCGTGTCGATCCTCGCCGGGCGGCTCGAGGTCATCGAGGGGGCGTTCTTAGCGACCGATCCCGCCGCAGCGGCGGCCGGATCAGCCCAGGAACGCCCACAGGACGAGCGCCAGGCAGGCCACCAGCGCGGCCACGACCATGAAGACGTCGGCGGGGGACTTCCGGTGGGGGCGGTACGGGTTCAGGCCCATCTCCCCAGCATCGCGCTCCCCGGTGCGCCGCCGGACATCAGCCCTTTCCGCCTGTCACATCCCGGGCCTACCCTGCGGTGAGCGCCTCGACGGCCGGCGCCGCCCACGGCCCTCCTCCCTGATCCGCACCCTCGTGGTGCCCAGCACGAGGAGCGCCCGTTGCTCGGTCTCGTCCCCTCCGCATCCCTGTTCGGCATCGACGGGCATGCCGTCACCGTCGAGGTGCACATCAGCAGCGGCCTGCCGTCGTTCACCGTCGTCGGCTCGCCCGACGCATCGTGCCGCGAGGCCCGCGACCGCGTCCGTGCCGCGCTGCTCTCGAGCGGCTGCGAGTGGCCCCTGCAGCGGGTGACGGTGAACCTCGCCCCGCCCACGGTCCGCAAGGTCGGGCCCGGGCTCGACCTCGCGATCGCCGTGGCGATGCTCGTGGCCTCCGGACAGATCACCCAGCAGGCCGTGGGCGACCGCTCGTTCCTGGGCGAGCTCGGGCTCGACGGCGCCGTGCGGCCGGTGGCGGGCACCTTGTGCCTCACCGACGCGCTGGGCACGGGGGCGCTCGTGCTTCCGGTGCCCAGCGCCGTGGAGGCGGGGCTCGTCGGCGACCGGATCCTGCACCCGGTTCGGAACCTCGCGGAGGTGGTCGCGTGCCTGGAAGGCGCCGACCCCTGGCCGGTACCGAGCCCGATCGAGGTCGCCCCGCCCCCGCCTCCCACCGATGACCTGGCCGACGTGCGTGGCCAGCCCGTCGCGCGGTTCGCCCTGGAGGTGGCCGCGGCGGGCGGCCACCACCTCCTCCTGCTCGGGCCTCCGGGGGCGGGCAAGACGATGTTGGCGGCCCGGCTCCCCGGCGTGCTGCCGCCGCTCAGCGACGGGGAGGCGCTGCAGACCACGCGTGTGCACTCCGCCGCCGGCCTGGCCCTTCCGACGGGCGGGCTCATCCGCATCCCGCCGTTCCGAGCGCCCCACCACGGCGCCTCGGCGGTGGCGCTCGTCGGCGGGGGGACCGCGCTGCTCCGCCCCGGCGAGATCAGCGCCGCCCACAACGGCGTGCTCTTCCTCGACGAGCTGGCCGAGTTCCCGCCGCGGGTCCTCGACGCCCTCCGCCAACCGCTCGAGGAAGGGGCGGTCCGTGTGGCTCGCGCCGTGGCGTCGGTGAGCCTCCCTGCCCGGTTCCTGCTGGTCGCGGCCATGAACCCGTGCCCCTGCGGCTACGGCAGCCGGCCGGGCGGCTGCCGCTGCACCGACTCCGCCCGGGCGCGTTACGCGCGGCGGTTGTCGGGTCCGCTCCTCGACCGCTTCGACCTCCGCGTGGAGGTCACCCGCCCCTCGGTGGAGGATCTGCTCGGGCACCAGCCCGGCGAGTCCTCGGCCTCGGTGGCGAGGCGCGTGGCGGAGGTGCGCGACCTCGCCGTGCGGCGCGGCGTGCGCAGCAACAGCGAGCTGCCCGCACGGCGGCTCGACGAGGTGGCCCCGCTGTCGCACGACGCCACCCGCCTCCTCACCGACGTCCTGAGGTCCGGCCGGCTCTCGGCCCGCGGCCTGCACCGGGTGCGTCGGGTGGCCCGCACCATCGCCGACCTGAGCGGGGCGCCGCACGAGATCGGCGCGGCCCACGTGGCCACGGCCCTCGGGCTCCGTGTCGACCCGGCGCTCGACCAGCCGGCGCCGGTGGAGCTGGCCGGATGACAGCGACGATGTCGGCGGCGGGTAGCGCAGCACTGCTCGCCGGCCTCCCGGGTATCGGCCCGAATCGGCTGGCGGAGCTCCTCGCCGACGACGACCCCGAGGCCGTGTGGCAGCTGGTCGTAGCCGGGAGGGTGGACGATCCACACGCCGAGGCGTGGGCCGCCGTGGCGCGCGCGGCCGACCCCGCCGCCGAGGCGGCGCGCTACGCCGAGGCAGAGGTGCGGGTCCTCACGCGGGCCGACGCGGCCTACCCGGCCGTGCTGGCCGCCGACCTGGCGCCGCCCGGGGTCCTGTTCGCTCGCGGCGAGCTGTCCGCGCTGGAGACGCCCCGGGTGGCCATCGTCGGCACTCGCCGGTGCACGGGCACCGGGGCGGGGTTCGCTCGCGAGCTCGGCCGCGAGCTGGCGACCGCCGGCGTCGGGGTCGTGTCGGGGCTCGCCCTCGGCATCGACGGCGCCGCCCACCGCGGGGTGCTCGACGCCGCAGGTGTGTCCTGGGCCGCACCGATCGGCGTGGTCGGGTGCGGCCTCGACGTTCCCTACCCGGCCCGACACCGGCCGCTGTGGGACGCGGTGGGGGAGCGGGGGGTGCTCCTGAGCGAGGCGCCACTCGGCGCACGGCCCGCGCCCTGGCGCTTCCCCGCCCGCAACCGGATCATCGCCGCGCTGGCCGATCTGGTGGTCGTGGTGGAGTCGCACGCGGCCGGGGGCTCCCTGCTCACGGTCACGGAGGCCATCGGCCGCGGCATCGAGGTGCTCGCGGTGCCCGGTTCGGTCCGCAACCCGGCGGCGGCGGGCACCAACCAGCTCCTCGCCGAGGGGTGTCATCCGGTGACCGCCGCCGACGACATCCTCGTCGCCCTCGGGATGGTGCCCGGTGGGCGCCGGTCCGCGGCGGAGCGGCGTCCGGCCCCCGACGACGACGGACGAAGGGTCCTCGAGGCCTTCGACTGGGAGCCGGCCACCCTCGAGCAGCTGGTCCTGCGCACGGGGCTGGCTCTCGGCGTCCTCGCCCTCTCGGTCCAGCAGCTCCTCGACGCCGGCTGGATCATGGCCCAAGGGTCCTGGTACGAGCGGGTGCCTTCGGTACCGTGACGGCCATGGCCTGGCACGAGCGCGACTTCCTGGCCTCACTCACCTCGGTGGCGCCCCGCACCATCACCGCGTACCGCAGCGACCTGTCGGCGTTCACGGAGTGGGCCCGGCGCGGGGACGTGCACGGTCCCGAAGACGTCGATCGCACGATGCTGCGGCGCTACGTCGCCCACCTCGCCACGCGCCACTACGCGCGCCGATCGGTCGCCCGCAAGGTGTCCACGCTCCGGCGCTACTTCGCGTGGGCCACCCGCACGGGCCTCGTGCCGGCGGATCCGTCGCTCCGCCTCTCCGCACCCAGCGGCGAGGGGCGGCTGCCCAGGGTGCTCCACCAGGACGAGGTCAACGGCCTGCTCGACGTCGCACCGGCCGCCACCGGGCCGGGGCCGCCGGCCGTCCGGGCCCGTGACGACGCCGTGCTCGAGGTGCTCTACGGCAGTGGGCTGCGCGTCGGCGAGCTCTGCAGCCTCGACGTCGACAGCCTCGACCTCGCCCGCGGGCGCGCCACCGTGTGGGGCAAGGGCTCGAAGCAGCGGGTGGTGCCGTTGAGCGAGCCGTCCGTCGCCGCCCTGCGGTCCTGGGCTGCGGCGCGCCAGCAGCTCCTCACCGCCGACACCCCGGCCGGTGCGCTGTTCGTGAACCGACGGGGCCGTCGGCTCACGCCGCGTGACGTCGCGCGGATCCTCGACCGGCGCGCGGCCAGCCCCACCCACCCCCACGCGCTCCGCCACACCTTCGCCACGCACCTCCTCGACGGCGGCGCCGATCTACGGGCGGTCCAGGAGCTCCTCGGCCACGCCGACCTCGCCACCACGCAGCGCTACACCCACGTCAGCCGCGAACGGCTGCGTCGCGTCTACGACGCCACCCATCCCCGGGCCTAGCCCCGCCTCGCGGCCCTCGACGGCCGCCCCCGCCCAGGTTCCCCCGCTGATCCACCGCGCTGCGGCTCGCCGCGGCGCGTCACGAGGGAGGGGCAGATGCCTCACCGCGCCGTGCGGTCCGCGGTCGTCGCCGTCGTCCTGGGGCTGCTCGTCGGCCTCCTTGCGCCCACGCCGACGGGCGCCGCTCCACCGCCGTACCTCCCGCCCGTCGAGGCCGCGGTGGTCGACGGGTTCCGCCCGCCGACCACGCCGTACGGACCGGGCAACCGCGGGCTGGAGTACGCCACGGCGCCCGGCACCGACGTTCGGGCGGCGGCGGACGGCCGGGTGACGTTCGCCGGCAACGTCGCCGGGACGCGCCATGTCACGCTCCTCCACGCCGACGGGCTCCGCACCACCTACTCCTTCCTGGCGGAGATAGCGGTCGTCACCGGCCAGGAGGTGCACCAGGGCGACGTGGTGGGGCGCACGGCCGGGCGGCTGCACTTCAGCGCTCGCGCCGGCGACAGTTACCTCGACCCGGCGGCGCTGTTCGGCGGCGGCCCCCCGAAGGTGCGCCTCGTCCCCTTCGACGAGCCGCCGGGGGCGGGTCCGTCCGGAGAGCGGAGCGCCATCCGACAGCTGCTCGGGGGCACCGTCGGCCTCGGCGCGGCGCTCGGCAGTGCGGTGGGTGGTGCCGTGGAGGGTGCGGTGGACGCCGGGACGGCGCTGGCCGGGTCGGCCGTCGACCAGACCGCAGCCTGGCTCGGGTCGAAGGCCCAGCTGCTGCGGACGATCGCGCACTACGCGCAGCGCTTCGCGCCGGTGCTCGCCACCATCGACCGCGTCCGCACCGCCATCGACATCGTTCGCACGGCGTGGCAGGTGGCGCACCGGCAGTGCACCGACCCCGACGTGGTGGCGGAGCCCCCTGTCGAGCGGCGGGTGGCGCTGCTCGTGGCCGGGTTGGGGTCCACGAGCGAGGGCGCGGCCGTCGACGACGTCGACGTCGGCGCCTTGGGCTACGAGCCGGCCGACGTGCTGCGCTTCAGCTACGCCGGTGGGCGCACGGCGACAGCCGCCAGCGGCGAGCTGTCCCGGATCCCGTCCACCACCTACGACGCGGCCACGTCCCAGGGCGACCTCCGCGAGTCGGGCCGCCGGCTGGCCGACCTGGTCGAGGACGTGGCCGCCCGCGCCGAGGGCGCACCGATCGACCTCGTGGCCCACTCTCAGGGCGGCATCGTCGTCCGCCTCGCCCTGCTCGAGCTCGAGGCGCGCCACGGGGCCTCGTGGCTCGACCGGGTGGGGCTCGTGGCGACTCTCGGCACGCCCCATGGGGGCGCCGACGCGGCCACGGCGCTCCACGCCCTCTCGAAAACGCTGCCCGGCCGAATGACGCTCGACGTCGTCGACGACAGCGGTCTGCTGGCGATCTCGGCGAAGGCACCCAGTGCGGCCCAGCTGGGGGAGACCTCGGACGTCATCGAGCAGCTGGCGGATCGCCCCCTGCCGGTCGGGGTCGATGCGATCTCGATCGCCGCTCGCGGTGACCTCATCGTGCCCGTCCCCCGCACCGAGCTCGATGGGGCCCCGCAGGTGGTCGTGCCGCTCCTCGGACCCACCGCCCACGACCGGCTGCCGGGCAGTCCCGAGGCGCAGCAGGAGCTGGCCTTCGCGCTGGCCGGGCGGCCGCCGCGCTGCCGGTCCTTCGGCGATGCCCTCAGCGATCAGCTCGTCGGCGAGGGCATCAGCCTCGGCGAGGACGCCGCCGGGGCGTTCGCCTGGGGGCTCACGGCCCGGCCTGCGTTGGCCCCCCGGTGAGGCCACCGCTAGCATCGCCCGTCGGCCTGGCAACCGCCTGGCTGATCCACACACACTGCACCCGGGCCATCCCGCGGTCGCCACCTCCGGTCCGCCGGTGGAGGCGCCAGGCCCGGCGTCGGCACCCATCGCCGGCACAGCAACCGAGGGAAGGAGCCCATCGTGGCCGTCGTCACCATGAAGCAGCTACTGGAGGCAGGTGTCCACTTCGGGCACCAGACCCGGCGGTGGAACCCGAAGATGAAGCGGTTCATCTTCGGTGAGCGCAACGGCATCTACATCATCGACCTGCAGCAGACGCTGGGTCGGATCGAGACCGCCTACACCTTCGTCCGCGACCTCGTCGCCGACGGCGGCACTATCCTCTTCATCGGCACCAAGAAGCAGGCCCAGGACCCGATCCAGTCCTACGCCGAGAAGGTTGGCATGCCGTACATCAACCAGCGCTGGCTGGGCGGCATGCTCACGAACTTCGAGACCATCGGGAAGCGCGTCTCCAAGATGCAGGAGTACCGGCGCATGCGGGCGTCCGGCGAGTTCGACGCGATGCCCAAGAAGGAGGCCCTGCTCCTCAGCCGTGAGCTCGAGAAGCTCGAGCGCAACCTGGGCGGCATCGCCCAGATGGAGCGCCTGCCCGACGCCGTGTTCATCCTCGATACGAAGAAGGAGCACATCGGCGTCACCGAGGCCAACAAGCTCGGTATCCCGATCATCGCCGTGGTCGACACCAACTGCGACCCCGACGTGATCCAGTTCGTCATCCCCGGCAACGACGACGCCATCCGCTCGGGCAACCTGATGTGCCGGGTGATCGCCGACGCCGTCGAGGAGGGGCGCTTCATCGCCTCACGCAAGGGCACCGGCACCGCGCCGCCCCAGGAGCGCACCGAGGACGAGGAGGCACGGGTTGCCGCCGACCAGGCCGAGGCCCGCCGCCAGGCGCTGCTCGCCCAGCAGGAGCGCGAGGCCCGCATCGCCGCCGGCCAGGCCCCCGCCGGGGGGCCGAACCGCCCGATCCCGCCGCCCCCCGCCGTGGCCGAGGCCCCTGCCTCCGCGGCCCTCACCGGCGAAGCCGAGGCCGCTGTCCCGGAGGTTGCTGTCCCGGAGGTTGCTGTCCCGGAGGCCGCTGTCCCGGAGGCCGCTGCCGCGGAGGCTCCCGAGGCGCCGGCCGAGGGCTGACGCCCACCTCCCCCCGCACGACCAGCCTGCGCCGCAGGAGAGGAGCAACCCCCCACGATGTCGATCTCAGCCAAGGACGTGCAGTCCCTCCGCCAGGCCACGGGCGCCGGGATGATGGACGCCAAGCGCGCCCTCGAGGAGACCGGCGGCGACTTCGACGCCGCGGCCAAGGCGCTTCGGGAGAAGGGGCTGGCCAAGTCCGTCGACCGCTCCGACCGGGAGAACA
This sequence comes from Acidimicrobiales bacterium, assembly GCA_030681555.1. Lineage (GTDB taxonomy): Bacteria > Actinomycetota > Acidimicrobiia > Acidimicrobiales > VFJN01 > VFJN01. The sequence goes on from JAUXRW010000139.1 coordinate 26,478, forward strand.
CCCAGGGTGCCGTAGCCGTCGGTTCGGCCGACGGCGTCGCCGCCATCGTCGAGCTCAAGTGCGAGACCGACTTCGTGGCGAAGTCCGACGGCTTCCTCGAGGTTCTCGACGAGCTGTTCGCGGCCGTCCTCGCCGACGGCGAGGACGCGATCGACGCCCGCCGCGAGCAGGTCGACGACCTGAAGGTGACTCTCAAGGAGAACATCGACGTCGGTCGGGTGATCCGCATCGAGGTAGGCCCGGCGCAGGTCGCCGACACCTACCTGCACAAGCAGGAGGGCCGGGGTGTGAACGCAGTGGTGGTCGTGCTCGACGGCGGCGACGCGGCGCTGGCCCACGAGATCGCGGTGCACGCCGCATTCGCCAAGCCCCGGTACCTGACCCGCGAGGACGTCGACCCGGCGGCGGCGGCCGAGGAGCGGTCGACGCTCGAGGCCATCACCCGGGCCGAGGGCAAGCCCGAGCAGGCCATCGAGAAGATCGTCGATGGGCGGCTCAACGCCTGGTACAAGGACCAGGTGCTCCTGGAGCAGCCGTTCGTGCGAGACGACAAGCGGTCCATCAGCCAGCTGCTCGGGGGCGCCACCATCGCCCGCTTCGCCCAGGTGTACATCGGCTCTTGAGCAGCCCTCGGTACGCCCGGATCCTGCTGAAGCTGTCCGGCGAGGCGTTCGCCGGCAAGGACAACCCCATCGACGGCCGGGTGGCCGAGTTCGTGGCTGGCGAGATCGCGGAGGCCCGCGCACTCGGCGTGGACGTGGCCGTGGTGGTAGGCGGCGGAAACATCTGGCGGGGCATGACGGGCGCCGGGTCCGGCATGGACCGCGCCCAGGCGGACTACATGGGCATGCTGGCCACGGTCATCAACGCCCTGGCCCTGCAGGACACGCTGGAGCGCCTCGGTCAGCCCACGCGCGTGCAGTCGGCCATCCACATGGCGCAGGTCGCCGAGCCATACATCCGGCGCAAGGCCATCCGCCACCTCGAGAAGGGCCGCGTCGTGATCTTCGCAGGCGGCACCGGCAACCCGTTCTTCACCACCGACACAGCGGCGGCACTGCGAGCCGTCGAGCTGGAGGCCGACGCGATGCTGCGCGGCACCCACTCCGGCGTCGACGGGCTGTACACCGACGACCCCCGCACGAACCCCGAGGCCACCCTCATCGACGAGGTCACCTATCTCGACGTCCTCAACCGGGGCCTGAAGGCGATGGACTCCACCGCGATCACCCTCTGCATGGACAACCAGCTCCCGATCGTGATGTTCGACCTCCTCGGGAAGGGCAACGTCAAAGCCATCCTCGAGGGGAAGTCCATCGGTACTGTGGTCCGATGACCGCTGGGGGTTGTGCCGCCGATGTCCACTGAGCTGATCAAGCTCGTGCTGGACGACTCGGCCGAGAAGATGCACAAGGCGGTTGAGCACGCCCGGGCGGAGTTCTCGAGCATCCGCACAGGCCGGGCGGCCCCCGCCCTGGTCGAGAAGCTCGTCGTGGAGTACTACGGGAGCGAGGTGCCGCTCCAGCAGCTGGCTGGCTTCCAGGTGCCCGAGGCTCGCATGCTGATCATCAACCCGTACGACAAGGGCTCGCTCGGCGCCATCGAGAAGGCGCTGCAGCACTCCGACCTCGGCCTCAACCCGAGCAACGACGGCCAGGTGATCCGCCTCACCTTCCCGCACCTCACCGCCGAGCGCCGCAAGGAGCTGGTCAAGGTGGTGAAGGCCATGGCCGAGGACGGCCGCGTGGCCATCCGCAACATCCGCCGGGCGGCCCGCCACGAGCTCGACCAGTTCGCCGGCGACACGCCCGAGGACGACATCAGTCGCGCTGAGAAGGAGCTCGACAAGCTCACCCACGCCCAGGAGGCAGAGATCGTGAAGGCGCTCGAGCAGAAGGAACTGGAGCTGCTCGAGGTCTGACCCGTCGGCCCGGGCCCCGGGCCCAGGGGCGAACAGCCGAAGCCAAGGAGGGTCCTGTGGACCACGAACGCCGATTCGACCGAGGAGACAAGCGCACCAACCCGCCGAGCGAGGGCGTGCGCATTATCGGCGCCGAGGAGGCCGCCGAGGCCCTCGAGCGGGGCGACGTCGCCCAGCGCCGGGGGGACGACCAGCCCCGCTACGGCGACCGCCCGGCGCCGCCTGCCAGCGACGGGCCCCGGCCCGTGTTGCGCTTCCCCCTCGGGTCATCCTCCGACCCCACGGACATCGCGCGGCCCCCGGTCGCAGAGCCGATCTCCGAGCCCGTCGAGCTGCCCCACTGGACGCAGCCGCCCACCGGCCAGGTGCCGCAGATCCTCCCCGATCCACCGGCCGCCCAGGGCGACGACCTGGAAGACTGGGCCAGCTTCGCCACCTCCGCCCCACGCTGGCGTGACGATGCCGGGCGGGAGACGTCCGGCGGAGGTTTCGACGAGGCCGGCTGGGGCGACGAGGGCGGTTCGCGCCTCGGCGCCCTCGACGACCGCGAGCGGCCCACGCACGACGACTTCTTCTCCTTCGCCGACATCGACGAGCGACCGTCGCGATCGGTGTTCGCCGACATCGAGGAGGATCCGGCGCCGGTCGCGCCGCCGCCCATCGACGACGAGTGGGACGACCAGCCCGGCTTCCTCGAGGAGCCCGAGCCCTACGACGACCCGCCGACGCGTCGCGTGGCCACGGGCCAGCGCATCGGCCGGGCGTCCACCGGTTCCCACCGCGCCACCCGGTCGGGAGGCGGGGCCGGCGGCGACCGCGACCTCGGCCAGGCGGCGATCGTCGGCGTGGCCTTCCTCGCCGTCGCCGCGATCCTCTTCAGGGTCGGTCCGAACGCGGCGATGCTCCTCGTGACCGCCGTCATCGGCCTCGCGGCCGCCGAGCTGTTCACGATCCTCCGCCAGGCCGGCTACCACCCGATCACCCTCGCGGGCATCACCGGCAGCGTCGGGTTGGTGCTCGGCGCCTACAACTGGGGCTACGAGGCCGTGCCCACCGTGCTGTTCCTCACGACGGCCGTCTGCCTGCTGACCTACCTCGTGGGAGCGGCCACGGAGACCCCGGTGATGAGCATCGGCGTCACGTTGCTGGGCGTGCTCTGGGTGGGCCTCTTCGGTTCGTTCGCAGGCCTGATGCTCAGCCTGCAGGACCCCGGCCTCGGGATCCTGATGGCCGCCATCCTCGGGACGGTCGGCTACGACGTCGGCGGCCTCTTCATCGGGAAGAACGCCGGCCGCCAACCGCTCTCGGCGGTGAGCCCCAACAAGACGGTGGAGGGGCTGGTCGGAGGCGGTGTCGTCGCCGTGCTGGTCGTCGTCATCGTCAGCTCGGTCGTCGGTCTCGGCCCCATCGACTCGGTGCCCGAGGGCTTGCTCGTCGGGCTCGCCATCGCCGTCGCCGCCCCGCTGGGCGACCTCTGCCAGTCATTGGTGAAGCGGGACCTCGGTGTGAAGGACATGGGCTCGGTCCTCCCCGGCCACGGTGGCCTCATGGACCGCTTCGACGGGCTGCTGTTCGTGCTGCCCACGGTGTGGCTGCTGGCCGTCTACCGCGACTTCTTCGTCTGACCGTTTCGTCCGGCCAATAGGCTGCGGTGGTGAGCGTCACCACCGTCTCGATCGCAGGATCGACGGGGTCGATCGGTACTCAGACGCTCGAGGTGGTGGCGGCGGAGCCGGAGCGGTTCGAGGTCGCCGCCCTCGGCGCCGGCTCGTCGGTCGAGGCGCTCGCCGCCCAAGCCTGGCAGTGGTCGCCGAAGGTGGTGGCCATCGCCGACGCGTCCCTGGCCGGCGCCCTGGCGGCAGCGGTGCCGCCCGGCACCGAGGTGGTGGCCGGACCCGACGCCCTCGCCTCGATTGCGCCCGTCGCCGACGTGTGCGTGAACGGCGTGGTCGGGTTCGCCGGGCTGGGGGTCACGCTCGCCACCCTGGAAGCGGGGCGTCGGCTGGCGCTGGCCAACAAGGAGTCGCTCATCGCGGGTGGTCCGGTGGTGCGCCAGGTGCGCGACCGTCCCGGTGCGGGCGACCTCGTCCCCGTCGACAGCGAGCACTGCGCCGTCCACCAGTGCCTCCGGGCCCAGCACCCCGACGCCCGGGCCGGCGAGTGGGTGTCCCGGATCGTGCTCACCGCCTCGGGTGGCCCGTTCCGCGAGCGCAGCCGGAGCGATCTCCAGGCGGTGACGGTAGAGGAGGCTCTGGACCACCCCACCTGGTCCATGGGCCCGAAGATCACGGTCGACTCCTCGACCCTGATGAACAAGGGCCTCGAGGTGATCGAGGCCCATGAGCTGTTCGGGGTCGGCTACGACCAGATCGAGGTCGTCGTGCACCCGCAGTCGATCGTGCACTCGATGGTCGAGCTCACCGACGGCGCCACCATCGCCCAGCTGTCAACCCCTGACATGCGCCTGCCGATCGCCTACGCGCTGGCCTACCCGGAGCGGATCGGCACGCCGTTCGGGGCGATCGACTGGGCCCGGCTGGGGCGCCTGGACTTCGAGCCGCCCGATCTGGAGGCGTTCCCCTGCCTCGGCCTGGCCTACGCCGCCGGGCGGTCCGGCGGGCTCGCCCCTGCCTGGCTGAACGCGGCCAACGAGGTCGCCGTCGCCGCGTTCCTGGCGGGCCGGATCCGCTGGGTCGCCATCCCCGACGTACTGGAAGCCACCCTGGCCCGGCATGATGGGGGGACAGCCACGAGCGTCGACGAGGTGATCGACGCCGACCGCCGGGCCCGCGAGGTCGCCCAGGCGCTCATCGACGAGAGGTTCAGCGATTGACCGACACCCCCGTGATCGACGAACCGGCGCCCCCTGCGACCCGGTCCTCGGAGCCGCGCGGCGAGATCGCGGGGGAGTCCTGGCGGGTCGTGCTCTTGGCCCTGGCCACCGTGGCGCTCGGCGTGTTCGCCGGCCGGGGGTGGCTGTTCATCATCGCCGCCCTCACCGTCATGATCTTCCTCCACGAGCTCGGCCACTTCCTCACGGCCAAGTGGTCGGGGATGAAGGTGACGGAGTTCTTCCTCTTCTTCGGCCCGAAGCTCTGGTCGTTCCGGCGGGGCGAGACGGAGTACGGCATCAAGCTGATCCCGATCGGCGCCTACGTGCGGATCATCGGGATGAACAACCTCGACGAGACGCCCCCCGAGGACGAGCCCCGCACCTATCGCCAGCAGTCCTTCCCGAAGCGGATGCTCGTGATCACCGCGGGCTCGATGATGCACTTCGTCCAGGCGCTCGTGCTCTTCTTCCTGGTCTTCTCGGTCGTGGGCGTGCCGGGCGAGTCGCGGCTGGCCGAGCGGTTCGGCGGCCGGGAGCTCGACCCGAGCGAGTGGATCGTGGGCACTGTCGGCAAGGGCACCGCCGCCGACCGCGCCGGCATCCAGCCCGGTGACGACATCGTCAGCCTCAACGGCGAACGCCTCGGCGACATCCTCGACATCGGTCCGATCATCGAGGACCGCGCCGGAGATCGCCTCCCCCTGGTGGTCGACCGGGACGGCGAGCGGCTCGAGCTCACCGCCACCATCGGCTCCCGTGTCGACGAGGACGGTCGCACCGCCGGTTTCCTGGGCGTCAGCGAGGGCTACCCGAAGCTGCCGTCGGTCACCACCGACCCGCTCACCGGATCCGTCGAGGCGGTCAAGCACACCGGCGACGTGATGTGGCAGACGCTGCGGGGCCTCGGGTCGTTCGTCACGGGCGGCCTGGGCAGCTTCGCCGACAACGTCGCCGACGGCACCTCGGCCGAGGGTCCCGCCATCTCGGGTGGGTCCAGCGAGGGCAACGGCGGTCGCAGCATCACCCGGGGCGACGAGGACCGCCTCATGTCGATGGTCGGCGTCGCCCGCTGGGGCGCGTCGGCGAGCGAGGACGGCGTGGCCGACTTCCTCCTGCTGCTGGCCCTGATCAACGTGTCGATCGGCATGCTCAACCTGCTGCCGCTCCTGCCCCTCGACGGGGGCCACGCCGCCGTGGCGATCTACGAGCGCATCCGCTCCACCCGCGGTCGCCGGCACATGGCCGACGTCTCCCGGCTCCTACCCTTCACCTACGCGGTCATGCTGCTCGGCTTCATGATCATGGTGTCCGCCGTGTACCTCGACATCGTCGACCCCATCGGGCTCGGGTGACCTCGGCCGAGGTGCGCTGATGGAGCTCGGGGAGTCCTCCTTGCCCCGCCGGGTCACCCGGCAGGTCATGGTGGGCTCCGTGCCCGTGGGCGGCGGGGCGCCGATCACGGTCCAGTCGATGACCATCACCAAGACGGCCGACGTGGAGGGCACGCTGCAGCAGATCTACGCGCTCGCCGCCGCGGGGGCCGACATCGTCCGGTGCACCTGCAACGAGATCGAGGCGGCAGAGGGGCTGGCCCGCATCGTGCCCCGGTCGCCCGTACCGATCGTCGCCGACATCCACCACCAGTACCGGATGGCCCTGGCCGCCCTTGAGGCCGGGGTGCACTGCCTCCGCCTCAACCCCGGCAACATCCGCAAGCCCGACCACATCAAGGCCGTGGCCCAGGAGTGCAAGGACCGCGGCATCCCGATCCGCATCGGCGTGAACGGCGGCAGCCTCGATCCGGCCCTCTACGCGAAGTACGGCGGCAAGGTGACGCCGGAGGCGATGGTCGAGTCGGCCGAGATGGAGCTGGCCCACTTCCACGAGGTCGACTTCGACGACGTGAAGATCTCCGTGAAGGCGTCGTCCGTGCCGCTCATGATCGAGGCGTACCGGCTGCTCGCCGACACGGTCGACCACCCCCTCCACCTCGGCGTGACGGAGGCCGGGCCGCCCCCCGCCGGGCTGCTCAAGGCGACCGCGGGGATGGCCACCCTGCTGGCCGAGGGCATCGGCGACACGATCCGCTACAGCCTCACCGCCGACCCTGTGGAGGAAGCCCGGGCCGGTCGACAGCTGCTCGAGATCCTGGGCCTGCGCGAGCGGAAGAACATCGACCTCATCGCCTGCCCCTCGTGCGGACGGGCCGAGATCGACGTCATCGGCGTGGCCAAGCAGGCCATGGAGGCGTTCGGCGATCGCGAGATCCCCCTGCAGGTCGCGGTCATGGGCTGCGTGGTGAACGGCCCCGGGGAGGCGCGCGACGCCGACATCGGCATCGCCGCAGGGAACAAGCGCGGGCACCTCTTCGTGAAGGGCCGCAACGTGGCCGTCGTACCGGAAGACGCGATGGTGTCGACCCTCGTCGAGTGGGCCGAGTTCATCCACGAGCACGGCGTCGACGCCGCCATCGCCCGGGTCGACACGGCCAAGGCGGCGCGCGAGGCCGAGAAGGACCGTGCCCTCCTGCTCGCCGAGAAGGGCGACGACGTCAACCACAGCGAGCAGCGCGTCGAGCTGATCCACAAGCGGGGCGACGACCCCAGGTAGCCGTCCGCCGACGGCGTGCCGAGCTAGGCCGCGGGCTCGAGCTCGTTCATGAGGATGTCGAGCAGCCGCTGCTGGACCTGGCGGAAGTGGGGATCGTCGATGATCGACACGCGGTCGCGCGGGCGGGGCAGCTCGACAGGGATCACGTCGATGACGGAGGGTCCTGGCGCGTTGCCCATCACCACGATCCGGTCGGAGAGCAGGATCGCCTCGTCGATGCCGTGGGTCACCATCACCACGATCTCGGTGTCCGACTCGCTCTGCCAGAGGTCGATGAGCTGGCTCTGGAGCCGGGCCCGGGTGAGCGCGTCGAGCGCTCCGAACGGCTCGTCGAGCAGGAGGGCCCGTGGCTCCACGGCGAAGGCGCGAGCTACGGCGGTGCGCTGCTGCATGCCGCCGGACACCTGGGCCGGGCGCTTGTCCTTGTGCTCCCACAGGCCCACGGCGGTCAGGTAGCGCTCGGAGGCGGCGTCGGCCCTGCCGTTGCCCCAGTCGGGACGAGCGGCCCGCACCGCGTAGCGCACGTTGTCCACGAGGCTGAGCCGGGGGAGGAGGGAGTACTGCTGGAACACCATCGCCCGGTCGGGCCCGGGCTCGGTGACGACCTTGCCGTCCAATGACACCGAGCCCTGGTCGATCGGCAGCAGCCCGCCGATCGCCTTGAGCAGCGTGGACTTGCCGCAGCCCGAGTGGCCGATGAGGGCAACGAGCTCGCCTGGCTGCACGTGCATGTCCACGCCGCGCAGCACGGTCTGAGGGTGGGTCCCGTGGGCGAACGTCTTCCAGATGTCCTCGACGGTCAACGCCATGTGCAGTCCTTCCTCGGCACGCGTGCGGTCGTGCCGGTCGCCGGGGCGGTCACGGCGCGGGCTCCTCGATCGCCACCGCGCGTCCGAGGCGCAGGAAGATCAGGTCGAGGAGATAGCCCGTGACCCCGATCAGGACGATGGCGGCGATCATCGCGGTCAGGTTGAGCGCGTTGTACTGCTCCCACACGTAGGAGCCGATCCCGGTGCCACCCCCGGCGGCGAGCATCTCGACGGCGACGATGACCATCCACGCGATGCCCATCGAGACGCGCATGCCGGTGACGATGGCCGGCAGGGTGTTGGGCACGAGCACATGGCGCAGGTACGGCACCTTGCCGAACCTGAAGACGCGGGCCACGGCTCGCTGGTCGGAGGGCACGGCCGCTGCGCCGGCCGCCGTGTTCAGCACGGTCGGCCACAGGGAGGTCACGAAGATCACCCAGATGGCGGCTTGGCTGGCGTCGCGGACGATGACCAACAGGATGGGGAACCACGCCAACGGCGACACCGGCCGGAGCACCTGGATCAGGGGGTTGAAGGCCTGCCAGGCCCGCCTGCTCGCCCCGATGGCGAACCCGAGCGGGATCCCCACCATCATCGCCAGGCCGAACCCGTAGAACACCCGCTGCAGGGAGGTGTACATCCGCAGCCCGATGCCCTTGTCGTTCGGGCCCCGGTTGTAGAAGGGCTCGCTGAGCATGTCCCGCAGCTTCGTGGACGTCTCGACGGGGTCCGGCAGCTGCGGGACCCGCGACGCACCGAGCTGCCAGAGCACGATGAACGCGACGAAGCCGAGGAGCCCCCACGCCAGGTTGGCGCCGAACGTCTTGATCCGCGACGGCACGGCGGGCCCCGGCGGCGTGGCCGCGCCGGCCGGCACGTCCAGATCGGCCGCCTCGAGCAGCCTGAGGGCCACCGTCGGAGGATCGGCAACGCGGTGGTTCATGTGCGGGATGCCTCCTCGTCGGGATGGGCAGGATCGAAGGTGACGCCGTCGAGCTCGATGTCGAACGGCTGCATGTCGTCGTCCGGGATGTCGATGCCCTCGGTCGCGGCGACCTCGGCGTAGAGGTCGGACAGGATCAGCTCGTCGGCCAGCTCCTGGTACGGCGGCGCCTCCTTGAGGTAGCCGAACCGCTGGTACTGGGCGAGGGCCCAGAAGTAGTGCGACTTGCGGGGGAGGTTCACGAGGCCGTCGCGGAAGAACGTCATCTGCTGGCCCTTGAAGTCCTTCTCCCCGAGGTCGGCGCCGAGGTCGTAGACACCACCCAGGCGCCCGGCGATCTCCGCGGCCGGGGCGTTGATGTAGTGCTCTTGCCCGACGATCTCGGCCGCCCCGGCCCGGTTGTCGAAGTCGTCGAGCCACCTGCTCGCCCTGAGGATCGCGGCCATGCAGTCCTTCACGACGTCGGGCCGCTCCTCCTTGAACTTGCGGGTGACGAGGAACGCCTTCTCCGGGTGGTGCTCCCAGAGGTCCTGCGTGGCCAAGTGGGTGAAGCCGATGTCCTGCCGCACGGCGACGGCACCCCACGGCTCGCCCACGCAGTAGCCCTGCACGTTGCCGACGCTCATGTTCTGCACCATTTGCGGCGGCGGCACCGCCTCGATGCCCACCGAGTCGAACGGGATGCCCGCCGCGAGCAGCCAGTAGCGCAACCAGAGGTCGTGGGTGCCACCCGGGAAGGTCATGGCCAGGTTGGTGGATCCGCCGGCGGCCTTGATGGCCTCACCGGCCTGCTCGGGGTCGCCGTAGCCGGCGTCGGCCAGGCTGTTGGCGAGGGTGATGGCCTGGCCGTTGTTGTTGAGCATCATCGCCACGAAGATGTCCCGGCGGCCGTCGCCACCGATGCCCGTGGCCACCGACAGCGGCAGCGTGTACAGGCCGTGGCAGCCGTCGATCTGGTCGGTCAGGAGGTTGTCGCGTGTGGCCGGCCACGACGCCTGCTTCTCGATCGTGACGTCGAGGCCCCGCTCCTCGAAGTAACCGAGCTCCTTCGCCATCAGGATCGACGAGCAGTCCGTGAGGGCGATGAACCCGAGCTTCACCGCCCGGTTGGTGCTCTTGGCGCCGGACCCGGAGGTGGCGGCGGTCGCCCCGGTGAGGTCGCCCGTGGACTCCCCGTCGTCGTCACCGCAGCCGACACCGATGCCGAGGCCGACCCCGGCGCCCGCCACCGCCATGCCGCGAAGGAACGCTCGTCTGTCCATGCCGATGAACCTACGAAGGGCTTGGTGCCGCGGTGTTTCTCACTCGTGACCAGTGGGGGTCGCGGACCGCACCGCCGCCGACGAGCGCGTGTGAGTGAGCGGAAACACCGTTGTCACATTGGGTGGCGAGCGTCGAACGGACACGCCGTAGCATCACCCGACATGGCCAAGCCTCCGATCCTCACCCCCCAGGCCGAGGACTTCCCCCGCTGGTACCAGGACGTCGTGGCCAAGGCCGAGCTGGCCGACAACGGCCCCGCGCGCGGCACCATGATCATCCGGCCCTACGGGTACTCCCTGTGGGAGCGGATGCAGGCCGAGGTCGACGCCCGCATCAAGCTGGCCGGCGCCGAGAACGCCTACTTCCCCCTGTTCATCCCGCAGAGCTACCTGGCCCGCGAGGCCGACCACGTCGAGGGCTTCAGTCCCGAGCTGGCCGTCGTCACGCACGCCGGCGGCAAGGAGCTGGAGGAGCCCCTGGTCGTGCGGCCGACCAGCGAGACCGTGATCGGCGAGTACATGGGCAAGTGGGTCCAGAGCTACCGCGATCTGCCGCTGCTCCTCAACCAATGGGCCAACGTCGTCAGGTGGGAGCTCCGTCCCCGCCTCTTCCTGCGCACTACCGAGTTCCTCTGGCAGGAGGGCCACACCGCGCACGCCACCGCGGAGGAAGGCGCGGCCTACACCGAGCGCATCCTGCGCGACGTCTACACGGACTTCATGGTCGAGGTGCTGGCCATCCCCGTGCTCGGGGGCCGCAAGACGGCGGCGGAGCGCTTCCCCGGTGCGCGCAACACACTCACGGTCGAGGCGATGACCGGTGATGGCAAGGCGTTGCAGATGGGGACGAGCCACGACCTCGGCCAGAACTTCGCCACGGCCTTCGACATCACGTACCTCGACGACCAGGGCGCCAGCCAGCTGTGCTGGACCACGTCATGGGGTGTCACCACACGCATGGTCGGCGGGCTGGTGATGGTGCACGGCGACGACGCTGGGCTCGTGGTCCCGCCGCGGCTCGCCTCGATCCAGGTGGTGGTGCTGGTGGTGCGCGACGAAGGGGGCGCCGGGGACGCCGCCGACCACCTCGTCGCCGAGCTGCAGGGCGCCGGCGTCCGCGTGCGCCTCGACGGGGCGGTCGCCACGAGCTTCGGGCGCCGGGCCACCGACTGGGAGCTGAAGGGCGTCCCCGTTCGGGTCGAGGTGGGGCCGCGCGACCTGGCGGAGGGCAACGTCACGCTGGTCCGGCGCGACACCGGCGAGAAGGTCCAGGCGACGGTGGGCGAGGTGGCGGCCCGGATCCCGGTCCTGCTGGAGGAGGTGCAGGCGTCGATGCTCGCGGCCGCTACGGCCAGCCGGGACGCGCGGACGGCGCAGGTGACCTCCATCGAGGACGCTGTCGAGGCCGCCCGCACGGGGTTCGCCAAGGTGCCGTGGGAGGTCGTGAAGGGCGACGGCGAGCAGCGGTTGGCCCAGGAGTCGGTCACGGTGCGGTGCCTGCAACGGCCCGACGGCTCGCTCCCCCACAGCGAGGACGAGCCGGACCTGGTCGCCTACGTGGCCCGGAGCTACTGAGGCGCTGGATCGGCGTTTTCCCAGGTCGACTGGTATGCTTCCGACCCTGTTCGATCGTTTCGCGGTACTGGAACGGCGTGGGCCTCGGCCCACGCCGTTGCTCTGTCAGACCAAAGCCCCAGCGCAGAGGAGGTGTCGTCGATGGCCACTGCCGACCGTGTGCAGATCCTCGTCGAGCCGATCCTGGAGGCCGAGGGCCTCGAGCTGTACGACCTCGAGCTCGACGGTGGGGTTCTGCGGGTGCTGGTCGACCGCGAAGGTGGTGCCGACATCGGCTCCATCTCGAAGGTCGCCCGGGCCCTGTCTCGGGCTCTCGACGAGCACGACCCGATCGACGGCCGGTACACGCTCGAGGTGAGCACGCCGGGGCTCGAGCGGCCCCTGCGCACCCCGGGCCACTTCGCGCAGGCCATCGGTACCGCCGTGAAGGTGAAGACCAAGCCCGGCGTCGAGGGTGACCGACGGTCCGAGGGCACCATCGCGGCTGCCGACGCCGATGGCGTGACGGTGCGGGATGACGCCGGCGTGGCGCGCACCTTCCGCTACGAGGACATCGAGCGGGCCCGGACGGTGTTCGTCTGGGGTCCCGCCAACGACGAGAGGAAGGCGAAGGTCCGATGACGAACCTCGACATGGGCGAGGCCCTCGCGGCGCTCGCGCAGGACAAGGGGATCTCGGTCGACACGCTGCTCGGCGCACTGGCCGACGCCCTCGAGTCCGCCTACAAGCGCATGCCGGGTGCGCACGAGTACGCCTGGGTCACCATCGACCCCGACAGCTTCGACATCCGCGTGTTCGCACAGGAGATCGACGAGGACGGCGAGCCGTACGGCCCCGAGATCGACGCCACACCCGACGACTTCGGCCGCATCGCGGCCATGACGGCCCGCCAGGTGATGACCCAGCGGATCCGTGAGGCCGAGCGCGAGCTGAAGTACGAGGAGTACGCCGGCCGCGAGGGCGACATCGTCACGGGCATCATCCAGCAGACCGACAGCCGCTACACGCTGCTCGACCTCGGTCGGGTGGAGGCACTCCTGCCCCAGGCCGAGCAGGTGCCCTACGAGCGCCCATCGCCCAACACGCGCCTCAAGGCGTACATCGTCGAGGTACGGCGCACGTCGAAGGGCCCGCAGATCGTCGTCTCCCGCACGCACCCGGGCCTCATCCTCGAGCTCTTCAAGCTCGAGGTGCCCGAGATAGCGGACGGCGTCGTCGAGCTGAGAGCCTGCGCCCGCGAGCCCGGCCACCGCACGAAGATCGCCGTGTGGTCGAACGACTCCAACGTCGACCCGGTCGGCGCCTGCGTCGGCGCTCGTGGTGCGCGCGTGCGGCAGGTCGTCAACGAGCTCAACGGCGAGAAGATCGACATCGTCCCGTTCTCCGAGGATCCCTACGATTTCGTGATGAAGGCCCTCTCGCCCGCCCGGGTGAAGGAGGTGCGCATCGACGTCGAGACCGGTACGGCCACCGTCATCGTCCCCGATTTCCAGCTGTCTCTGGCCATCGGCAAGGAGGGGCAGAACGCCCGCCTCGCCGCGCGCCTCACCGGCTGGCGCGTCGATATCAAGAGCGAGACGCAACTGGCCGACGAGGAGGCGTACCAGGGCGAGGAGTGGGCCCAGGGCGAGTGGGTGATCGACCCCGAGAGCGGCGAGCAGGTGTGGGTGCCCGCCGAGGGTGGCCCGGCCTTATCGGCCGAGCAGTGGGCCACCGTGGGTGGCCCGGACTCGGACGCCGACGCCGAACGCGGTGAGGGCGATGCTGCGCCCGCGGCCACGGAGCTGTCCCACGACGCGCCTGAGGACGCGCCTGAGGACGCGCCTGAGGACGCGCCTGAGGACGCGCCTGAGGACGCGCCTGAGGACGCGCCTGAGGACGCGCCTGAGACAGCGCAGCCGGCAGGGGAGTAGCCCCCTGCCCGTCCGCACGTGCGTCGGGTGCCGGACGCCGGCCCCCGCCCCGGAGCTCGTCCGGGTGGTGCGCCGGCCCGACGGATCGCTGCAGGTCGGGCGTACACTGCCCGGGCGGGGGGCGTGGCTGCACGCCGAGTCCCCTCAGTGCCTCCACGACGCAGCCCGTCGCAACGCCTTCACCCGGGCGCTGCGGGCGCCGGTGCCGCCTGACGCGGTGCGCGCGCTCGAGTCGCAGCTCGGTGGCTGAGCGCCGGACCGCGCCACACCGTTCGAATCGTGCGATCCCCCGGGTTCGTGCGAGGATGGACGGCCCCGATCAACCCCCCTGATAGACGACCAACGCAAAGGCTGGACCAGGACACTTGGCAGGCAAGAAGCGCGTGCACGAGCTCGCCAAGGAGCTCGGCCTCACGAACAAGGAGACGCTCGACCTCTGCGAGACGCTGGGGATCGGCGTCAAGACGCACTCCTCGAGCATCGAGGATGCGCAGGCCGACCGCGTCCGCCGCAAGGCCGAGCGCGAGGGCCTCGTTCGCGACGTCCAGCCAGAGGAGCCGGCCAAGCCGGAGAAGGCGTCCAAGAAGGCGGCCCCCAAGGCCGCAGAGCCGGCCGCCGCCGCGCCGCACGCTCCGGCCGCCGCCGCGCCGCCGGCCCCCGCATCCGAGGCCCCCGCATCCGAGGGCCCCGCATCCGAGGCCCCCGCATCCGAGGCCCCCGCACCTCCGGCTCCGGCGGCCCCCCCGCCCGCCCCTGCGCCCCCGGCCGCCCCCGCTCGGCTGGTCACGTCGAGCGGCAGCGAGCGCCCGGCACCGCCCCGCCGCATCGAGGAGGAGCCGGCCCGTCCCGCGGTGGAGGCCCCCCGTCCCGCTCCCGCCCCGGCGCCTGCTCCGAGCCAGGCCCCGGCCGCCCCGTCGGCCCCGCCCGTGGCTCCGGCCGCCGCATCCAGTGCGCCGGGCCCGAGTGCCCCGCCCAGCGCGCCGCCCGCAGCCGCGCCTCCGCCGGCCACCGCTCCGCCCAGCCCGGCGGACAACGGCGGCCCCGCCCCGCCCCTGCGGTCGGGCAGCGGCAAGCCCATCCCGCCGCCGCCGGGCATGGGTGGCCGCGGTCCGTCCGCGCCTCGCAGTCCGATGGGTCGCTCCACGCCCCCGCCGCAGGGTCGCCGCGTCGGCGGCCCGCCCGCCGCGGGTGGGCCCAGTGGCGGCGCCCCGGGCGCCCGTCCCGGTTTCGGTCCGAACCGTCCCCCCGGGGGCGGCGGTCCAGGCGGCCCCGGCGGCGGCCCCGGTGGCCGTCCCGGCGGCGGCCGTGGTCCGCAGCAGCGCCCGCCCCGTCGCAAGGGCGGCCGGCGCCGTCGCAGCCGCGAAGAGCTCCAGCCGATGGACCTCCCCACCTACACGCCCAAGGAGGCTCCGGTCCCCGAGGGCGACGTGGTCATCGAGCGCTCGTCCACGCCGCAGGAGCTCGGCCCCCGGCTGAACCGCACCGCGGCGGACGTGGTCCGGTTCCTCATGCAGATGGGCGAGATGGTCACCGCCACGCAGTCGCTCAGCGACGAGCAGATCGAGCTGTTCGCCGAGGAGATCGGCGCAGCGATCCGCCTCGTGAACCCCGGCGAGGAGCAGGAGGTCGAGCTCCAGAAGGTGCTCGGCATGGAAGACCTGCTCGACGATGACGACGGCGACGCCGTCGGCCGGCCGCCGATCATCACGGTCATGGGCCACGTCGACCACGGCAAGACGAAGCTGCTCGACCGCATCCGCGACGCCAACGTCGTCGCTGGCGAGGCCGGCGGCATCACCCAGGCCATCGGTGCGTACCAGGCCGTCAAGAACGAGCGGCTCATCACCTTCATCGACACACCGGGCCACGAGGCCTTCACCGCGATGCGGGCCCGCGGCGCCGAGGCCACCGACATCGTCGTGCTCGTGGTGGCGGCCGACGACGGCGTCATGCCGCAGACGATCGAGGCGCTCAACCACGCGAAGGCGTCCGGCGCACCCATCGTCGTGGCCATCAACAAGATCGACCGCGAGCAGGCTCAGCCCGACCGTGTGAAGCAGCAGCTCTCCGAGCATGGCCTCATCCCGCAGGACTGGGGCGGCGACGTGGAGATGATCCCCGTGTCGGCCCTCAACGGCGACGGTGTCGACGACCTCCTCGAGACGCTGCTCCTCGTCGCCGACGTGGAGGACCTCAAGGCCAACCCCGAGGGTCGGGCCGCGGGCGTCGTCCTGGAGTCGCACCTCGACATCGGCCGGGGCCCCGTGGCCAACCTGCTCGTGCAGCGCGGCACCGTGAAGGTCGGCGAGCCGCTGGTGGCCGGTGCGGCCTGGGGGCGCGTGCGGGCCCTCATCAACCATCTCGGCGAGCAGGTCAAGGAGGCCGGGCCGTCCATGCCCGTGCAGGTGCTCGGTTTGAACGACGTCGCCGAGGCCGGCGACGGCTTCGTGGTCGCACCCGACGAGAAGACGGCCCGCTCGGTCGCCGAGACCCGCGAGCACTGGCACCGCGTGGCCAACCTCGGCCGGGAGGCCGCCGGGATCTCCGGTGGTGCCCGCCTGGAGGACATCTTCGAGCAGATCCAGCGCGGTGACGTCGCCACGCTCAACCTCGTGCTCAAGGCCGACACCACCGGTTCGCTGGAGGCCCTCACCGAGAGCCTCCGCAAGCTCGAGCGCGACGAGGTCAAGCTGGCCTTCGTCCACCGCGCCGTGGGCGGCATCACGCAGCAGGACGTGCAGCTGGCGGCCACGTCCGGGGCCACGATCATCGGCTTCAACGTGCGTCCCGACCGCAAGGCACGGGAGCTCGCCGTGCTCGAGGGCGTCGAGGTCCGGAACTACGAGATCATCTACCAGATCCTCGAGGACATCGAGAACGCGATGGTCGGCATGCTGGCCCCCGAGTTCGAGGAGGCGGTCACCGGCGAGGCAGAGGTGCGGGAGATCTTCTCCGTGCCGCGGGTCGGCAAGATCGCCGGCTGCATGGTGCGCAACGGCACCATCACCCGCGGCTCGAAGGTCCGGTTCCTCCGCGACGGCACGATCATCTGGAAGGGCGCGATCAGCTCGCTGCGCCGCTTCAAGGACGACGTGCGGGAGGTGCAGTCCGGGTTCGAGTGCGGCATCGGTCTCACCGACTTCCAGGACCTGAAGCCCGGGGACATCATCGAGACCTTCGAGGAACGCGAGATCCCTCGCACCTGAAGGCTCGATCGTCCGATCGGAGCAACATGACGAAGCGCGCTCGCAAGCAGAGCACCGGCCGAGGCACCGCCCGGGACTATCCGCGCACGGCCCGGCTCAACCGGCTCTTCCAGGAGATCCTCGCCGAGGAGCTGGAGAGGGTCGACGACGAGCGCCTGGAGCTCGTGACCGTGATGGCGGTCGACTGCGAGCCCGACCTCGGTCGGGCGACCGTCTACTACGAGAGCCTCGGCGGGGCGGACGACGACGAGGACGTGCTGGCTGCGCTCGGTGACCTGCGCCATCGGTTGCAGTCGGCGATCGCGCGCCAGGCGCGCGTCAAGCGCACCCCGGAGCTGGTGTTCCGGCCGGACGACGTCGTGCGCGGCGCGGCCCGGCTCGAAGAGGTCCTGCGCGACATCCACGACGCCGACTGATGGGTCGCCGCGGCAGCGGTGCGGGCGGCCCGGACGGGCTGGCCATCGTCGACAAGGAGCCGGGCTGGACCAGCCACGACGTGGTCGCGAAGGCCCGCGGTCTGCTCGGCACGCGCAAGGTCGGGCACTCCGGCACCCTCGACCCCGACGCGACGGGCGTGCTCCTCCTCGGGGTGGGAAAGGTGACGCGGCTGCTCCGCTACCTCAGCCTGCCGCCGAAGACCTACGAGGGCGTCGTCGTGCTCGGGACGGCCACGTCCACGCTCGATGCCTCCGGGGACGTGACGGGCACGTGGGACATGACGGGGATCGGGCGCGCAGAAGTGCAGGCGGAGGCCGATCGGCTCACGGGAGACATCCTGCAGGTACCACCCATGGTGTCGGCGGTGCAGATCGGCGGGCGCCGGCTGCACGAGCTGGCGCGCGAGGGGATCGAGGTCGAGCGGGTCCCCCGCCCGGTCACGGTGCACACGTTCGCGGTCGGCGAGGAGCTGGCCCCGGGGGAGCTCCGCGTCGAGGTGACGTGCTCGTCGGGCACGTACGTGCGCTCGCTGGCTGCCGACCTCGGCACCGCGCTCGGGGGCGGCGCCCACCTGCGCGACCTCCGCCGAACGGCGATCGGCCCGTTCCACGTGCGCGACGCCGTGCCAGTCGAGGCGCTCACCCCGGAGCACCTCCTCGCCCCCGTGGAGGCGCTGCGCGATCTCGCGGCCGTCACCGCCACCGACACCGTGGCGACCGCCGTGGGGCACGGCAAGGTGCTCAACCTCGAGGAGCTGGGCGCGTCGGGCCCCGGTCCGTGGCGGGTCGTCGGTCAGGACGGTGCGCTCCTCGCCGTGTACGAGGTCCACCGCGGCGACACGGCCAAGCCATCGGTTGTGCTCGCTCCGTCCGGGCCTGCGTAGCCTCGCCGCCATGCAGGTGGTGCGCGACGTCGACCCCGGGCCGCGCCCCTCCGAGGGCAGCGTCGTCACGATCGGGGCCTATGACGGGGTGCACCTGGGCCACCGCACGGTGATCGCTGCGGTGCGGAAGCGGGCCGAGGCCGAGCGGCTGCGCTCAGCCGTGGTGACGTTCGACCGGCACCCTGCCGCCGTCGTCCGGCCGGCCACCGCCCCCCGGCTGCTGACCGACCTGCACCAGAAGCTCGAGCTCCTCGACGCCACCGGCATCGACCTCTGCCTCCTGATCGCCTTCGACGAGATCCGGTCGGTGGAGCCCCCCGAGTCGTTCGTGCAGCGCGTGCTGCTCGACCGGCTCGCCGCCAAGGTCGTCATCGTGGGGGAGGACTTCCACTTCGGGCACGAGCGCCGGGGCGACGTCGCCCTCCTCACGACGATGGGCAAGGAGCTGGGCTTCGCAGTGGAGGGACTCGAGCTGGTCGACGCCTCGGGCGCGGTGGCGGCCGGCACCGGCGATCGCGCCTCCTCCACGGCGATCCGCCACGCGCTGGTCGAGGGCGACCTCGAGCGGGCCTCCGGCATGCTGGGTCGCCCCTACGAGGTGCGCGGGGTCGTGGCCCACGGCGACGAGCGCGGCCGCGAGCTCGGGTTCCCCACCGCCAACGTCTCGGTGCCCGGCGAGGTGCTCCTGCCCGCCGACGGCATCTACGCCGGGTGGTTCGAGCGGGCCGACGGCACGGTCCTCCCGACGGCGATCTCGCTCGGTCGGCGCCCCACCTTCTACGTCGAAGCCAACGTGAGCCTGCTCGAGGCGCACCTACTCGACTTCGAGGGCGATCTCTACGAAGAGGCGGTGCGGGTTTGCTTCGTCGCCCGTCGGCGCGGCGAGGTGCGCTTCGACTCGGTGGAGGCGCTGGTCGACGAGATCGGCCGGGACGTGGCCTGGACGCGCGACGTCCTCGGCCTCTGAGCCGTCGGGTGGTGCGGGTGGGGCGACCCCATCGGCCAGACTGGTGACGTGACGATCGACGAAGGGTGGGAGCCCATCGAGGTTCGCCCCGCCCCCGGGTCCGACGAGGTCGACCCCGTCGCGGTCGACCACCCGGCGGGCCGCTCCACGGTGCGGCACCTGGCGATGGCCACCGACCCGATCATCGGCCCAGGGCCCGACCTCGACGACATGGTGGACGTCACCCTGCCGAGGCTCGCCCGCCACGAGATCCTCCTCGCCGACGGGCACCAGGTCGGCGTCGCCGTGTGCGGCCGCGGCGTGCCGCTCGTCGTCGTCCACGGGTTCTCCGCCGAGGGCATCCTGTACGCGCAGACGCTCTCCCGTCTCGTCGACCTCGGCTTCAAGGTCATCGCCATCGACACCGCCGGGCACGGCGGCACACTCGGCCTCCCCACCGGCGCGCAGAGCATGGCCAGCTACGCGCAGCTGCTCGGGCGCGTGCTCGACCACCTGGGGGTGCGCGAGGCCGTCCTGGCGGGTCACTCGATGGGCGGCCGCCTGGTCACCGAGTTGGCCGCCAACGAGCCCGAGCGGGCCATCGCCGTGATCCTCCTCGACGCCATCGTGGGCGACACCTGGGACCGGCTGGTCAACGTGGCCCGAATGTTCCCGCCGCTGCTGTTCGGCATCGGGGTGAGCCTCGTCGTGGACACCGCGAGCACCGTCCCGTGGTTCCGCGACCCGCGCCAGGCGGCCAAGCTCGGGCGGCTCGTCGCCCCGACGATGGCCGCGCACCTTCGGCGTCCGTGGCGGCTCATGGGCCCCGCCGCCTCCATCCTGCGCAGCCCGGGCACCAAGTGGATGCTCGACAAGCTGGGGAAGGAGCGCATCCCCGTGTTCGCCGTGCACGGCGACCGCGACTTCGCCGTGCCGCTGGCCACCTCGAAGGCCGCCGCCCGCCGGGCCCGAGGGGACCTGGTCGTGGTGCGCAAGGCCAGCCACTCCTGGCTGCTCAAGGACCCCGAGACCCTTCCGGCGATCATGCACGCCCTCATGCGGGGGCGCCTCGGCACCGCCGTGCTCAAGGCCAAGCTCGATCGCGGCGTCGATCCCGCGGGGGCCACCGACGATGAGGTGGAGGCGGCGCTCTACGCCCCCGACGCCCTCGTGCTCGAGCTCACCCCACGCCAACGGGTGCACGACACCGAGGACCTGCACCGCCCGCCCCGGTACCGGTGGCAGTTGCTCCCGGCCCGCGACCCGCGAGACTGATCAGGCCGCTTCGAGGTTCGGCGGCCGCGGCTGGTACCCTTTCGGGGTCCTTGGCGGGCCCGTGCGCGCGCCGAGGTGTTCCGCTCCTCGACGCGCCAGCCGCTGTCGCCACCACGTGGCGTCTCGCAGCGCTCGACGGGCAGGGCCCCCGTCCCACCTCCCACAACGGAGCTCACCCACGCATGTCAGAGCAGATCGACAAGGCCAAGCCGGGGATCATCGAGGAGCATCGCCTCCACGGCACCGACACCGGCTCCCCCGAGGTGCAGATCGCGATCCTCACCACGAGGATCAACCACCTCAACGATCATCTCCAGAAGCACAAGAAGGACCACCACAGCCGGCGCGGCCTGCTGATGCTGGTGGGCCGGCGCCGGCGGCTCCTCGACTACGTCAAGAAGAACGACGTCGAGCGCTACCGCACGATCATCGCCAAGATGGGTCTTCGCCGGTAGGCAAGAGCACACACCACACACACTGGCGGTCGACGGGTCAGCTGCCAGTTGCCGATTTCCGGGGGTACACCTCCGGAGGTCGCCAACTGGGAACTGGCCTCGCCGCCCGATCCGGCGCCGGGACGATCCCGGGCCGGCTAAGGAGACAAACATGGCGGAAGCCATCATCGTGTCGGGGCCGATCTCCGGCACCGACAAGACCCTCTCGTTCGAGACGGGCAAGCTTGCGTTCCAGTCCCAGGGCGCTGTCGTCGCCAAGATCGCGGGCACCGAAGCCCTCGTGACGGCGAACTCCGCCAAGGGCATCCGCGAGGGCATCGACTTCTTCCCGCTCACGGTCGACGTCGAGGAGCGCATGTACGCCGCTGGCCGGATCCCGGGCAGCTTCTTCCGTCGGGAGGGCCGTCCCACCGACGCCGCCATCCTGGCGTGCCGCCTGATCGACCGTCCGCTGCGCCCGTCCTTCGCCGACGGCTTCCGCAACGAGACCCAGGTCGTCGTGACCGTCATGGGCTCTGACCGGGAGAACCCCTACGACGTCCTCGCCATCAACGGCGCGTCGGCGGCGCTGTCGATCTCGGGCATCCCCTTCCAGGGCCCCATCGGCGCGGTGCGCATCGCCTACAGCCAGGACGGCACCTGGGTGCCGCACCCCACGTTCGAAGAGATCGAGGGGAGCACCTTCGAGCTGATCGTCGCCGGCCGTGGCGTCGGCGATGACGTGGCCATCATGATGGTCGAGGCCGGCGGCACCGAGGACGCGTGGGACCACTACGAGGCCGGCGCCCCGAAGGTGACCGAAGAGGTCATCGCCGACGGGCTGGAGACCTGCAAGACCTGGATCAAGGAGTCGATCGAGCTGCAGAAGCAGCTGGTCGCCCAGGTCGAGGCCACCCGCGGGATCACGCCCCTGTCCTTCAGCCCCGTCCTCGACTACCAGGACGACGTGAAGGCGAAGGTCGAGGCGGTCGTCGGTGACGCCCTCGGCGAGGCCGGCACCATCGCCGCCAAGGCCGAGCGCAACGCAGCGACGGACGCTGCGATCAGCACGGCCCTCGACCAACTCGGCGAGGAGTTCGCCGGCCGCGAGAAGGAGATCAAGGAGGCGGCCCGCAGCATCCAGAAGAGCCGCATCCGGGCCCGCACGGTCAACGAGGGCATCCGCATCGACGGGCGCGGCCCGGCCGACCTGCGCACCGTGACCTCCGAGGTCGGCGCGCTCGCCTCGGCCCACGGCTCCGGCCTGTTCCAGCGGGGCGAGACGCAGGTCCTCAGCGTTCTCACCCTCGGCATGCCGAAGATGGACCAGCTGCTCGACAACCTCGGTGACAAGCCGCGCAAGCGCTACATGCACCACTACAACATGCCGCCCCACGCCAACGGCGAGACCGGCCGCGTGGGCAGCCCGAAGCGTCGCGAGATCGGCCATGGCCTCCTCGCCGAGCGGGCCCTCCTGCCGGTGGTCCCCTCGATCGAGGACTGGGCCTACACCCTCCGGGTGGTGTCGGAGGTGCTGAGCTCCAACGGCTCCACCTCCATGGGCTCCGTGTGCGGCTCCACCCTCGCCCTCATGGACGGCGGTGTGCCGATCAAGGCCCCCGTGGCCGGCATCGCCATGGGCCTCATCTACGACGGTGGCAAGTACACCACCCTCACCGACATCCTCGGCACCGAAGACGCCTTCGGCGACATGGACTTCAAGGTGGCCGGCACCCGCGACTTCGTCACCGCCCTGCAGCTCGACA
>JAUXRW010000143.1 GCA_030681555.1 Acidimicrobiales bacterium
GCTACCGCTACCCGAAGCGAGAGGCTGCCCGCGTCGCAGGACTCGTCGAGGAGTACGCCCATCCGAACATCGGTGCGTCGCTCGGACTCCAGGGAGAGATGCTGACGCTGGAGGGGTTCGCTCGGAACCAGTTCGTCCTGCATGGACGAGAGGTCCGGGCCTTCGCCGGGGTTGAGTGGACGGAGACCGCACACGACCTCGACTTCATCTTCGAGCGTGACGGTCAGGTGTACGGAGTCGAGGTCAAGAACACCCTGGGCTATGTCAATGGCCAAGTTGCAGTCCCCGGTTGTGGCCATGGGAAGTCCCCGGCTCCTCGGGTAGTTCAGGGCTTCTTCTTCGGGGTTGAGCGTTCGGTCGCGCGGGCCTCCTTCATGCGGTAGGAGTCGCCGTCGGTGGCGACGACGACGGCGTGGTGGAGGAGCCGGTCCAGGAGGCTCACCGCGGTGGCGTGTTCGGGGATGAACCGGCCCCAGTCCTCGAACGGCCAGTGCGACCCGATCCCGAGCGAGCGTCGTTCGTAGGCGCCGGCGACGAGCCGGAAGAACAGTTGGGCGCCGGTCGGGTCGAGGGGGGCGAACCCGATCTCGTCGATCAGGATCAGATCGGCGCGGAGGATGTTCTCGATGACGCGGCCGACGCTGTTGTCTGCGAGACCGCGGTAGAGGGTCTCGACGAGCTCGGCGGCGGTGAAGTAGCGGACCCGCCGACCGGCGTCGATGGCGGCGTGGCCGAGCGCGACGAGCAGGTGGCTCTTGCCGGTCCCGGCGGGGCCGACGAGGCACACGTTCTCGCGTGCTGCGATCCACTCAAGCGAGCGCAGGTAATCGAAGGTCGCGGGCTTGACCGACGACGCGGCGAGGTCGAACTCGTCGGTGGTCTTGGTGACGGGGAACCCGGCGGCCTTGAGCCGCTCTCTCGCGTTGGACTCGTCGCGTGACGCGATCTCGGCTTCGACGAGGGTGCGGAGGAACTCTTCGGGTGACCACCGCTGGGTCTTGGCGGTCACGAGCAGCTCAGGGGCGAGGCGACGCATAGCGCCGAGCCGCAGCCGGCGGAGTCCGCCCTCGAGATCGCCGGGCAGTGCCGGCGCCGGGGCGGTCATGTCGCTTCACCGATCGCGTAGTCCGACAGCGATCGGGTCGCGACCGAAGGCAGCGCAAGGATGAGTGCTTCGCCGGGACGGGTCGGGCGGGCGACACCGGTCCCGGCCGCGAGGATCGACCGGACGTCGCTCGCCCGGTGACGACCGAAGGTGACGGCCCGCTCCAGCGCGGCGATCAACGCGTCGCGGCCATGCGCCGCTTCGAGGGCGGCGAGCTCGTCCAGCTCGCTCGCGAGCTTGCTGTTCCCCGCCGCGGCTGCGGCCTTGATGAACGCGACGGCTGCGGGTCCGAGCGCGCAGAACGCGATCTCCGCTGCCGTCTTGGGCCTGACCGGTCGGGCCGGGGTGGCGGGCCGGGGGCCGCCGTAGTGGTCGTCGACGATCGACGTTTCCCCAGGCGGGACAAGGGAATGTGAGGCGATGACAGCGCCGAGCAGGATCACCTCGAGCACGCCGTGAACGACTCGGACCTCGACCTGGCGGCCGATGTGGCAGGTCGGGACCGAGTAGCGGGCCGAGCCGAACCTGACGCAGGACAGCCGGTCGACCTTGCGAAGCACCAACTTGCCGATCCGGGCCCGCAGTGACGGCAACGGCCGCAGCAAGTCCCGCTCGGTGGCGAGGCGTTCGTCGGGGACCGCGCAGATCTCGGAGTGGATCGCGGCGTTCACCTCGGCTCGCCACACGGCGCCGGCGGCGTTCGCTGCGGAAAGATCGGCAACGGTCAGCTCGGCGGGGATCATGAGGTCGGACTTCACGTAGCCGACGAGGTTCTCGACGAGGCCCTTCGACTCGGGGTCGTTGCCCTCGCAGAAGTCGGGCCGGAACCCGTAGTGAGTCGCGAAGCGCACGTAGTCCGCCGTCGGGACCACGAGCCCCGCGACCGTCGCGCCCTTGAGGCAGCCCATCCGGTCGGACAGGACCGTGGCGGGGACACCGCCGAGCGCTTCGAAGCACGCCGCCATCGCGGCCATGGTCGTGTCAGCTCGCTGGTTGTCAGCGAAGTACACGAACCGCCAGCGGCTCCACGCGAGCACCGCGCAGAAGACCGACAGCGGTCCGATCTCGCCCCAGTCGATCACGAGCATGTCGCCCGGTGACCACACGCCCGGCCGGCGACCGCGGTGGTTGCTCGCCCGCCACTTCTTCTTCTCGTCGGCGACGAGACGCCGGAAGTTGCGGGCCGAGCCGTCGTAGCCCGCGGCGAGCGCGACGGGCAGGAGCCGCTTCGCGGTGATCCGGCCATAGGTCTTCGCGACGCGCTCGGCGACGACGTCGCGGACGTCGTCGTAGTTGTGAACCACGACCTCGACGGCGGTCACGTTGTTCACCGCGTCGGCGAGCACGGCCCGCTTCACGGTCTTGGGGGTGGTGCCGCAGATGTCCGCGGCAGCCCGGTAGGAGCCGACCTCGCGGTAGGCGGAAAGGATGTCCATGCGTTCCCTCGCTGTGATCATTGAGCAGTCCCTCGGTCGGAGTCGGTGTTGGCAGACACCGCCACCGTCACCGGCCGGGGGACGCTCGACGTGGATGGCTTCAGCGAGGAGCGGGGACTTCCGCTGGCCACCAGCGGGGACTTCTCGTGGCCACCAGCGGGGACCTCAACTGGCCACCAGCGGGGACTTTCTCATGGCCACGGACACTGCTGAAGGCCACGACGACGAGGAGACCCCTGCGTGAGCGACGGTACTGGCTGGCGGAGATGCTGTTGGGACTGGACGGGGGTTCCGGATCCTCGAGGTGCTCGAAGGTCCTGACGAGCTGGTCGTGACGATCGAGACAACGGCGGTGATCGCGGGCTGCGGGTCATGTGGGAGCCGGGCGATGGCGCATGAACGGATGCCGATTCCGATCCGGGATCTGGCCTGCTTCGGGCGACCGGCGCGGCTCGTGTGGCGGAAGCGCCGGTGGCGCTGCCCGGAGCGGGCGTGCGCGGCGAAGACCTGGACCGAGCACTCCGAACACGTCGACGCGCAGGTCGTGCTCACCCGCCGTGCTGGTGCGGAAGCGTGCCGGCAGGTCGGCGAGAACGCCCGGCCCGTGGCCGGCGTCGCGGAGGAGATGGGGGTGTGCTGGTGGACCGTGATGAACGC
>JAUXRW010000014.1 GCA_030681555.1 Acidimicrobiales bacterium
GCCGGGGGCGACGGTGGTGGTGGTCGCGCCGGGGGCGAGGGTGGTGGTGGTCGCGCCGGGGGCGAGGGTGGTGGTGGTCGCGCCGGGGGCGAGGGTGGTGGTGGTCGCGCCGGGGGCGAGGGTGGTGGTGGTCGCGCCGGGGGCGACGGTGGTGGTGGTCGCGCCGGGGGCGACGGTGGTGGTGGTCGCGCCGGGGCCCGCCGTGGTCGTCGTGGGCTCCGTGAGGTCGCACGTCGGCGTTACGAAGTCGTTCGTGTCGAGCGTGACGGCCGAGGTCCGGGCCAGGGCCCGGCCGTAGACGTCTGCGTTCGTATTCACGGTGATCGACTCGAGGGCGAGGATCGTGCCTCGGAACACCGAGCTCGTGCCCAAGGTCGCCGAGCTGCCCACCTGCCAGAACACGTTGCACTCCTGCGCGCCGTTGATCAGCGACACGCTGCTCCCGGTAGCGGTCGTGAGCGTCGAGTTCGTCTGGAAGATGAACACCGAGTTCGGGTTGTTCTGACCGTCGAGCACGAGCGGACCGCTGAGGAGCAAGGCGCCCTTGGCAGGCCCCGCGTAGACACCGCCCACGAGCTCCAGGTTGGCCAGGTCGGCGGTGGTCTCCTCGTTGATCGGACGGCCGGCGGCGTTGTCGTAGGCGACGACGAGGTCCGCCTTGGCCGTCTCGGTGACGAGGTTGTCGATCTGGATGGTGGCCGGCGCCAGCACCTCTCCCGGGGGGAAGCCGATGACCGAAGTGCCCGGGTCCAGCCCGATGCTGCCCTCCAGGACGCTCGGCCCGGTGTTGGTGACCGTGGAGCCGGCGAGCACGCTGAAACCGGCAGCCGTGCCGAGCGGGACGGTGGCGACGACGTACGCACCGGCCGCCGGCACGAGCACGAGCGGGACGAGGGCGGCGACGGTGACTGCGACGACGGCGGTGATGCCGCGGCGCATGCCGAGCTTGCAACAGCCGACGACGAGGGTGATGGCGATGAGCGCACCGACGATGGCCATAGGGGGTCCTTCTGCGGCAGTTCTGCGCCGGTGGCGGCGCCGTCGCCGCTGAGACAACCGTAGACCGGTTATCAAAAACTAGCAATCTGTTTCTTATATCCGACTGCGTGTATGGTGCAGGCATGCGCGAGTGGACGTTCCTCACGAACCATGCCCAGGCGCTGCTCTTCATCGCCCAGCACCCCGACGCCAGGTTGCGCGACCTCGCCGACGCCCTCGACGTGACCGAACGGACGGCCTACGGGCTGGTGGCCGACCTCACGGCATCCGGTTTCGTCGTGAAGGAGAAGGACGGCCGCCGCAACCGCTACCACGTGCGGGAGGACCGGCTCTTGCGGGACTCGACGGCCCGGGAGCGGACTGTCGGCGACGTCCTGCAGCTGTTCGCCGCAGCGACGCCCCAGCGACGGCCGGCGCGCCGAGGCTGACTCCCGAGCACCCGCAGGACCGGCGCTACCGTCGCCCCGTGGACCTCGCTGCGCTGCAAGAGGTGATCGGCCGGACGTACGGCGAGCGGGACTCGGAACGGGGTGTCCCCGCCACGGTGGCCTGGCTCGCCGAGGAGCTGGGCGAGCTGGCCCAGGCCGTGCGCAAGGGCACCGCCGAGGAGCAGCTCCACGAGCTGGGCGACGTGCTGGCCTGGCTGGCGTCCCTGGCCGTGCAGCTCGACCTGTCGCTCGAGGATGCCGTGGCCCGGTATGCGCAGGGATGCCCCCGCTGCGGTTCGACGCCCTGCTCCTGCCCCTGACCCCGGGCGTCGACGGCGTCAGCCCCGGCGGGCGAGGAGCGCTTCGACGATCTGCACCGCGTTGAGAGCGGCGCCCTTGCGGAGGTTGTCGCCGGAGAGGAAGAAGGCCAGGCCGCGCCCGTCGGGCACCGTGGGGTCCTGGCGGAGGCGGCCGACGTGGGTGCGGTCGCCGCCGGCGACGTCGAGGGGGGTGGGCACGTCGGACAGCAGCACGCCGGCCGCCCCACGCAGCACCTCCGTAGCCCTGTGCGGCGAGATCGGATCGCGGAACGTGGCGTTGACCGACATCGAGTGCCCCGTGAAGACCGGCACGCGGACGCACGTGCCCGACACCTGCAGGTCGGGCAGCTCGAGGATCTTGCGGCTCTCGTTGCGAAGCTTCTGGTCCTCGTCGGTCTCGCCCGAGCCGTCGTCGACGAGCTTCCCGGCGAGCGGAACGACGTTGTAGGCGATCGGGCGGGGGAACTTCACCGCCGGCGGGAGCTCGACGTCCTTTCCGCCGTGGGTGAGGGCAGCCGCCCGGTCGACCGTCTTGACGAGCTGCTCCTCGAGCTCGGACACCCCCGCCAAACCGGCGCCCGACACGGCCTGGTAGGTGCTGACCACCATCGAGCGGAGGCCGGCGGCACCGTCGAGCACCTTCAGCACGGGGATGGCGACCATCGTCGTGCAGTTCGGGTTGGCGACGATCCCCTTCGGGATCGACGCGAGGACGTGGGCGTTGGCCTCGGGCACGACCAGCGGCACCTCGGGATCCATCCGCCACGCCGAGGAGTTGTCGATGACCGTCGCACCGGCGGCCGCCACCCGAGGGGCGAGGGCCCGCGACGCCGTGGCCCCCGCCGAGAACAGGGCGATGTCGAGGCCCTCGTAGGACGCGGTGTCTGCGTCTTCCACGATGAACTCACGACCACCCCACGTGATGGTGCGGCCCGCCGAGCGGGCAGAGGCGAAGAGGCGGAGCTCCTCGATCGGGAGCCGACGCTCCGCGAGGATGGTGAGCATGACGCCGCCGACCTGGCCGGTGGCGCCGAAGAGGCCGACGCGCATCGACCCAGTGTACGGGCGGCCCCCGGCGGCTCCCAAGGCTGTTCGGGCGAGCCCGCCGCCTCGTCAGCCCAGGGCGAATGCGGCGTGCAGGGCTTGCACGGCCTGCTCGACCTGGCCCTGGCGGACGATGCACGAGATGCGGATGGCAGACGTGGAGATCATCTCGATGTTGATGCCGTTGTCCGCAAGGGTCTCGAATGTCTGCGCAGCGACGCCGGGGTTCGACTTCATGCCCGCCCCCACGAGGCTGACCCGGGCGATGGCGGCGTCGGTGGTCACCGCGGTGGCACCCACCTCGGCGGCCCACTCCGCCGTCGTCGCCTCGCCGGTGGCGAGGTGCTCGCGCGGGAGCGTGAAGGAGATGTCGGTGACGCCGTGATCGGACACGTTCTGCACGATCATGTCGACGTTCACGTCACGGTCCGCGAGGAGTCGGAACAGCCGGGCGGCGATGCCCGGCCGGTCGGGCACCCCGCTCACGGTGACCTTCGCCTCCGACGTGTCGTGGACGACGGCCGAGACGATGGCCTGCTCCATGGACGGATCCTCCTCCTGCACCCAGGTGCCGGGCTCCCAGGTGAACGCTGATCGGACGTGCAGACGGACGCCCCAGGTGCGGGCGAACTCGACGGACCGCATCGCCGGCTTGGGGCAGCCGCTCGCCGTCATCTCGAGCATCTCCTCGAAGCTGACGGACTGCATGCGCTGCGCAGCCGGAACGAGCCGCGGGTCGGCCGTGAACACGCCCGAGACGTCCGTGTAGAGCTCGCACGAGTGGGCGTCGAGGGCGTGGGCCAAGGCGACCGCCGTGGTGTCGGAGCCGCCGCGCCCGAGGAACGTGACGTTCCCCTCGGACACCCCCTGGGCTCCTCCCACGACCGGCGTGCGGCCCTCGGCGAGGGCCTGGCGCAGGCGGTCGGGCCGCAGCTCCAGGATCTTCGCGTTGGTGTGGTTGCTGTCCGTGATGAACCCGGCCTGGCTGCCGGTGAAGCTGTCGGCCGGGATGCCGACGGCGTGCAGGGCCATGCACAGGAGGGCCGTCGCCTTGCGCTCGCCCGCCGTGATCAGCATGTCCATCTCGCGGCCCGGGGGCTGCGGCGAGACCTCGTTGGCCAGGCGGATCAGCTCGTCCGTCTCCTTCCCCATCGCGCTCACGACGACGACCACGGCGTCACCGCGGCGGCGCGTCCGGGCGACGTGGTCCGCCACCTCCCGGATACGCTCCGGGTCTGCGACCGACGTGCCGCCGAACTTCTGGACGACGAGGGGCACGGAGCCAAACGCTATCGCCGCTCGGGGTCGGCGCCGACCGAGATCCGAGGCGGTCGGGTGCCGGCGAGGACGCCTTCGGCGGCGCCTGCGGTGGCTCGATCCCGACTCGGAGGCCGAACGACCGCGCCGCTAGGGTCTCCCGCCATGCCCACCGAGAAGCGACGGCGACAGGACGAGGGCCGCATGAGCCGGCTCGAGACCGAACGGGCCGCCGCCAAGCGGCAGCAGCGCGTCCGCGGCGCACGCACTCTCGGTGCCATCCTCCTCGCCCTGCTCGTCGGGTCGGCGATCTTTGCGTTCGTCACCCGGGACGACGGCGACGACGACACGGTGAGCGGCGACGCCACCACCACCGTGCCGGCCGACGAGACCGACTCCACGGCGGCGGCCACGGGACCGGGCGACCCGGCCATCGGCGACACCGAGTGCCCCCCGGCGGAGGGCACGGCGGAGCGGGTGGGCGAGTTCGCCTCCGGCCCCAAGGCGTGCATCGACCCGGCCAAGGCCTACACCGCCACGATCGAGACCACGAAGGGCACGATCGTCGTGGAGCTGGCCGCCTCCGAGGCGCCGAAGACCGTCAACAGCTTCGTGTTCCTCGCCCGCAACCGGTTCTACGAGGGCGTCGGCTTCCACCGGATCATCCCGGGCTTCGTGGTGCAGGGCGGCGACCCGACGGGCGAGGGCTCCGGCGGCCCCGGCTACGAGTTCGCCGACGAGCTGCCCACCGGCGAGGCGCCCTACTACTCCGTCGGGTCGCTGGCCATGGCCAACTCGGGCGCCAACACCAACGGCAGCCAGTTCTTCATCGTCGCGGGTGACCAGGGTGTCAACCTGCCGGCCGACTACTCCCGTTTCGGCATGGTGACCGAGGGCCTCGATGTCGTGCAGGCCATCGAGGCCACGGGCTCAGCGGAGGGCGCACCCACGGAGGAGACCACGATCACTTCGGTGACGGTCACCGAGAGCTGACGTCCCTCCCACGACTCCCGGGTCAGACGATGCTGCCGGTCGGGAGCGCGTCGAGCCCCGCCGGCTCGTGGTCGACGTAGACGCTGACCTTCCCGACACCCGCCGTCGTCCAGGATCCATCGGGCTGGCGCAGCAGTGCCGACCGCTCGTCGATGCCCACGAGGGGCAGGCCCCTCGGAGCGATCTTCAGGGTCCTCTTCTCCTTGTCGTCGCTCCACGTGTCGTGGTGGGGGATGACGGCGACGTTCGTCAGCAGCCCGAGCCCGAGAGTGAGAGCCCCACCTCGGGGGTCGACCATCGGGTCGCACAGCACCATGGCTCCCGCCGACGTGCCGGCCAGCACGGCGCCGCCCTGCCATGCCGCGACGAGGGCGTCCCACACCGGGCTGTCCTTCAAGACCGAGCGCAGGTGCATGGGCGAGGTGCCGGCCAGGTAGATGAAGCGGCTCGCCTCGATCGGGCCGACGTTGGCGGGGTCGAGGGCGTCCGGGCGGGACAGCACCCGATGAGGCCGCACCTTCGCTCCGAGCTCGCCGAACCATCGGCTGGCCCAATCGAGGAGGTGCTCCGGGTGCTCGTAGGCCGCCCCCGTGGGGAGGACCAGCACCTCGTCGGTCCCGCTGGCCGCGAGGAGGTCGCGGTCGAAGTCGCAGCCGTCGCGCCACTCGGCGCCACCGACCAGGGCAAGGGTGCCGGGCATGGCGGCAGAGTACCGGCCCTGCGGCCCCCCTCGATCTGGACCGCCCCCGTTGCCGGTCGTTAGCGTCCTGCCCCATGACCATCACACGCTTGGGGATCGTCGGGTCGGGGATCATGGGGTCCGGCGTAGCGGAGGTCGCGGCCAAGGCCGGCGTCGACGTGGTGCTCCGGTCACGGCAGCAGTCCTCCGCGGACGCCATGGTCGGCGCCCTCGAGAAGTCGCTGGCCAAGCAGGTCGAGCGGGGGAAGCTCGAGGAGCAGGCGGCGAAGGAGATCAGTGGCCGCGTGAGCGCCACCGACGACCTCGCCGCCCTGCAGGACTGCGACCTCGTGCTCGAGTCCGTGGTGGAGGACCTCGAGGTCAAGAAGGAGCTGTTCCGGCAGCTCGACGAGGCCGTGAAGCCCGGGGCCATCCTCGCCACCAACACCTCCACCCTCCCCGTCGTCGAGCTGGCGATGGTGACGGGCCGGCTGGAGCTGGTCGTGGGCATCCACTTCTTCAACCCGGCACCGATGATGAGCCTCGTCGAGGTCATCGCCCCTCTCACCGCTTCCGCCGACACGGTGGCCGCGGCAAAGGCGTTCGCCAGTGCGTGCGGCAAGGACCCCGTGGAGGTGAAGGACCGCGCCGGCTTCATAGTCAACGCGCTGCTCTTCCCCTACCTCAACAACGCCGTGCGGATGCTCGAGTCGGGCACGGCCAGCCGGGACGACATCGACACGGCGATGAAGGGCGGCTGCAACTTCCCGATGGGCCCGCTCGCCCTCCTCGACCTCGTCGGCCTGGACACCTCGCTGTCGATCCTCGACGCCCTCTACGGCGAGTTCCGCGAGCCGAACTACGCCGCCATGCCGCTCCTTCGCCGCATGGTGACGGCCGGGCAGCTCGGGCGGAAGTCCGGCGCCGGCTTCTACGACTACGCCAAGAAGTAGCGCTGCGCCGATGAGCGCAGCAGACCTGTTCGACGTCACAGGGAAGCGGGCCGTCGTCACCGGCGGGGGTAGCGGGATCGGCACCATGATCGCCCGCGGCTTCGTGGAGGCCGGGGTGAGCGTGCTCATTGCGTCCCGCAAGGAGGACTCCCTCCGCGAGGTGACGGAGGACCTCTCGCAGCTCGGCGACTGCGCCTACGTCGTCGCCGACCTATCCAACGAGGAAGGGTGCCGCTCGCTGGGCACCGCCGTCGCCGAGCGCTGGGACTCGCTCGACATCCTCGTGAACAACGCCGGTGCCACCTGGGGTGCTCCCCTGGCGGAGCAGGACACGACGTCGTGGGCCCGCGTCCTCGACGTGAACGTCGAGGGCGTCTTCCACACGACGAAGTTCCTCCTGCCACTGCTTCAGGCAGCGGGCACGCAGGACGAGCCGGCCCGCATCATCAACATCGGGTCCGTCGACGGCATCCAGGTGCCGGGGTTCGAGACCTACGCCTACTCCGCTTCCAAGGCGGCCGTGCACCAGCTCACCCGCCACCTGGCGAAGCACCTCGCGCCCGAGATCACGGTCAACGCCATCGCCCCCGGGCCGTTCCAGTCGCGCATGATGCGCGCCACCCTCGAGGCCGCGGGCGACGCCATGCCAGCGATGATGCCGCTGCGGCGGATCGGGCGGCCGGACGACATGGCCGGGCCGGCGATCTTCCTCAGCTCGCGGGCGGGGTCGTTCCTCACGGGCACGATCATCCCGGTCGACGGCGGCATCGCCACCACCAAGTAGAGGAGGGCCGGCGGTGCCCGTGGAGCCGCCGCCCACGCCCTGGCGGCTCCCGGACCCGGGCCTGGCGGACGAGCACGGCGTCGTTGGCGTGGGCGCCGACCTCGAGCCCGGCACGCTGCTGGCCGCCTACCGGCACGGCCTCTTCCCGATGCCCCTCGGCGGCGGTCCGATGGGCTGGTGGTCGCCCGATCCGCGGGGCGTCGTCCCGCTGGACGGCGTGCGGGTGCCCCGGTCGTTGCGCCGGGCCCGCGCCCGGTACGAGGTGCGGATCGACACGGCGTTTGCGTTGGTCGTGGCGGCTTGCGCCGATCCTCGACGGCCAGGAGGCTGGATCACGGCGGAGATCGCCGCCGCCTACGGCCGTCTGCACGAGCTCGGCTGGGCGCACAGCGTCGAGGCCTGGGACGACGAGGGGCTGGCCGGCGGCCTCTACGGCGTCGCCGTGGGCGGGCTGTTCGCCGGCGAGTCGATGTTCCACGTCCGGCGTGACGGGTCGAAGGTCGCGCTGCTCGGCCTGGTCGACGTGCTGCGAGAGGACGGCGCGCCGCGCCTGCTCGACGTCCAGTGGCGGACGGAGCACCTGGCATCGCTCGGCGCCGTGGAGGTGCCACGGGACGACTACCTGGCGTGGTTGGCCGCCGCCCTCGCTCTGCCGTTGCCGGCCCGCTGGGCCTAGCCGCGCGTTTGTCGGGGCCCGGCGCGGAGGGGGATCATGGTCCATGACCTCGCCGCACCTCGAGCAGCCGGATCGTCCATGGATGATCCGCACCTACTCGGGCCACTCGACGGCCAAGGCCAGCAACGAGCTGTACCGCAGCAACCTGGCCAAGGGGCAGACCGGGCTGTCCATCGCCTTCGACCTGCCCACCCAGACGGGCTACGACCCGGACCACATCCTGGCCCGTGGCGAGGTCGGCAAGGTCGGGGTCCCGGTCGTGCACCTCGGCCACATGAGCGAGCTCATGGACGGCATCCCCGTCGGCGAGATGAACACGTCGATGACGATCAACGCCCCGGCCGCCTGGCTGCTCGCGCTTTACGTCGCCAACGCCGAGCGCCAGGGGGTGGCCAGCAAGGAGCTCCGGGGCACCACCCAGAACGACATCGTGAAGGAGTACCTGTCCCGCGGCACGTACATCTTTCCGCCGCTGCCGTCGCGCCGGCTGATCGTCGACATGATCGCCTTCTGCGCCGAGTGGG
>JAUXRW010000016.1 GCA_030681555.1 Acidimicrobiales bacterium
CCCCACGACCGATTCGGGGACACCCGGTCGGTCCGGCCGGGCCTGTGTACGTTCACGGTGGTGCTCCCCGACCCTGCAACTCCCCGAGGGCGGGCGAGGCGAGCCGCAGCCCCCTTCGGCTCGAGCCTGCTCGGCCCCGCCGACGAGTCGAACCGGGCGCTGCGCGTCCGGCTTCAGCTGCTGACGACCGTCGCCATCGTCGCCGCGCACATCGTGGGTGTGGTAATCGTCTCCGCACTGAACCTCTGGGTGTTGCCTCGTCCGGATGCGCTGCGCGGTGACCTGATCGTCGCCAACGCCGTCGCCATCCCGATCTATCTCACCGGGGCGCTGGTGGTCGGGGTGGTCTGGGGGACGCGACGCGCCTTCGGCCACGTGGGGTGGATCCTGACGGACGAGCGGCCGGATGCCGATCAGGTGCGGGCGACCCTGCGCACCCCCATCGCGCTCGTCGGCGTGCAAGCCGCCCTCTGGGCGGGCGGCGGCGTGGTCTTCACCGCGATCAGCCTGGTGGTGCAGCCCGGAGTAGCCCTCAACGTCGCCGTGTCGATCGTCCTCGGCGGCGCAGTGACCTGCATGGCGGCCTACCTGCTCACCGAGTTCGTGATGCGCCCCATTGCGGCCCGGGCACTGGCCTACGGGCCGCCGGACCGCCTGGCCGGGCCGGGAGTCGCCCTCCGCTCCCTGCTGGCCTGGACGCTCGGCTCGGTGCCGGTCGGGGGGCTCATGGTGATCGCCGTGCTGTCGCTCGTCCGCGACGACGTCTCGGCCGATCGGCTCGCCGTCTCGATCCTGGTGCTGGGCGCCACCGCCGGGATCGTCGGCCTCCTGCTCACGTCTCTCGCCGTCCGGGCGGCGGTCGACCCCATGCGGTCGCTCACCACGGCTGTCCGGGCGGTGGAGGGCGGCGACCTCGACACCTCGGTGGTCGTCTACGACGGGAGCGAGGCGGGTGTGCTGCAGGCGGCGTTCAACCGCATGATCTCCGGGCTGCGCGAGCGGGACCGCGTGCGCGACCTCTTCGGTCGCCACGTCGGCGAGGCGGTGGCCCGTGACGCCCTGGCGAAGGGGATCGAGCTGGGGGGCGAGGTGCGCTGCGTGTCGACCCTGTTCGTCGACGTGATCGGCTCCACCGAGCTGGCCTCCACCAGGCCGGCCACCGAGGTGGTCGACCTGCTCAACCGCTTCTTCTCGGTGGTGGTGAACGTCGTCGACCAGCACGGAGGGATCGTCAACAAGTTCGAGGGCGACGGCGCCCTCGCCGTGTTCGGCGCTCCGGTAGAGGTCGCCCAACACGCCAGCGCCGCCCTCGCTTCGGCGCGCACGCTCTCCGTGCGACTGCGCGCGGAGGTGCCGGAGTGCGAGGCGGGGATCGGCGTGTCCACCGGCGACGTGGTGGCGGGCAACGTCGGCGAGGAGCGGCGCTACGAGTACACCGTCATCGGCGACCCGGTGAACGAGGCGGCGCGGCTCTGCGACGAGGCCAAGACGGTGGGCGGGAGGGTGCTCGTGGCGATGCGCTCGGTCGAGTCGGCCGACCCGGGTGAGCAGGCCCTGTGGCAGGAGGGTGCCGCCATCCAGCTCCGGGGGCGCCTGGACGTCACCCGCACCGCGGTGCCGCAGTAGGCCGACGGTGGCCGTACCGGAGCGCACCGCCCGGCCCCGTCGGTACCTCATGTGCCGGCCCGAGCACTTCGACGTCACCTACCAGATCAACCCGTGGATGGATCTGGGGGTCGCAGTGGACACGGCACGCGCCCTCGGCCAGTGGGAGGCGCTGGTCGACACGTACCGCGAGCTCGGCCACGAGGTGCACCTGATCGAGCCGGCCCCCGACCTGCCGGACATGGTGTTCGCCGCCAACGCCGGCGTCGTGCTCGACGCACGCGTGTACGGCGCGCTGTTCCTCGTCGAGGAGCGCCGCGGTGAGGAAGCGCTCTACCGCGCGTGGTTCGCCGCCCACGGCTTCGTCGACGTCGTCACCCCCCGCGAGGTGAACGAAGGGGCGGGGGACCTCCTCGCCGTGGGCGACGTGATCCTCGGGGCGCACGGGTTCCGGACGTCGCGCGGAGCCCATCGCGAGGCGGAGGAGTGCTTCACTCGGCCGGTCGTGTCGCTGGAGCTCGTCGACCCGCGCTTCTACCACCTCGACACGGCGCTGGCCGTGCTCGACCGCGAGACGATCGCCTACTACCCCGGCGCCTTCGCGCCCGCAGCGCTGCGAGAGCTCCAGCACCGGTTCCCCGACGCCATCGTGGCAGGGGAGGCCGACGCTGTCGCCTTCGGCCTCAACGCCACGAGCGACGGTCGGCACGTCGTCCTGTCGGCGGATGCCGTGGGGTTGATCGGCCAGCTGCGCGACCGTGGCTTCCACCCGATCGGCCTCGACCTGTCCGAGTTGCGGAAGGCCGGCGGGAGCGCGAAGTGCTGCACGTTGGAGCTCGCGGGCTGGTCCGGGCCGGTGCGATGATCGTCAGATCACGAGCAGATCTGGACCGTGCCCTGGCGACCGTGGAGGTCGAGCACCCGGGTGACCGCCTCGTTCAAGCGCGCCTCGCTGAGGTCGCCTCGGTCCACGGCGGCCACGATGCCGTCCACCAGCACCCGGAAGGACCCGCCCTGGTTCACCAACGCCGCGTCGGCGCCGGCGGCGAGGGCCATCGAGGGGGCAACGTCGAAGCCCCACCGTGTGGTGATCGTGCCCATGCCGAGCGCATCGGTGATGGCGATCCCGTCGAAGCCGACGCTCCGGAGCAGCTCGTAGGCGCCCGGCTCGAGGCTGGCGGGCAGGTCGGTCCAGACCCGCGGGTAGGCGACGTGCCCCACCATCACGGCCTCGGCGCCCGACTCGATCAAGGCCTGGAACGGCACGAGGTCTGCGCCCGTGAGCTCCTCCCGCGTCGAGTCGTCGACGCTCACTTCGAGGTGGGGATCGCCGTTGCCCCCGTGGCCCGGGTAGTGCTTGAGCGTGACCGCGACGCCCGCCCGGCGCAGCTCGCCGGCGAAGGCGGCTGCCGCTTCGGTCACGGCGGCAGGGTCCACGCCGTACGACCGGTCTCCGATGACGCCGGTCGCCGGGCCGCCGTCGAGGTCGAGCACCGGCGCGAAGATCCAGTCGACCCCGAGGGAGCGCAGCCGTTCGCCGAGGGCGCTCCCCGCCTGCGCCGCGGCGTCGGCACCGGCCTGGCCCAGCCGCCGGGCCGATGGCGTCTTGTCGCCGAGCGCTCGGAGGGACGACACACGGCCGCCCTCCTCGTCGATGGCCACGAGCAGATCGGGCCCGAGCCGTTCCCGCAGCCCGCGCACCAGCGCCTGGCCCTGCCCGAGCTCGACGAGGTTCTCGTCGCGCAGCATCACGCCGCCCACGCCGGTGGCGACCAGCTCGTCCACGAGGGGATCGTCGGCCCCGGTGACGCCCGGCAGCCCGACCACGAGGGCCAGCGCGGCCCGCTGTTCCAGCGAAGCACCGTCGCAGGACGGCGCGGAGGTGTCCGGCTGCTCGACGGCGGCGGCGGCGGCCGGGCCGGCATCCGAGGCCTCGTCGTCGACGTCGGAGCCACCGCACGCGATCGCCCCCACGGCAAGGAGCGTCGTCGCCACGATCCGGGCGAGGATGACCACGGGGCGCGCTCGGTCGCCCCTCGCCTCGGTGTTCACGGCGCCAGCATCGCGCCCCGTCGCCACCGCCCGGCAAGTCGGGGTGTCCACGCCGTCCGGCCGGGTAGGCACTCGCCATGACCACCGCAGACGAGCGCCGGGCTCGTGAGGAGGCGCGCGCCACGTTCCTGGGCGTCTTTGCGGGCGGTTTCGCGGACGAGCGGTACCTGGCGTGGGAGCGGGACTACAAGGTCGAGGCTCATCGCCTGTGGGTGGACCGGATCGGGGGCAAGACGGCGTTCCGGGCGCAGCTCGACGCCGGTCGCCACGACGAGGTCGCGGCGACGGTGGTGCGGATCGAGTCCGGCCGTGCCCTCCTGTTCTCGTTCGAGAAGATGGCGCTGCGCGATGCGGTGGTCCGCTCGCCCGAGGGCGCGGCCGCCTTTACCGAGGGGCTGTACGACTGGCTGCACGGGCCGGACGGAGAGCCCGCCCGCTTCGAGCGGTGGACCGAGGTGGTCGCCGCCCTCCCGCGGCGACAGACCCGGGTGGCGACCTGGCCCGTGGTCACCGTCTTCGGCTCGATCGCCCGTCCGAAGGTGCACCTGTTCCTGAAGCCGAGGACGATCCGCCGAGCGGCCGAGGCCTACGGCTTCCCGCTCGAGTACTCGTCCACCCCGTCGTGGAGCACCTACGCCAGCCTGCTCGAGCTGGCCCGCACGGTGCGAACTGACCTGACGGACCTGGCCCCGCGCGACCAGATCGACGTCCAGTCCTTCCTCTGGGTGCTCGGTTCCGACGAGTATGCAGACCAGCGCCTGGCCGCTCGTGGTCGTAGGGAGCGCCGCGCCGGCTGACCGGGAGGGCAGGCTCGGCGCACGCGCCGCTGGGTACGCAGCGGAGGTGGCCCCCGACACCCCGCTCGCCGTCGCCGTCACCGGCCCGACGGGCACCTTCGGCTTCGGCCTGGTGCCGCTGCTCGAGGCCGATCCCCGGATCGGCGCGTCGTGGGCGTGGCCCGTCGGCCCTTCGACCCCGCCGAGCACGGCTGGACGAAGATGACGTACCGGCAGGGCGACGTTCGCGACGCCGAGGCGCTCGAGGCGGCCTTCGAGGGCGCCGACGTCGTGGTGCACCTCGCCTTCCTGGTCACGGGTGCCGCGGGAGCCCCCACCACCCGCGCCATCAACGTGGACGGCACCCTCAACGCGTTCCGGGCGGCGGCCTCGGCCGGCGCGCGGCGGTTCGTCTACGCGTCCTCGGTCGCCGCCTACGGCTTCCACGCGGACAACCCCGTGGGCATGCGTGAGGAGTGGCCGACTCGGCCTGCGGACCGCCTCTTCTACGCGCAGGAGAAGGCCGAGCTGGAGGAGGCGCTGGCCGCCGCTGCGCCCGACCATCCGGAGCTCGGCGTCTACGTGCTCCGACCGCCGGTCGTGCTGGGACCGCACGTCGTCGGGGGCAAGAGCAAGCTGGCCGGGCGACTGCTGCCCGTCGGTCGGCGCGCCGCCCGGGCCGCCGAGCGGGTCCCCCTGCCCCTGCCGGTGCTCGCTCCCGACCTGCCGATCCAGCTGATCCACGAGGCCGACGTCGGTTCGGCCTTCCTGCAGTGCATTGTCGGTGCCGGCCCTCCCGGGGCCTACAACATCGCGGCCGACGACGTGTTGACCGCCGCCGACATCGTGCGCGAGCTCGGGCTGCGACCGGTGACCGTGGGTTCCGGCCTGTTGGGGCGAGCCGCACGGCGGGTGGCCTCCCTCCCGGTGCCCGGCTTCCTGCCGCAGGTCACGTCGTGGGCCGAGGCGGCCAGCCACCCCACCGTCGTCGACATCAGCAAAGCCAAGCGCGAGCTGCACTGGCAGCCGCGCTACAGCAGCCGCGAGGCGCTCCGGGCCACGCTCGCCGACCCCAGCTGAGGACCGCTGCCGGGCCGAGCGGCAGGGCGTCCGGTGGTCAGGTGGTCAGCCCGAGGAGCCCCGGTGCTGCTGGATGATGCGGTGGGCGATCTCGACGATCGACGTCTCGTCCTTCTCCGCCGCCCGCTCCAGCAGGCGGCCTGCTCGGCTGTGCAGGCCTCGTTGATCATGAGGAGCCCCGTCGGCTCGTGCCAGCTGGACGGCGAGGGACGAGCCAGCGATGCCGCCCCCCACGATGACGACGTCCGACGCCCGGGCACCTCCACAGGCGCACGCTACGCCGCCGCCGTGATCGGCGCCCCCGGGCGCGACCTCAGTCGCCCAGCAAGCGCCCGAGCACACCTCGGTGCAGCTGCTCCCGAAGCTCCGGAGGGCCCGGGTGCGTCTCCACCGCCCCGGCCTCCCGCAGGGCGCAGGCCGCGGTCCCACCCGTGGAGAGCCCGATGCAGTCGAGGCCCGCGCGGCGAGCGGACTCGACGTCCCACACCGAATCGCCCACGGCGATCGCCCGGCTGGCCGTTCCCGACGCGGCTCGGAGCGCGACCTCGAAGACCTCCGGTGACGGCTTGGCCTCCTCGACGTCGCCGGCGGACGTGACGGCGTGGATGACGTCGTCCGCGTCCAGGAGGGCGACGAGGGCGTCGGCGTCGGCCTCTTCGGAAGAGGACGCGATCACGACCCGTGCGGCCCGCTCGGCGACGGCTCGCAGGAGGTCGGTCGCACCGGGGAGCGGCCGGGCCTCGTCGCGCGTCGCCCGGAACCGGTCGCGCCATCCGTCCTGCACCGGCGTGTGGTCACCGGCACCGAGCAGCTCCTCGAGGAGCAGGTCGCCGGCCATGCCGATCCGGGCGTGGATCCACGCCGTGGGGACGTCGTGGCCGGCGGCCCTGAACGCGCCCTGCCAGGCCTGCACGTGCAGGTAGTTCGTGTCGACGAGGGTGCCGTCGAGGTCGAAGAGCACGACGGCGGGCACGGCGTCGGACGGCGGCATGGTCGGGCCCTACCCGGGGCGGTCGCCGCCGACACGGCGCCCCTCACACGGTGCGGCCGCGTGCAGCACGCAGCGCCCCGCCGCCGCCAGGGCGAGGGTGACGGCACCCCACGGCACCGACGTGCCACCGGTGGCCGGCAGGGTGCCCGTACGAGCAGCCTCGCGGCCGACGGTCGGGGTCGGGGCGGGCTCCGGCGCGGCCGTGCGCTGACGGATCGAGATCTCG
Organism: Acidimicrobiales bacterium; assembly: GCA_030681555.1. GTDB lineage: Bacteria > Actinomycetota > Acidimicrobiia > Acidimicrobiales > VFJN01 > VFJN01. Next base: position 6,731 of record JAUXRW010000016.1, read on the forward strand.
GCGCGGCGGAAGTACGAGCCGAGGGCCAGGCTCTCCGCGAGGATCCCCTCCGGCGAGTACTGGTTGGCCGTGTGGGGCGGACCGAGGTCGACCGTGAAGGCCAGCCGGCCCGCGGCGTCGGCCACGGCCGTGACGCTGGTCGGGCTTCCCGCAGGGAGGTCGACGAGCGGCGGCAGCAGGCCAACGGGCAGCGTGAGCACGCCGGCGCTCGCACTGGTGAGGTCGTAGGCCGCCCCCGGATCGAAGGCCGGCGACGTGAGCACGTCGACCGGGCCGCTCCCGGTGAGGGCGAGGCCGGCCGGCGAGACATCCCTCAGGTCGAGGAACTCGATGGCCGGCCGATGCGTGGTGAACGTCCACCCCCAGACTGACGTGACGGGGTCCGTGGCGCGGTGGTCGAACGCTCCCGGCGTCGCCGGCGGTGCCGCGAACGTGGCCATGAGGCCGGGGAGCCACGCCGCCAGATCGTGGTCCCAGTGGTGCCACTCGTGGGTGCCGCACGGCTGGACCACGAGCTCGTGGGCGACGCCGGCCAGGGTCAGCCTGGTGGCGAAGCCGACGTTCATCGGCGCGATGGCTGCCTCGAGCACGGCGGACGGAGCGGAGTCGCCCGGGCACGGCACCCCTGTCCGGGTGACGAGGCGCAGCCGCAGCGGCCGCAGGTTCGAGGCGAGGTCGGGGGGGTTGTGGCCCCGCCACTGCGCCTCGTGGGTGAGGTACGGCCCCCAGCGGCGGTCGTCCCCCACGCCCAGCGCCTCGAGGGCCTCGGCCTCGACGATGCTCAGGTCGGCGACGTCCACCGCCCCCGAGAACGACGCGGCAGAGACGAACCGGTCGGGGTGGCGGGCTGCGTAGGCCATCGCGCCGAACCCGCCCATGGACAGGCCGGCGACCGCCCGTCCCTCTCGCGCACCGACCGCGCGGTACGTGGCCTCGACCCAGGGGAGCACCTCCTCGAGGTGGTGCGTCTCCCAGGCCGGCCCGTCGATCCAGTCGGAGTAGAAGCCGGTGGCGCCACCCTCGGGCATCACGACGATCAGATCGAGCCCGGCGGTGTGCCCCTCGACGTCGCTCGACCCGGTCCACGACCGCTGGTCGCCGTCCGTGCCGTGCAGGAGCAGCAGCACCGGATAGCGCCTCGCCGCCGCGGCGGGATCGTCGTACCCCGCTGGCAGCAGCACTCGCACCCGGGCCGGCCGGCCGAGGGCTGGGCTCTGCAGCGTCAGCTCGTGGAGCCGCCCGTCCTCGAACACCACCTCCTCCTCGAGCAGGGTGAGCCCCTCGTCGGGTGCGGCTGCGACCGCCGCCGCCGATGCGGTCTGCGCCGCGGGCGAAGGTGCTCCCAACACCGTGGCCGCCACGAGGACGGCCGCCAGCGCCCGCACCGCCGTACGCATCACGCCTCGCTGCTTCAGGGCTTCACGAGCCGCTCGAAGGCCTTCGTGGCCCCGGCGACCATCGGGACCTTGTGCTCCTGGTCGCCGCCGACCGCGGCGTCGGCCACGCAGTGGCGCAGGCGCTCGTCCACGGGGCCCACGGCGGCGCTCTGCGGGGCCGTGCTGATCGCGCTCATCTGGTTGAGGACGTCGATGCCGTACGTGTCCTCCTCGATGAGCCGCTGGAGCCCACGCACCCGGCTTTCGATCCGCCGCAGTGGGGCATGCGATCGCCGTTCATCTCGTACCGGGGCATCACCGGACCATACCTGTGTGGGTACCGGGCGGCGGTTGGACCCGCCGGAGCCACCGCGACCTTGTCCCTCAGGAGGACCTCGGCCGACACGGTGCGCCGCAGACGGTGTCGCCGGTGAGGAGCACCGGGACGAGCCCGAGCCGCGCAGCTCCGCGGCGGCCTCCGCCGGCGTCGGCGTCACCGTGTCAGCGACGACCAGGACCCCCGGGACCGCGCCGTCCGACGCGACCGACACGCGGTGCGTCCGGTGGGACTCGAAGCGAGCTCCGGGAGGCGTCGGCTTGCGGAGGCGCGGCGCGATGCGGGACGTTGTGCGGCAGAGCGAGGGGGGAGCCATGGAGCGCTCGGACGGATCGACATCGATCGACAACCTGGAGCTGGCGTGGCAGTCGATCACGGCACTCTCCGCGGAGCTCCGGGACGACGAGTGGGACGCGTCGACCGGGTGCCCGGGCTGGAGCGTCAAGGACATGATCTCGCACCTCATCGACTACGAGGCCCGCGCGCTCGGTCGCCCGGCGCCCGATCACGCGCCGGCCGACCTCAGTCACGCCAAGAACCCGATGGGTGAGCACAACGAGATAGGCGTGGACGCTCGGCGGGCGCTCCCGGGCCCGGCCGTCCTCGACGAGCTCCGCGAGGTCACGACCGCCCGGCTGGCCCAGCTCCGGGCGCTGAGCGACGACGACCTGGCGCGGGAGACGGTCACCCCCGTCGGCCCGGGCACGATCGCCGACATGCTGACGCTCCGGGTGATGGACACGTGGTCGCACGAGCAGGACGTGCGGCGGGCGATCGGCCGCCCCGGGCACGAGACCGGGCCGTGTGCAGCGGAGGCCGTGGCCTACTTCTCCCGCTTCCTGCCCGCGATCATCGGCAAGCGGGCCGGCGTGGCGGACGGGAGCGTGGTCGTGCTGACGATCGGCGACGTCGCACGCCTCGCGATCGGCATGGAGGCGGGGCGCGCCCAGGCGCTGCCCGAGGTGCCCCCCGACCCGACCGTCGAGCTCACGATGCCGGCCAGCGCGTTCGCCGCCTTGGTTTGCGGCCGCTCGGATGTGCCCGACGACGTCACCGTCGCCGGCGACGCCGCCGTCGGCGAGGCCGTGCTCGCCGTCCTCGGCTTCATGCCGTAGGGATTTGCGAGAAAGGACCGGTCGATGCTGCAGGCCCTGCGATCGAGTCGGGCGACCGCGTACGTTGCCGGCCTGCTCCCCGTGGCCCGCCCGGCGCGCTTCCTCGTGCTGTGTCAGCCGAGGTCGGGCAGCGAGCTCTTCGTGGAGCTGCTCAACGGACTGCCCGGCGTGGTCTGCGTCTCCGAGCCGCTGCGCTCGCCGGCATGGTCGCTCGGCGCCGTGCTCGAGGGGTGGGCCCGGCGCGCCCGGCTGCGCGGCGCCCGGGCCTGGGGGTGCAAGCTCCTGATCCAGGACTTGCTGTGGCACGAGGGCCGCTACGGGCCGGGCGCCGACGTCCTGCGCTCTCTCGTCGACCGAGGGTGGACGATCGTGCACCTGCAGCGTCGCGACCCGCTCTCGGGGGCGCTCTCCGCGCTCCATGCCGACACCACCGGGCGGTGGCACCAACGGGAGCACGAGGACGTCTCGTTCACGCCGATGACGCCCGACGTCGCCACGGTGCTGGCCTGGCTTCACACCATGGACCTTCAGCAGCGGTGGCTGGACGCTGCCCTCGCTTCGGTGCCCTACCTCGAGGTCGACTACCACGACGACCTGCTCAGCCCCGGGGCTCGGCGGGCGCTGGTCGATCGCATCAGCGCCGCCCTGGGGGTCCCCTCGGCGCCGGTGAGCTCGACGCTGCGCGCGGTTGCCCCCCGGGACCCCTGGCAGCGGGTCGACGATCCGGAGCCCCTGCGCGTCGCGCTCCGCCAGACGAGGTTCGCCCACCTCGTCCCCGACGACCCCGACGACCCCGACTGACCACGCTGCGAACTGGTCGAAGAAGTACAGCGCTTCCGCTGCACTTCTTCCACCGGTTGCGCTCTGTAGGGACGGGATGGGGCCGACGGCGACGAGGAAGACGGCCGCGAAGACCTCACAGAGCTAGCTCGGCGAGCCGCCGGCCGGGCCGGTGCCGCCGGGCGCCGTGCCCGGGGTCCTCGTTCCCGGAGTCGTGCCGGTGGTCGTGCCAGCGCCGCCGGTCGGCCCGCTCGAGGTGGCGGACTCCACGGTCTGGCTGGCCTTCTCCTCGGCCGTTTCGACCGCTTGGGCGGCCTGCTCCTTGGCCGTCTCCTTGGCCGTCTCGGCGGCGCGGACGGCCTGGTCCTTCGTCTGCTCGGCGGCGCCGTGGGCGTCGCCCTTCACCGTCTCGGCCGCTTCCTGCGCGGTGTCCTTGAGGCGATCGGCGGCCTCGGTGGCCTGCGACGCGACGTCTTTGGCCACGGTCTGCACACCCTCCCCCACCTCCGTCGCCGCCGACTCGAGGGCCGGTTGCACCTGGCGGATTGCCTGCTGCTCCCGTCGAGAGGTCGGCACCAGCGTGCCGACGAGCGCGCCGGCCCCGAACGCGATGAGACCGGCGGCGAACGGGTTCCCCTGCGCCTGGTTCTTCAAGACGGTGGGAGCGCCCGCCACCGCATCACCCACGGAGGACGCAGCCGACGTCCCGGAGGACGACACGGCGCCGACGGAGGACGTCACCGACCCGGCTGCGCTCCCGAGCTTGTCGCCGGTGGCGCTCGTGGCGCTCGACGCGGTGCCGGTCACGTTGTCGGCTGCGCCCATGACGGCCTCACGAGCCCGTCCGAAGGACTGGCGCACCGCGGCGCGCCGGCGCTCGTCCATGCGGTTCGGGCTGACGCGGTCGCCGATGGCAACCAGGTCCCGGCTCACGTCCTCGCGCTGCTGCTCCAACTGCTGCCTCAGCTCCTCTGCTGTTTGGCCCATGCCACGTCCTCCTTGAGAGTTTCCTTCGTGTGCTCCGCGACGGGCGTCGCGGACTTGATCTGGTCCTTGCCCTTGAGCACGAGGACGGCGGCGACCGCCGCGTACACGAGGCCCACGACGAGGAAGCCCCAGCCGAGGCTGTCGAACAGGTTCGAGAGGGCATAGGCCGCTGCGAAGGAGATGACCAGGACCGAGAAGTACCCGGCCAGGCCGCCGCCGCCGACCACGCCGAACCCCTTGCCGGCCTGCGACACCTCCTCCTTGATCTCGACCTTTGCCAGCTCGATCTGCGTGGACACGAGGTTCCCCACGTCGGTCGTCATCCGGCCGAGGAGCTCGGAGAGCGACTGGTCGGGTTCGATCGGCTCCGCCGCCTCGGCACTGCCGGGCAACGGCGTCTCGTGCATGGCGCTCATTGCGCCCCGCCGATCGGCGACACGGCGGTGGTGCCAGGGGCGCCCGTGCTGAGCGGGGGGGTCGGCGCCTGGCCGATGATGCCGGGCCCGACGGGATCGTCGAGGGTGCGCTCACCGGCAGCGACTCCGGGGCTGCCCAGCGCGGCGGACGGTGCGCTGGACAGGCGGACTGGCCTTCCGAGCCACCCGTGGGCGCCTTGGCCGCTTCGACGATGCTCTGGGTGTCGGTGGCTCGGACGATGCGAGCGGTCACCAGTCCCGCCGCCGCAGCGCCCAGCAGGAAGAGGCCGGGACGGTTGCGAGCGAAGCGACGGGCGTCGTCGAGGGTGGCGTCGAGTCCGCGCTCATTCAGGCGAGAGGCGAAGCCCTGCGCCTTGGTCGCGATCTCCGCGATCGCATCGCGGGCGAGACCCGGCTGCCCGGCGTCGGCCATGGCCTGCAGCTGGCCGCCGAGGTCGCCCAGCGCCGAAGCAACGCGGTCGGACTGGTCCGACGCCTGCGAGCGCAGCTGGTCCTTGGTGCTGTTGACGAGCTGCTTGGCCTCCTCTGCGGCCTGGGCACCGACGGCCTTCGCCTCCTCCGCCGCCGTCTTGGCCACGGTGGTGGCCTGCTCCGTGGCCGTCGAGGCGACGTTGGCCGCCTCGGCGGCTGCCCGTCCCGCGGGAGACGCTTGCTCGGTCGAGGTGTCGGTCATGTCGGTTCTCCCTGCTTCGTGGATGTCGAACTCGTCGCTTGACTGTCCCCGCCGCCCGAACGGCAAACGAATGGCGCGGAATAGAGGAGATGCGGCCCCCGATGGCTCAGCCCTGCGGTCGACGGGTAGCGCACGCCGCATGCAGCAGACCGGCGACGGTGGTGGGCACGGCCGCGACGCGAAGGTCCCGGCGGACGTCCCGGCAGCTGGATGGCGCGACATCCTCGTCCGGACGGTGAAGGAGTCCAAGGCCGATGGGGCGCCGCTCCTGGCTGCGGGGGTCGCCTTCTACGCGCTGCTCGCCCTCGCCCCCGCGCTCACGGCGCTCGCTGGGCTGTACGGCCTGGTCGCCGATCCGGCCGACGCGGCGCGGCAGGTCCGGGACCTGTTGGCCGCCGCACCCACGGAGGTCCGGGACCTCGTGGAGGTGCAGCTCACCACCGCCGCCGAGCGGTCGCAGGGCGGCGCGCTCGCCTTCATGGTGATCGGGGCCCTGCTGGCGCTGTGGTCGGCGTCAAGCGGGGTCCAGCACCTCATCGGTGCCATCAACACGGCCTACGACGAAGAGGAGACGCGGGGCTTCGTCAAGGTGCGGGGCCTGGCCCTGCTCCTCACGGCGGGCGCCATCGTCTTCCTCGCAGTGAGCATCGGCGTGATCGCGCTGCTCCCGGCCGTGCTCGCCGACACCGCGCTCGGCGACGCCTCCCGCATCACCATCGCCATCCTCCGCTGGCCCGCCTTGGGCCTGTCGATGATCGGCGGGCTGGCCGTGATCTACCGGGTGGCCCCGGACCGCGAGGACCCCCGATGGAGCTGGGCCGGGCTCGGTTCGGTCGTGGCCACCCTGCTCTGGCTGATCGGCTCGGTGGCGTTCTCGGTGTACTCGGCCAGCTTCGGGAAGTACGAGACGACCTATGGCGCGCTCGGTGCGGTCGTCGTGGTCATGCTGTGGCTCTTCCTCACCGCCTACGTCGTCGTGCTGGGGGCCGAGCTCAACGCAGAGGCCGAACGGCAGACCCGCAAGGACACGACCACCGGCCACGGCCGGTCGCTCGGCGAGCGGGGGGCAGAAGCGGCCGACACGGTCGGTCCCACTGCCCACGAGGTGAAGGCGGGCGTGAAAGCGTCGGCGGACGTCTCCGGCTCGCGCTAGCAGCGTGAGCACGGACCGAGCTCGCCGCCACGACAAGGGTCCTGGGATCCGCGCGTGCACTCGAGGACCCCATCATCCCGGTGTCGCCCAGCCGCCATGACCTTGCCAGCGTGAGCGCGCCAGCGGGACCGGGCGAACCGGGGTCGCATGCTCAGGCCACGGCTGGGTCCGACGCCCTGTCGGAGGTCGTGCTCGGGGCGCGCATCGCGCCGGTGCGGTCGAGGAGGCCGGCCAGGATGCACAGGCCGAGGATGGGTGTGCTGATGCGCATCAGCCACGTCGACTCGGCGAGGAGGCTCACCACGAAACCGAACAACGCGACGTTCATCCCGGCGAAGACGGCGTCGTCGACCCGGGGCCACCGGGTGGGGCCGGAGGCGACCACGAGGAGGGCGAAGATGGCGTTGGTGAGGACGCCGACGAACATCGTGTGGTCGAGGGCGAGGAGCTGGTGGTTGGCCACGAGGTCGATGTCCCCGCCGTTGGCGGCGACGAGGTAGTTGAGGAAGATGATGTTGACGACGATCGCCAGCGCCGACATCGCCGCGTAGCGGCCCGGTGCCCGATCGCCCCAGGCGACGTCGCGGATCGGCCGCCACAGCCGCCGGAAGAAGATTGCCACGCCGGCGAGCTCGATCACGGTGGCCAGTGGCGGGAGGGCGTCGATGTCGAGCAGGAGGCCGACCATCAGCAGCAGGCCGCCCATGAACGGGAGCGCCACCTGCGCGGTGCCGAGCCGACCGGCGGGCTCAAGACGGCCGGACGGTCGCAGGCTCCACTCGGCGAGCGCCATGCCAATCGGGATGAGGAAGCCCACCACCATCGTTGCTGGGTGGGCGTCGCTGCCGCCGTCGGTGAGAACGTTGCGGCCGGTGGCGATCTCGGTGGCGAGCAGGACGCCGAGGACCCCGCCCACGACAGAGGTGGCCACCGCGGCGAGGATCGCCAGGTGCACGGTGGTGAGCTCGATCCGCCGGGACCGCACGGCGACCCAGGCGAACATGCCGACGATGGCGGCGAGCGCGACCGTCCCGAGGATCGCCCTGGGTTCCTCGTAGGTGAACGCGAACGTCAACGCGAACACCGGCAGCACGATCAGCGACACCCGAGCGAAGAACCGGCCCGCCTTCGACTCGGTCTCGCTGGCGCCACTACCGAACAGCCAGAGCGAGGCTGCGAACACGCTCATCGTGATCCACCCGAGCGTGCCGGCGTGGACGTGCGACAGCAGGACCTTGCGGTCGAAATCGACGACATCGGTGCCGTTGAGGATGCCGATCCCCACCGTCCAGACGAACACCACCATCGCCGCCTGGAGCAGGAGCCTGACCTCACCCCGGAGGGGATGCTCGCCACCTTCGACGATCACGGCATCCACCGCCACCACCCCTCTCGCCCCGTCGGCAGCCCGCTGGGAGATCGTACCGGAGCTCGACGAGAGGTGGCGCCAGCAGGCGGCATCCTCGCTGTGCGCGGCCCCGGCTAGTTGGCCGGGTCGCGGTCAACCGGCGGGGCTGGCCGAGGTCTCCACTCCGTCCCACTCCACGACCTGGTCGAGGGTCACGTGCAGCACGCCACCGTCGTGCCCGGCCTCCGCGGTGCCCCGCAACAGCTCACCTTGCTTGGCCGCCGGCCCCGGCGCGGAGTACTCGTCCAGGACGACGCCGATCGAGCCGGCATCGTCGGAGGTCAGGGACAGGAGGGCGGGCAGGACGTGCAGCTCCTGCTCCTCGGCGAACCAGCGAGCCGGCACGGCGAGCGGTCCTGCGAGGGCGGCGATGGCCGACGTCCCTCCCGCCTTGGCGGGGGCTTCTGGCGGGGCGGCGTCGACGGACCAACCGCCCCAGCTGTCCCTCACCTCGTCGCTCTCGACGACGGCCCCGTCGGTGGGATCGAGCGCGAAGAGCACCCGCCGCGGTGGCAACCGGCGGCCGAGCTTCCCGCTCACGAGGTCGCCGCCGAAGGCGAGGAGGTCGGGGGCGTTGCGGGTCGCGTAGGAGAGCAGCGCCCGTGTCGCGGCCAAGCCCTGCTTGCGCTTGCCGAGCAGCTCGAACGGGGTGCCTGCGTCGAACACCTCGACGGGCCCGGCCATGAGGACGCTACGGCCAGGCACGCGCACCACGGCTGCCCCCCGGCGCTCTCGGCGAAGGACGTTGACCTTCACGGTGCCCGTCGCCGCCGCGAACCACAAACGCCCACCGGAGAAGGCGAACAGCTCCGGGGTGACGTGCGGACCGTTCTTAGAGGCGACGGCGATGTACGCCTGGCGCGCCTCCTCGAGGGCGCTGCGCGCCAGCAGCGGGAGGTCGGGGGAGGTCTCGTCGGTCGTCGTCACCGACCCCGGCTACCCGCCCGCCCCTCCCCCCAACCTCGGGGATGCACCCGCCGGCTGGCATCAGGTGAGCTCGTCGGCCTCCTCGGGCTCGACCCCCTCGGTGAGGGGGTCGCTGCGTCGGCGGCCCCGCTCCTCGCGCCACGTCTCGAAGGCGGCGACGGAGCCGGCCAGCCAGGCGGCGCCCAGCACGAACCCCCCGAGCACGTCCGACAGGAAGTGCACCCCCAAGGCCATCCGCGAGAAGCCGATGGCGAGCACGAGCAGAGCCGTGCCGGCGACGGCCCACGACCGGCGCGCCCGGGGCACCAGCGGCAGGAACACCAGCAGCAGCGCTCCGTAGCAGACGAAGGAGCCCATCGAGTGGCCTGACGGGAAGCTCTTGCCGAAGGCAGTGGCGATCGGCTCGTCGAAGACGGGGCGGGGCCGCCCGACGGCGAGCTTCACGAGGCTGTTGACGATGCCGCCGCCGACGCTGACCACGACGAGGAAGACCGCCAGCTTGCGAGCGCCTCGCCGCAGCAGCCACAGCGCCGCCAGGCCGACGAGCACGAAGAGGAAGGTGCCGCGGCCCGTGAGGGAGATGGCCTGCATCACGAGCTCGAGGCCCTGGTAGTCCACGACCCGGTCGTGGAGGCGTTCGGCGAGGCGCTCATCGAGCTCCGTCAGCGGTCCGTCCACCGTCACCTGGTGCAGCAGTAGCCCGAAGGGAACGCCGACGAGTGTGACCGCGGCAGCGAGGAGGACGGCCCGGACGCCGTACCGACCCGAGGGGCCGAGGCGCGACGGGCCGTTCCTCACCCGGCGGGCTCCCGAGCGGTGGGGGCGAGGACGACGCGCAGCGCTCGCCGTCGCTTGCCTACCGTGAACCGCGCCGGTCCGTCGAACGTCTCGCCGTCGGCAGCCAGGCGCTGGGGGCCGTCGAGGCACTCGATGTCCAACGACTCCACCCGACGCTCGTCGTAGACGGACAGCGCGCTCAGGCGCCCCATCATCGCCGCCAGCACGAAGCGGGTTCGGGCGTAGCGGGGCCCCCCGTGCACGAGTCGCACATCGAGCACCCCGTCGTCGAGCTGCTCCCGCCAGGCGGGTCCGAGCCCCGGGGGTCCGTAGGACCCGTTGCCGATCCACCCGACCCAGACGTCGACCCGTTCCCCGTCGATCCGCAGCCGGAGGGGGCGCATCCTCGGGAGCTCCCACACGAGCGCCACGACCAGGGCCGGCCACTTTCCGAGCCACCGCTCCAGGTGCTCGCGCCGGTCGACCACCGCGGTGTACCCGCCGAAGCTGAGGGTGTTCACGAAGGTGCGGTCGCCGATCGTCCCCACGTCGATGCAGGCGGCCGTGCCCGCCCGGACCGCCGCTACCGCGTCCTCGACGTCGTCGATGCCGAGATCCCGCGCGAGGTGGTTGAGCGTTCCGCCCGGGACGACGACCAAGGGAACGCCTCGCTCCGCGGCCACGGCGGCGGCCGCGGCCAGGGTGCCGTCCCCGCCAGAGGCCCCCACAGTCGTGAACGCCGGGTCGGAGAGCAGCTCGGCGAGGTCCTCGCCTTCCTCGAGCTCTCGGATGTCGGCGGCCGGAAGCCCCGCCCGCAGCACGTCGGTCGGGGGACCGACCCAGGCCGGCCCGGACCGGGGGTTGATGACGATGCGCGTGCCGGCTCCGTCGGGCGAGGGCCGCGGGTGGCCCTGCGGGAGCGGGTGGGCGCGAGGTGTGTCCGCTGTGTGGGGGCGGAGCGGGACGACGACGCGTCGGAACCACCAGCCGAGGACCGCGAGCAGCGCGGCCCCCAGCACAATGGAAGGTCCCCGACGGCGCACCCGCCCACTCTGGCTCATGCGAGGCCCTCGCGTGCTCTGCCACCCAGCCACCGCTGCGGTCGCCGCGAAAGGACCGCTCGATGCGCCCGAGCCGCCGCCATGATCTCTGCATGCCTTCGCTGGAGCGGATCGACGACCTCGGCACCATCCTGTCGATCTGGGCCCACCCTGATGACGAGACCTACGTCGCCGGTGGCACGATGGCCGCCGCAACGGCGAACGGGCAGCGGGTCGTGTGCGTCTCGGCCACGGCCGGCGAGCTCGGCACCGACGACCCCGCAGCGTGGCCGCCGGAGCGCCTGGGTCGGGTGCGGCGCTGGGAGGCGCGCGCCGCCATGGCGGTGCTCGGCGTCGACGACCACCGGTGGCTCGACCTTCCCGACGGCGGGCTTGCCGACCTCGCTCCGGAGGGCCCCGTCGGCCGGCTGGCGGACCTCATCGACGGGGTAAGCCCGGACACGATCCTGACGTTCGCTCCCGAGGGCGGCACGTTCCACCCGGACCACCAGACCATCTCGCGATGGGTCACCCGGGCACGGGAGCGGGCCCGCCATCGGCCCCGCGTGCTGCACGAGGCCCTCACCGTCTCGCAGGTCCAGGAGTGGGGTGACCACTGGGAGCGCTGGGGCATCTTCATGTCCGACGACCGGCCGGCCGGTGTGCCCGACGAGGACGTCGCCTTCCGGATCGAGCTGACGGGCGCAGCCCTCGACCAGAAGGTGGCCGCCCTCACAGCCATGCACACGCAGGTGGCACCGGCCATCGCGCTGCTGGGCGAAGCGGACTTCCGAGCCAGCAACGCCGTGGAGTGCTTCGTGGACGCCGGCGCCGGGTGACGACCCGCCGCAGGGCCGGGAGCGCACCTACCCGGTCGGCGGCGCGTCGGCAGGAGCAGCCGCCGCCTCGCCGCCGGCCGGTGCTTCGTCGACGGGCGGTTCGGCGGCCGGCGGATCGGGGATGACAGCCGGCACGGTCGGCGGCGGGGCGGCCGTCGTCGCCGTCGCAGCGGTAGGCGGCGTGGTCTCGGCCGTGCGCACCGGGGCTTCCCGCACAGCGCGGGCCTCGGTCGTGGTGGTCGTCGTCGGTGCAGTGGTGGTCGTCGTCTCGGTCGGAGGCGCACCGGCGTCGTCCGGTCCGGCCAGCGCAGCCAGTGTCGGCACGGCCACGAGGGCGGCGGCGATGCCGCCCGCCACGACGAGTATGGAGGCGCGGCGCCTGCGTCTCGGCGCAGTGGGAGCCCCGGCGAAGGTGACCGCAGGGATCACGGTGGTGCCGTCGCCTGGCACCGGTGCCGCGGTGGGCACCGTCGCGTGCAGCGCGACCGTCGGTTCGGCCACTGCGCCAGAAGCGGTAGCGGGCACGGGCGCCGTGGGCTGGTCGAGGGCGGTTCCCGCCAGCGCGACGGCGGCAGCGGTCGCGCCCGTCTGCGGGACCGGGACCCGCCCGTCGGCGAGCGCGGCGAGGTGGTCGCGCACCTCGGCCGCCGACGGCCGCTGCTCAGGGTCGCGAGCGCACATGCGGGCGAGGAGCGGACGCCATCCCTCCGGGGTCCCGGTGTGGACGTCCGGATCGCGCACGAGGCGGGCCATCGCCACCTCCTGCACGGTGCCGACGAACTCGTGGCGGCCGGTGAGCGCCTCTAGCAGCAGGAGACCGAGGGAGTACACGTCGGCGGCGGGGGTGACGTCGTGGCCTTGCACCTGCTCGGGCGCCATGTAGCCGGCCGTGCCGATGGCGATCGACGCCGAGGTCACCCGCGGAGAGTCGAGGAGGCGCACGATGCCGAAGTCCACGAGGCGCGACCGGCCTTGGGGATCGCAGAGGACGTTGGCCGGGGTGACGTCGCGGTGCACGACGCCGTGGCCGTGGATGAAGCCCAGGGCATCGGCCAGCTCCGCACCCAGCTCGGCCACCCGCCGGGGCTCGAGGGGTCCTCCCTCGGCTATGCACTCCGAGAGCGGCGGGCCGTCGACGAGCTCGAGGACGACGTAGGCGTCGTCACCGTGCGGGCCGGCGTCGAACACCCGGACGAGGCCGGGGTGGTTGAGGCTGGCCAGGACGCGCACCTCTTCGTCGAACCGAGCTCGGTCGGCGGGCGAGGCCGCCCGGTACACCTTCACGGCGACCCGCCGCTGGAGGAGGCGATCCTCGCCCTCGTAGACGTCGCCCATGCCTCCGCGAGCGATGTGGCGGAGCAGCGCGTAGCGGCTCCCGAGCACCGTGCCGACGTGGGGGGCGGTCTCGGTCGGACTGCTGGTCACCCGGGCCGTCTACCCATCGTCCGGGCCGCCTACCCCTCGCGTTTCTCGGCGCCTTGGTTCGTTTGACGGGCGGCGACCAGGGGTAAGCCGGCGGCAACCCACCGCCTCACGAGGAGATGACGACGTGCGCATGTGGCTCCGCTTCTCGATCGGGATGTTCGCCTCGGCTGTCGTGCTGCTCGTCAGCGCAGGTCTGGGCCTCGTGGGCTCGTGGGCCCTCGGCCCGGCCGCCATCGCCTCGATGGTGGCGGCCCTCATCGCCGTCGTGGCGATGGAGGAGCGCGACCACGCCGCACCCCGCGAGCTCACCGCCGTCCCCGACCTCCGGTAGCCACGCAGCCCCCCCCGCTGACGCGGGCTTCCACCCACCCGACCGGGGGCGAGCCCCCTCCCCACGCTGTTCGCCGGGTTCCTCGCCGCTCCTCGCCGTCGCCGCCCTGTTGCACGTCCTCGCCTCGACCACGCGGGTGCGGGCGCATGACTTCGCGGTGCTGCGGGCCATCGGCCTCACCGCCGTGGCACCCGCGCCGTCGTCAGCGTGCAGGGCACGGCCATCTTCGTCACAGGCCTCGCCCTCGGGATCCCCCTCGGCGTCGCGCTGGGCCGGACGGGCTGGGGGCTCGTCGCCGACAGCGTGCCCCTTGACCAGGTCGCACCGTTCGCCATGGCCACCGTGATGCTGCTCGTTCCCGTGGCGCTGCTGGCTGCGCAGGTGGTGGCCTACGCCCCCGGCCGGCGGGTCGCCCGGATGCACGCCGCAGAGGTGCTCCGCACGGAGTGACGGCGTCCGCCGGGTCGTCCGGCGACCAGGTGACCACGTCCTAGGCTCTCGACGTGCCGATCCGGGTCGTGCTGGCAGAGGACAACACCCTGTTGCGCGAGGGCATCGCGCGGCTCCTCGAGCGCGCCACCGACATCGATCTCGTGGGCGTGGCGGCCGACCGGCCCGAGCTCGAGGCCCTCATCGAGGCGGCCTCGCCCGACCTGGTCGTCACGGACATCCGGATGCCGCCCAGCGGCACCGACGAGGGCATCCAGATCGCCGCCCAGCTCCGACGCAACCGCCCCGAGGTCGGCGTGGTCGTGCTCAGCCAGTACGCCGACCCGGCCTACGCCCTCGCCCTGCTCGACGGCGGTTCGGAGGGCCGCGCCTACCTACTGAAGGAGCGGGTCAGCGAGGTCGAGGAGCTGCTGGCCGCGATCCGCGAGGTGGCGGCCGGCGGATCCGTGATCGACGCCAAGGTCGTGGAGTCGCTGGTGTCGTCCCGGCGCCCGCACACATCCGACGTCGACCGGCTCACCCCCCGGGAACGGGAGATCCTCGGGGAGATGGCGCAGGGCAAGAGCAACGCGGCCATCGCCGCTGCGCTGGTGCTGTCCACGCGGGCGGTCGAGAAGCACACCAACTCCATCTTCTCGAAGCTCGGGCTCTCGGAGGAGATCGACGTGAACCGACGGGTGAAGGCGGTGCTCCTCTACCTCGCCGCCGCGTGAGGGAGGGTAGCCCCACCCCTCCACACCGGCCCGCACCCTGTTGCTCGCGGGCCTGCGGTAGGAAGAATGCGGAGGTGAAGGTGGTGTCGACCGACGGGGTGTCCGTGCTGATCGTGGACGATCAGCTGCCGTTCCGCCTCGCGGCGCGGGCCGTGCTCCGCCGCGCCGAGGGCTTCGAGCTCGTCGGCGAAGCGGCCGACGGCGACGAGGCCGTCGCCATGGCGGCCGAGCTGCGCCCGAGCCTCGTCCTGATGGACATCAACATGCCGACGATGAACGGCATCGAGGCGACCCGCCAGATCATGGCGGCGGCGCCGGGCACCACCGTGTTCCTCTGCTCGACCTACCAGCGCTCTGACCTCCCGCCCGAGGCGGAGAGCTCCGGGTTCGCGGCTTACGTGAACAAGGAGGAGCTCGGACCCGACCTCCTCCGCCGCCTCTGGGACGACCGCGGGGGCGACTGAAACCCTGACGTCAGCGGACCTGGAGGATGCGGGCCCGGCCCGCGTGCCCACCGGCCGCCCGGGTTGCCGGCTCACCGACCACGTTGGCCACCGCCACCAGCGCCACCAGGGCCAGCGCGATCAGGCCGAGCGGCACCGACGGCGTGGTGGCCGCGCCGAGCTGGCCGGCGAACGCGAGCCAGGTCCAGCGACCCACCGCGATGCCGAGAGGCACGCCGATCACCACGGCGCCGGCGAGCAGGAGGTTTGTCTGCCAGCGGACGGTGCGGCGCACCTCGCCGCGCCGGAAGCCGAGGGCGGAGAGCACCGCGTAGGTGCGGGCCTGGCGCCGGACGGAAGCGCTCAGGGTGGTGGCCAGGGCGATCACCGCGGCCAGGGCGAGGAGCCCTGCCAACAGGTGCGCCGTGCCGCGCGCCGGGCTGAGGGCCGCCACCTCGGCCGGCCGCTGCTCCGTGTAGATCGAACCGGCCATGGCGGGCAGGCCGTACGTCATCTCGGCCGCCACCATCTCGACGACGCTCGGCGCGAACCGACCTGCGTCTACGCCCTCGGCAAGACGCACCATGGCGGTTCCCCGGAAAGCCGCGTCGTCCAGCTCGGCCAGCGTGTCGTAGGTGACGAGTGCTCCTTGCCCCAGGCTCGGATGCGAGCTGGCCAGGGGACCGATGGCGGGCAGCGCGACCATCCCCACCACTCGCAGCTCCCCCAGCCGGGTCGTGACCTCGTCGCCCAGCCCGACGCCGAGCTCCCCCGCGGTCACGCGGCCGAAGGCGATCTCGTCGCTCGCTCGGGGAAGGCGTCCGTCGACCACCGTAACCGGCGGCGGGCCGCTCACCGGCTCGATCCCCATCGTGCTCACGCTGCTGCCGTCCACGGTGATGCGCCCGTTGCCCGTCACCATCAGCGCGGCGATCCGTCCGTCGGCCGCTTCGACCACGGCCGGCCCACCCTCGGTGATGATCTCCTCGTACCCGCCACCGAACTCGACGACGAGATCGGCGGCCCACCCGTACCGGTCCGGCTCCCGGAGGAGCTGACGTACGCCTGCTCCGAACGTCAGCGCGCTGATGATGGCCGTGATCGACAGGACGCAGGCCGCCAACGTGGCGCGCGACGGCACCGTTCGACCACCCGCCCCTGATCCCGCGGCGTGGGCGGCGCCCACGGTGGCGACGGGCCCCAGGCCCATGCCGGCCAGTCCCTGGACGAGGCGGGACCGGGAGGGGCGGGCCCCCGCACCGGCCTGCTGCCGGCGGAGCGTGAACCGGCTCATCGCCAGGACGAAGGCGCCCAGGACGAGACCGAGCACGAGCGCGCCGAGCCCCAGCACGGTGACATCGATGTCCAGGCCGCGATCGGGCTCGAACGCCCGTACCGGCCCGACGGGACCCACGGGCGACAGCGCGATCGCGAGCGCTACGGCACCCACCGCTCCGAGCATGACAGCGGCGATGGCCGGTGCCGCCAACCCCATGGCCGCGCGCCCCGGCGCGAACCCGACGGATCGCAGGGTGGGGACGTCGGGCGAGGCAGCAGCGAGGAGCCGCGCGGCGCCGAGCGCACCGAGGACCAACGCGGCCGCCGCAGCGAAGCCGCCGAAGATCCCGAGGGTCGCCACGATGGGACGGATGCCGCGCTGCACGCCCTCCAGCTGCTCGTCGTTGCGGCGGACGTTCACGGCCACGTCCTCCGGCAACAGGGCCTGGTAGCCGTCGAGCACGTCCTCGACCCGCGCTCCCGGAGCGAGGGTGAGGGCCTGCCAGATGTAGCCCCCGGCGACGTCAGCGAGGTCGCGGGTGGCCGCCTCGCTCAGGAGGATCCGGGGCGAGCGGTCGAAGTCGTCGGCCAGCGCCTCCTCGGCGAACTGGCCGATGCCGACGACGTGCATCGTGGCCTCGCCCACGCGCGGGAAGTCCCGTGGGTCGCCTTCACCGATCTCGAAGATCCCGAACTCGAGCTCGGATCCCACCTCGAGGCCTCCGAGCTCCGCGCCGATCGTGTTGACGAAGGCCTCGTCGGGAGCATCGGGGTCCGGGAGCCGACCCTCGACCAGGGTGGCCCGGTCGGTCTCGGTGTAGCGGCCGTCCAGTGAACCGACGACCTCCCCGCCGAGATCCGCGAAGGCCACGCCGTCCTCGGCGAGCAGGTACATCTTCTCCAGCCCGAAGTGGGTCGCGGCATGGGCCACACCGTCGAGCGACCGGGCCCGCTCGACCACGGGGGCCACGACCTCCGGGCCCGCGTCTTCGGCGAAGACGACCGGGTTCAGGGCGACGTCGCTCGCGTTGCTCGCCTCGAGGTACCGCGGGAAGGCCGACGCGGTGCGTCGGGCGGCGGCCATGGACGTGAGCCCGACACCACCCGTGAGGGCGAGCACGAGGGCCAGGCCGAACATCGCCCGCCGGTTCGCCCGCAGCGTGCGGCGCGCGAGGAGCCAGAGCGCGGCCATCAGACGGGGACCTGCCCGGCGACGGTGGCGCCCTCACCCGGCGCCGATCGCCACTCCACGCTGCCCCCGATGGCGCCCAGCCGGTCGCTCATGTTCACGTATCCATGACCGGCGGTGGCCGCGCCCACGTCGAAGCCAGGACCGTCGTCGGCCACCGCGAAGCGCAGCAGGCCGTCGGCCTCCTCGACCTTGATGTGCACTGTCGCCTCGGGGGCGTGCTTGCCCGCGTTCTGCAGCGCCTCGAGGCAGCAGAAGTACACGGCCGCCTCGACCTCGCTCGGGTGACGGCCCACCGCGCTGTCGACGCCGACCGCCAGCGGGCTCCGGGTCGCAGCGGCTCGCAGCGCCTCGTTGAGGCCGCTGTCCATGAGCAACGGGGGGTAGATGCCGTGGGCGAGGTCGCGCAGCTCCTGGATCGTGTCCTTCACGGCATCGCCCAGCGCGTCGAGCATCTCCCGAGCGGACTCCGGATCGTCACCCAGCATGTCCTTGGCCAGCCGCAGGTTCACCGCCAGCGCGACCAGGTGCTGCTGCGCTCCGTCGTGGAGGTTGCGCTCGATCTTGCGGCGCTCCGCGTCGCCGGTGGCCACGATCCGGGCACGGGAGGCCTGCAGGTCGTCGTTGGCCCGCTTGAGGTTCTCGAGGCTCTCCTGCAGGGCGGAGTCGAGCTGCACGTTGTGGAGGGCGAGGCCGACCTGCCGGGCCAGCTCGGTGAGGACGCGGTCGTCCTCCTCGGTGAACCGGTCGTCGTCGGTGCCCCGCTCGATGACGAGGAGCCCGAGCAGCTCGCCGCTGTGCGACACCGGGGCGACGCGGAGCTGAGCGCGATCACGCCCCTCGAGCAGCGGCGGGAGCCAGATCTCCAGCCAGACGTTCCCGGTGACCCCCGCCCGCGTGACCACCGGCTGCTCCTCGGGGCCGAGCACGAGGGGAGGCGCCGTGCGGTCGGGCACCGACACGGTTAGCTCGAGGCGACCCGCGGTGCCCGTCCAGATCTCCGCCCGCCGGAGCACCAGCACCTTGCGGAGCGACTCGGCCAGCTGCAGCAGCAGCTCGTCCATGGGGATCGATCGGCTGAGGCGACTGCCCCACGTGCGCAGGACCTCGTCGGGCGGGTGGCGCTCGCCGTAGACCAGCCGGTTGGCGCTCTCGGCCAGGCGCTCGCGCGTGGGCACGTAGGCCACTGCCGCCACCGCGGCCGCCAGCATGGAGAGCACGAGGAGACGACGCTCGGCGTCGTCGGGCGACCGGCCGAGGCCGATGACGATCACGAGGTAGACGACGACGACGACCGCCGTGACCCCGGTGGCCGACACGGTGTGGACCAGCACGCGATCGACGCGGCGGGACATGCGGGCGCTCGTGCCCGCGGCGAGGGCCAGCGGGACGAGGGCCGTGGCTGCGGCCGCTACTTCGGCGGCGTAGGAGGGCCAGTCGACGAGCAGGTGCAGCGCCGCGACGACGAGGGCCACCTCGACGATGACGGCCACCGCGCAGCCGACCAGCTGGAGGCGCTGACGAGCCATGCCCGCAGACCGGAGGTAGGTCTGGTGCGCGGCCGGCAGGCCGA
This sequence comes from Acidimicrobiales bacterium, assembly GCA_030681555.1. Taxonomy (GTDB): domain Bacteria; phylum Actinomycetota; class Acidimicrobiia; order Acidimicrobiales; family VFJN01; genus VFJN01. The sequence goes on from JAUXRW010000016.1 coordinate 25,982, forward strand.
TCAGGAGGGCGAGCACGACGCCGGCCGCCACTCCGGCCACCGAGGGGGCGCGGTCGGCGATGGCGAGCCACACGCCGATGGCAGCGGCACACACGTACCCGGTGATGGCCAGCGAGCGAAGGCCGGGTCGGGCCAGGCTCCCGTCCGGCATCACCAGCTCGAGGTGAAGGGCCGCCGCCGGGATGATCGCCGATGCGACGGCGTGGAGAGCGTCGAGGTCGGCCAACGTCGCCGTCGCCGCGCACGCTCCCCCGGCGACGGCGGCTCCGCCCACGACGAGGCCGAGCCGTTCGCTCCCGCGCCTCGCAAGCACGAGTGCGGCGCCGGCCCAGAACGCGACGAGCGCGGCCCGCACCCAGTCGCCGGCGACCACCGAGCTGTCGGTGACGCTGGCTGCGGCGAGCCCGAGGGACACCACCCCGGCGAGCCCGGCGAGGGCACGTGCGGTGCCGGCGACGGGCGGCGCCTCCGGGGCGTGGTCGAGTGTCGTGCGGACGGTGGTCACGGGGTGATCGGATCGCCGCTCAGGCGAGCGGAGCGGGGCGGTCGCCCGGGGCGACGACCTTGCCGTCCTTCATGCGGGCGACCCGCTGCGCCGCTGCGGCCACGTCGTCGTCGTGCGTCACCATGAGGATGGTCTGGCCACCCCGGTGGAGCCGGCGGAACAGCTCGATGACCTCCTGGCCGCCCTCCGAGTCGAGCGCGCCAGTGGGCTCGTCGGCCAGGAGCAGGGTGGGCTCGTTGGCGAGCGCGCGGGCGATGGCGAGGCGTTGCCGCTGCCCGCCCGATAAGGAGCCCGGCGCCGCCTTGGCCTTGTCGGGGAGGCCGAGCAGGTCGAGCAGGTCGCGTGCGCGGGTCTCGGCGGGGCGCCGCTTCACGCCGGCGACCATGGCGGGGAGGGCGACGTTCTCCAGCACGGTCATGCCCTCCAGCAGGTTGAAGAACTGGAAGACGATGCCGATGTGACGGCGCCGCATGTGAGCCAACTCGTCCTCCGTCTTGCCGGTGACCTCCTCGCCCCCGAGGGAGATCGTGCCCTCGTCGGGCTGGTCGAGCCCGGCGACGAGGTTGAGCAGCGTGGACTTGCCGCAGCCTGACGGACCCATGATGGCGACGAACTCGCCGGGCCCCATCTGGAAGTCGGTGCCGCGCAATGCTCGGACCGGTGCGTTCTCGGCTTCGAACGTGCGACGGACGCCGCGCACGTCGAGCACGAGGTCGGACGGCGCGATCAAGGGCTGGGGTGCGGGCTCGGTGGTCGTCATGCGGGGCTGCCGATCTCTCGTTCGATGCGATAGGTGGACACGGGCGCGCTGCGCCCCTTCACGAGCTCGGGTTCGTTGCGGGTGGCCTCCGGTCGGGTGGACAGCCCTTCCCACGTGGCCTCGCTCAGGATCGTCTGCCCGCCCGGGCGAGCCATCTCCTGCAAGCGCTGCGCCAGGTTCACCGTGTCGCCCACCAGCGTGTACTCCAGCCGCTCTTCCGATCCGAGCAGTGCGGCCGCCGCCTTGCCGGTGGACAGCCCGATGCCCAGGAGGAACTCCTCGCGACCCGTACCCTCCCACGCCCGGTTGAGCTCGTGCTGCGAGCGGTGCATGGCCAAAGCCGCCTCCAGCGCGCGGTCGGCGTGGTCGGGCTGGGGGAAGGGTGCCCCGAAGACCGCCATGACGGCGTCGCCGATGAACTGCATCACCGTGCCGCTGGCGCCGATGATGGCCCGGTTCATCGCGGCTCGGTGCTCGTTCAGCTGCGCGGCGAGCTGGGTCGGGGTGATGCGCTCAGCGATCGAGGAGTAGCCGCGGATGTCGGACATCAGCACCGTGACCTCGAGCTCCTCGCTCTCGCCGATGTGGCGCCCGTCCTGGCGCAGCTTCTCTGCCAGCCCTCCTGGCAGGAGACGGGAGAGCGTCTCACCCTGCTCCTCCCGGTCGACTATCGCCTGGTGGAGCAGGCGCAAACGCCGCAGCGCGCTGTCGGCGCCGACGGACGCGCCCTTGGCCAGGTCGAGGAAGAGGTGCTCGACGGCGTCGGAGACGGCCTCCGGCGTCGTCCTCCGGGTCACGGCGATGGCCTTGATCGGCCGGCCCTCGGCGATCCAGGTGAGCAGCTCCTGGTCGTCTGCCGTCAGGTCGTCGTCCCCCGCCTGCACGGGCCGGACCAGCGCGTCGACGATCGCAGGGTCCAGCAACGTGCCGCCGGCGGCCACGGCCCGGATGGCGTCGACGAGCTGATCGCCCTCCGCGAGGCGATCCTTCAGCAGGTAGGCGTAGCCCGCGGCACCGTCGGCCAGCAGCGACACGGCGTACTCCGGGTCGTCGTACTGCGACAGGATCACGACGCCGGTGCCGGGGTTGCGCTTCCGGATCTCCTTGGCCGCATCGATGCCCTCCCGGTTGAACGTGGGCGGCATGCGGATGTCGCTGACCACGACCTGCGGCTCGTGGGCGAACGCCGCCGCGATGAGCTCAGGGTGGTCCGAGGCCTCGGCGACGATCTCCAGATCGGCCTCGCGGGCGAGCAGGCCGCGCACACCCATACGGACGATCAGGTTGTCGTCCGCCAGCACCACGGTGATCACGCCCTCTGGCATGACACCATCAGGCCACGTTCCGGGCCCCTTGACCAGGGGGCAGCCATGCGACGCCGGGTGGTGCCAGCCCCACCCCCGGGATGCCGGACCGCACCCTCGCCACCACCGTCCTCGCGGGCAAATGTGGAGCAGCCGGCAGAGGAGGATCGATGAAGCTCGAGGCATGCGTCGTAGCGGTGTCATGGATCCCGTCCGAGGCCGTGAAGGGCGCGATGAGGGCGCCGTTCGAGCTCGGCATCGCGCACTACGACGAGCCGCTGCCCGACGTCCTCGGCGACCTCGACGACTGGAAGGCGAGGGACCTGTTCCGGGTGGCCAACGTCCTCCGGGCCTGGATCGAGGTCGACGAGAGCGGGGCCATCGTCGGGCACGGCTACCTCGGCGGCGGCGTGATCGGCGCGACGACCATGGGCCTCGGCTCGGCGACGGCGACCTTCCGAGCCGTGCCCTACCCGGACCTTCAGGCCGAGCCCGACGTCGGTGACGGGTGGGTGCGGTTCACCCAGACCGCCGGGGGGCGGACCGGGGTCCCGGCCCCCCGCCGCGTCGCCAAGCCGCCCTTCGTGCAGTACCACGCCCCCACGGCCTGGTCGACGCTGGCGCTGACCATCAAGGCCGACGGCACGCACGACTGGGACCTCGTCGGCGCCAGTCCCTTCCCCCGACACTGGATCTACGGCCCCGACGGCAAGCTGGCCGCCAAGTCCGGCCTGGTCGACTTCAAAGACTGGTACCACCACGCCTTCGGGGAGTCCAGCCCCTGGGGCGGCGAGGAGAGCCCTGCGCTCGTCACGGCCGTGGAGTCGGCCATGGAGCGCCAGCTCTCCCGGGTGATCATGGGAGAGGGCAAGCCGAAGATCCGCAAGCTCAAGGCGGGCGCCGCCCTCACCCAACAGGGGGAGGAGGCGGATGCGATCTACCTCCTGCTCGACGGCGTCATCCAGGTGCAGGTGGACGGCGAGGAGATCGCCGCCCTCGGGCCTGGCGCGCTGATCGGCGAGCGGGCCGTGCTGGAGGGTGGGCGGCGGACGGCCACCCTCGTCGCGGTCAGCCCGTGCAAGGTCGCCGAGGCCCGGAAGGTCGAGCTCGACCTCGCCGCGCTGGCGGAGGTGAGCGCCGGGCACCGCCGGGAGGAACAGGACCTCCCGTGAGGTTGCACGTGCTCGGCGTGCGGGGCTCGACCCCGTCGCCGGGTCGAGACTTCGCCCGCTACGGCGGCAACACCTCGTGCGTGGCGATCGGGCGCGACGGTGCCGCGCCCAGCCTGCTCCTCGATGCCGGCACCGGTCTCCGCGGGCTCGGCGCCCTGCTGGGCGACCAGCCGTTCCACGGAGCGCTGCTGCTCGGGCACCTGCACTGGGACCACACCCAGGGGCTCCCGTTCTCGCCCGCGCTGGACCACGACGCCGCGGAGGTGCGCCTGTGCCTTCCGGACCAGGAGGACGGCGACGCCGCGGTCGACGTGCTGCGCCGCGCGATGTCGCCGCCGCACTTCCCGATCGGGCCGGAGGGGCTGCGCGGTCGATGGACGTTCGAGGGACTCGAGCCGGGCTACCACCACGTCGCCGGGTTCGAGGTGCTGGCGCTCGAGATCCCCCACAAGGGCGGCCGGACCTACGGCTACCGGATCAGCGACGACACGAGCGCCGTGGCCTACCTCTCCGACCACGGTCCCGGCGCCCTCGGGCCAGGACCCGAGGGCTGGGGTCCGTACCACGACAACGCCATGGCGCTCGCAGCCGGCGTCGACCTGCTGGTGCACGATGCGCAGCACACCGCGGACGAGCTGCCCACGCGCCTCGCCTGGGGCCACTCCGCGGCGGACTACCCCGTCGAGCTCGCTCGCCGAGCCGAGGCGAAGGCGGTGCTGCTGTACCACCACGACCCCACGCGCACCGATGACGAGGTCGACGCGCTCGTGGCCTCGTTCGCCGGCGCGCCGCTGCCGGTGACGGCCGCGGCCGAAGGCGCGACCATCCAGCTGGGATTGTCTTAGAAGCGAGCGGCTCGCGCCGAGCACGGCTTCGTCCTGCACATTGCGCCCATCGACGCTGCTGGAGGCCCCTATCGGACACGCCTGAGGTTTGGCCGCGCGCGCCCTGGGTACGCGGGGGCCACAAGCGGACGGACGACCGTCAGCATGACGACACGGAGGCACACATGATCGGGTTCCTGATCGGATTGGTCATCATCGGGCTCATCGCAGGGTTCCTGGCCCGCGCGTTGGTGCCTGGCGACGACTCGATGAGCATCCCGGCCACGATCCTGCTGGGCATCGTCGGCTCCTTCGTCGGTGGGTTCCTGGCCGACGCCCTGTTCCGGAACGACTCCGAGGACGTGGGCCTCGGCCCGGTGGGCCTGATCGGCTCCACCATCGGCGCCATCATCTGCCTGCTCATCTACCGGGCCGCCACCCGCCGGTCCGGCGCCCTCCGCTAGCCACAGCGAAGCACCTCCCCCGACCCCCGCCTTCCTCAGGGAGGGCGGGGGTCGGCGCGTCTGCGTGCGGCTGCCGTCGGCCAACGCCGCGTCACGCGTCCGGAGGGGGGGACGTCCGACGTACGCGCGAGGAGCGCCGCCGTGAGCACCCGCGTCGAAGCCCGGTCGCAGCGCTTCGTCGGCGGACTCGGATCGGGCCTCGCCCAGGCCGACGGCGCGGAGGAGGCGCGGCGCGGCGGGGTGGTCGACGGGACGGCGGGCAGGCACATGGGGTGCGCCGTTCCCGTCCGCCAGCTCCGGCAACCCGCTGTGACGCTCATGGGCGGAAGACCTCGGCGAGCCAGGGGATGCTCTGCTCGATCCCGACGGCTCGGAGCCGGTCGGCGGCGCTGTCCTCGACGAGCGCGTGCGCTTCGTCCAGCCCGCTGGCCGCATGCGCCTCCACCCGGTCGATGAGCTCGTGCAGCCGCCGCGCCGTCGGCGTGAGGTCGCCCGACACCAGGTCGGCGAGGTTGCCGTGGGTGCCGTCGCGCAAGGCGGACCACCGGTTCTCCTCGATGCGCCAGGTGGGCGGCGCTCCCAGGGCCTCGCCGTCGTGGTGCCGGGCCGCCAGGTGGCCGATGAGCGCGTGGACGAACCCGGCCAGCCCGGCGGCGCCGGCAAGGGTGGGCTGCACGTCGGGCACGCGGACCTCGAGGGTGCCGTAGCGGACGTGCGGGCGCAGCTCCCACCACCACCGACCCGGGTCCGCCACCCAGCGTGTGGTGGCGCCCCAGCGCATCTCCTCGGCGTGCGCCTCCCAGCTCGCGATGGCAGGAGGGACGCCCTGGCGGGGCAGCAACGTGCTCGTGAGCGGGCGCACCGACGCGAGCCCGGAGTCCCGGCCCTCGTGGAACGGGGCGGCGCCGGCCAGCGCGGCGATCTCGGGCAGGTACCCCCGCAAGGCGTTGTACACCGCCAGCGTGCTGTCGGCGCCCCCGACCGCCACGTGCACCTGCAGCGCGCCCACGAGCTGGCGGCGAGCCACCTCCCGGTACTCGGACTCGAACGAGCGAGCCCGCTCCGTGTCCCCCAGCGCTACCGGACCGCACACCAACGGGTGCACCGCGGCGGCCACGGGGGCGACGGCGTCGGCACAGGCCGCCGCGGCCTGCCGGCGTGCTCGAGCGAGCTGGGCAATGGCGCTGTCGACGTCGGGCGCAGGGTCGGTCACGAGCTCGATCTGGCAGGCCGGCAGCTCTCGCTTGACCGACGCGTCCCCTGCGGCGGCCACGACGCGCTCGGCGACCGGGGCCGGCATCCAGCTCCTGCGGTCGACCAGGAGGATCTCCTCCTCGAGCCCGACGGTGAGCGGGTGGGGCGCGTCAAAGCACGCTCGAAGCCGCACCGGGTCGGCAGCGGTGGCGCGGGCGTCGTCGAGGCCGCCGGGGTCGAGCACGGCGGGCACCTTCCCGGCCCACCGCGTTCCGAACCCGATGCCGCTGGGGAGGATCGCAGGCCCTCCCAGGCCACCGGTGCCGCCCACCCAGGTGGCAGTCGGGTGTTCGGGGCACCGTGGGCCTGCGTAGGGCCGCTGGTTGCCCCCACCCTGCGGGGGTTGACCCGTCCCGACCGGTGGTAGGACGCGGGAATGCCGACCTTGCCTGACGCCGATCCGATGGCCCAAGGGCCCGTTCCGACCGAGAACCAGCCCGGCCACCACCCGCCGGTAGAACAGGACAAGCCGACCGGACCACCGCCGACGCCGGGCAGCCGCACCCGCGAGTTCGCCTTCGCCTTCGACCCGCTCTTCCGCCTGCCGGCCCTCGCCGCCGGCGTCACGCCGGACAACGCCGTGGTCGAGGTAGACGGGCAGCAGGTGAGGGTGCGGTTCGGGACGTGGCGGATGGAGGTCGACCGCGACAACATCACCGAGGTGACGGCCACGGGTCCGTATCTGCCGTGGAAGGTGATCGGTCCGCCCCACCTGAGTTTCAAGGATCGCGGCATCACGTTCGCCACCAACCGCAAGCGGGGTGTGTGCATGCAGCTGGCGGAGCCGCTCCCCGGCATCGAGCCGACCGGCCGCATCAAGCACCCCGCCGTCACAGTCACCGTCGCGGAACCCGACCAGCTCGTGGAGCTGCTCTCGCGCTGACCGCGGGCACCAGGTCAGGCCGCGCGCGATCGCCAGCACCACCACCTCCAGCCCGATCAGTGAACCGGATCGGGCAGTGGTTGCCGGATTCGATTCACAGATCGGGGGGGAGGAAGGTCTGCCACACTGCGGCGATGACCAACCAAGACCTCGCAGCGTTCCGCAACCAGCCCGTCGACCTCACGGGGCACGTGGCGCTGGTGACGGGGGCGACGTCCGGGCTCGGGCGGCGCTTCGCCGGCACGCTGGCCGCCGCCGGCGCAGCGGTCGTGGCGGCGGGCCGACGGCAGGAGCGCCTCGACGAGCTCAGCGCCGAGATCGTCGCCACGGGCGGGAGCTGCGCGGGCGTACCGCTCGACGTCACCGACTTCGACCAGCTGGTGGCGGCGGTCGACGCCGCCGAAGCGGCCTTCGGCACCGTCACGATCCTCGTCAACAACGCGGGCATTCCGGATGCGCAGCGCGCCCACAAGATGTCGCCGGAGCTCGTGGACGCGGTGCTCGGCACGAACCTACGTGGGCCCTACCTGCTGGCCTGCGAGGTGGCCCGGCGGCTGATCGCGGCAGAGCAGCCGGGCCGCATCGTGAACATCTCCTCGATCGGTGCCTTCTCCTACCAGGGCGGCGGCGCCGCGCTGTATTCGATCTCCAAGGCGGCGATCAACCGCATGACCGAGGTGCTGGCCGTCGAGTGGGCCCGCAACCACATCAACGTCAACGCCATCGCGCCGGGCGCCTTCGAGTCCGAGATGATGGCCGGGATGATCCAGCGGATGGGCGAGTTCTCGCACCTGTTCCCCCGCAAGCGGATGGGCCATCCGTCGCAGCTCGACAGCACGCTGCTCTACCTCGTGTCGCCCGCGTCGGAGATGGTCACCGGCACCGTGATCAAGGTGGACGACGGCCAGGGCGGCCGCTGACGGCATGACCGGCGACCACGGCCACTCGCACGCATCGGCGGGGCCGAGCGCAGGGGCTCGCCACCGCGGCCGGCTGGCCTTCGCCTTCGGCGTGCTGGCGGTGTTCATGATCGTCGAGGTGGTGGCCGCGCTGGCCACGCGCTCGCTGGCCCTCCTCTCCGACGCCGGGCACATGCTCACCGACGTGCTCGGCCTGGGGATGGCGCTCGCCGCGATCCAGCTGGCCAGCCGCGGGTCGGCCCACCGCCATCGCACCTTCGGCCTGTACCGGCTCGAGATCCTCGCTGCACTGGCCAACGCGGTGCTCCTCCTCGGGGTCGCGCTGTACGTGGTGGTGGAGGCACTCGACCGGTTCGACGACGCACCCGAGGTGCTCGGCGTACCGATGCTCGTGGTCGCCGCCCTGGGGCTCGCCGCCAACGTCGTGGCGTTCCTCCTGCTCCGTCACGGCGCCAAGGAGTCGCTGAACGTGGAGGGCGCGTACCTGGAGGTGCTGGCCGACGCCGTCGGTTCCGTCGGCGTGATCGTCGCTGCGATCGTCATCCAGGTCACCCAGTGGGAGTGGGTCGACCCGGCGGTCGGCATCGCCATCGGGCTGTGGATCCTGCCGCGCACCTGCCGGTTGGCGGCGAAGGCGGTCCGCATCCTGGTGCAGGCCGCGCCCGCCGGCACGGACCTCGACGCCATCGAAGCCGCGCTGGGCGAACTGGCCGGCGTGGTCGACGTCCACGACCTCCATGTGTGGACCCTCACGTCGGAGATGGAGGTCGCCTCGGCCCACCTCATGGTGCGGGCCGGTTCCGACACCCACGCCGTGCTCGATCAGGCGCGCTTTCTGCTGCGGGACGAGCACCACATCTGCCACGCCACGCTGCAGATCGAACCCGACGACCACGAAGGTTGCGACGAGGTCACCTGGTGACGGACGATCGTCGTCGCGTCGCCACGGCGCCGCCCGTGCCAGACGGCTAGGCGGACGCAGCCGCCAGGGGCACCGGCTCGGGGTTCGAGAACACCATCGCCTCGTCCTCGATGCCCTTCAGCTTCAGGGCGCGGTAGTCCCGCAGGTAGCTCTGGTGCACCTGCCACGGGAAGCGCGACCCCTGCTTGGGGAAGCGGTCGGCCGACCGCGTGACGTAGCCGGATGAGAGGCCGAGCAGCGGCTCGGCGGTGACCGAGGCGTCGCTGTTCTGCGGCGTGCACTGGCGCAGCCCCGTCTCCCGCATGTGGTTCAGCAGCCGGGTGACGTAGTCGCAGGTGAGGTCGCACTTCAGCGTCCACGAGGCGTTCGTGTACCCGATGGCCAAGGCCAGATTGGGCACGCCCTCGAGCATCATCCCCTTGTAGGTGAGCTTGCTCGGCAGATCGAGGGGCTCGCCGTCGACCGATACCTCGATGCCGCCGATGAAGAGGAGCTCGATGCCCGTGGCCGTCACGACAACGTCGGCTTCCAGCTCCTGACCGGACTGCAGCTTGATGCCCTTCTCCGTGAACGTGTCGACGTGGTCGGTGACGATGTCGACCGACCCGCCGCGGATCGCCTTGAAGAGATCACCGTTCGGAACGACGCAGAGGCGCTGGTCCCACGGGTTGTACTTCGGTGTGAAGTGCGTGTCGAGGTCGTAGCCCTTGGGCAGTTGCCCCTGGATCCCTCGCCGCAACACCCACTTGACGAGCCCGGGTCGGCGCTTGCTGATGACGTACGACGCCTGGGTGCCGAGGGCCAGGATCCACCGGATCAGCGGAGCCGACACGCGCTGCGGCAGCACCTTGCGGAGGATGTCGGCCACGGGGTTCTTCGCGGGCAGCGAGGCGATGTACGTGGGCGAGCGCTGCAGCATCGTCACGTGTCCCGCAACGGGAGCCATCGACGGCACGAGCGTGATCGCGGTGGCCCCGCTCCCGATGACGACGACGCGCTTGCCCGCGTAGTCGAGGTCGTCCGGCCACTTCTGTGGGTGGACGAGCGTGCCGAGGAACCGGTCCATGCCGGGGAAGTCCGGCAGGTAGCCCTTGTCATAGCGGTAGTAGCCGCTGCAGGAGAAGAGGAAGCCGCACGTGAGCTGCACGGTCTCGCCGGTGTCGGTGCGCTCGGCGGTGATGCGCCAGCGGGCGTCGGGCGTCGACCAGTCGGCGGCCACGATCCGGTGCCGGAAGCGGATCTTCTGGTCGATGCCGGCTTCGGCCGCAGTGTCGCGGATGTACTGGAGGATCGACGCGCCGTCGGCGATGGACTTCTCCCCGTCCCAGGGCCGGAACGTGTAGCCGAGCGTGAACATGTCGGAGTCGGAGCGGATCCCGGGGTACCGGAACAGGTCCCAGGTGCCGCCGATCGAGTCCCGCGCCTCGAACACCGCGTAGGTGGCCCAGGGGCACTCCGTCTGCACGTAGTGCGCGGCGCCCACACCGGAGAGGCCGGCACCGACGATCAGGACGTCGACGTGTTCCACGCTGCTTATCTCCTCAGGCGCTGACCGCAGTGGCCAGCTTGTCGTTCAGGGTCCCAGCCTCGCCGAAGAGCTCCCGCCGCCAGGTCGTCACCAGCTCGTTCGTGTCACGGTCGTCGGGGTGGAAGTCCGGGCGGTTGTAGTCCTTCAGCTGCCGCCACAGCTCGCGCGTGAGCACGGGCGAGTGGCGGAGCTTCTTCAGGCTTCGCCGAAGGTTGCCCCGCTGATACGTCGCCCGGTCGCCGGCCAGCGAGACGAGCACCTGCACCACCATGCCGAGCACGAACCCGAAGCGCAGGAAGTTCATCGTCCAGACGCGCATGCGCTCGCTGCCGCCCACCGCCTTGTAGACGTCGAAGGCGACGGCCTTGTGCTCCGACTCCTCGAGCGCGTGCCAGACGAAGAGGTTCCGCACCTCGTCGTGGCCGAAGAGGTTGCGGGTCTCCTCGCTGGTGAGCACCAGCTCGGCCAGCGTGGCCGTGAAGTGCTCGAGGGCCGCGGTGGCCGCCAGGTTCGACGAAGCCGGCGCGACGCGCTCGCGCAGCTCCAGGCCCCACCGGGTGATGCGCTCGAAGCGCTTGACCGGGTAGCCGAGCTCGTGCAGGCGGTCGTTGAAGGCGCGGTGCTCGCGGCCGTGCATGGCCTCCTGCCCGATGAACCCGTTCACCTGGCGCTTCAGCGCAGGATCCGTGATCTGGTCGCGGTAGTGGCGGACCGACCGGACGAAGAAGTCCTCGCCGTCCGGGAACACGGCGGACAGCGCCGCTGCGATGTGGCTGTGCACGAGGTCGCCGTCCGCGGCGAAGTGCTTCGGGAGCTCCCGCAGGGACTCCTCGAAGGAGATGCGCCGCGTGGGAATGCTCCGCTCCGGGTTGCTCGGCTGGGCCTGGGTCTGCACGCTCATCTGACCTCCCGGTCGGCACGGAGATGATCGTAGACGATCTGAGTGATTTACTCAAATGCTCAGTTCTGGTACGATGCCGCCGATGGGAGCGAGGCCCGACACCGCTGCGGCCACGAAGGGCGCGCAGACCCGCCAGGCGATCCTGGACGCAGCCATCGCGCGGTTCGGTCGGGAGGGTTACCGGGCGACGTCGGTGGCCGACATCGCCCGCGACGCGGGCGTCGGCGGCACCGTCGCCTACGCGTACTTCCCGAACAAGGAGGCGCTCTTCCTCGCCGCGATCGACGAGGACGCGAGCGGTGTGATGCACGACGGGCTGTCGAGCATGTCCACCGATCCCGGCGCCACCGACTGGCGGGAGACCCTGATCTTCACGCTGGTCGCCGCCGTCGAGGGGCACCCTCTGGCGCGGCGAGTGCTCGCCGGCCTCGAACCCGAGGTCACCGAGCGCGTGCTGGAGATCCCGGCGCTGATGGAGCTGCGCAAGGCTTGTGTCGAGCGCATCCGGACCGAGCAGGCGGCGGGCACGGTGCGCACGGACATCGACGCCGTCGCGATCGGCAACGGCGTGGTGTCGATCCTGCTCTCGCTGCTGATGTCGGTCGTGCAGGTCGGCAGCGGCGCAGCCGTCACGTACGGGTCGGATGTGGCCGCGGTCTTCGCCGCCGCCCTCGATCCCGTGCCGACGTCCAAGCGTCGCTGAGGCCGCAGAGGGGCGCCCCGGGCGCGACCCCAGCCGGATCGCGAGAGCCGTGCACGAATGATCCCGATGACCTATTCACCGTCGCTGCGGTTCGGTCGATAGTCACCTCATCAACCAACCGCACCCGGGTCCCCGGG
>JAUXRW010000019.1 GCA_030681555.1 Acidimicrobiales bacterium
GCCAAGGACATGCCCACCCTGCTCGCCGCCCTCGCCCGCCACGTCGACAAGCTCAACGAGGAGGCCGCCGACGACACCGCCCTGACCGCGTAGCCTCACCCCGGACCGTCACCGAACTTCAACAACGGTCGGGACATCCTCTCGCCCCACGCATCGCCGCACTGTGTGGACCTGACGGTGCAACGGGGTTCGGTGACGGCGCTCGTCGGACCGAACGGCGCTGGCAAGAGCACGCTGTTCCGCATCGTCACGGGTCAGTTCCGCCCCTTGCGGGGCAGGTGCACTTCGACGGCGCGGCCCTCGTCGGTCCGTCATACCGCCGCAGCGATGGTGCGCAACGACCGAGACGTGGCGCGGGTCTACCTCGGCGAGGCGTCGCCATCGGAGCCCACCGGAACACGAAGACAGCGCGGGTGATGTCTCGCTGCGGACCGCGCGCTCGGCGCCATGCGGCCACGAGCCGCTACTTACTTGCACGCAAGTTTCTTGCTAAGGTCCGGTTGCCGGCATCGGACCGGTCATTGTCGAACTCCGGGAGTACGGGATGAAGCTCGAGGGAAAGGTGGCGATCGTCACCGGCGGTGCTCGCAACATCGGCCGCGAGTACTGCCTCGGCATGGCTCGCGAAGGTGCCGACGTGATCGTCGCCGACATTCGCGAACCGGACCAGACGGTGAAGGAAGTCGAGGAACTGGGCCGCAAGGCCCTCGGAATCCACGTGGATGTGAGCGAGGCCGACAGCGTGCAGAACATGGTGGACGAGACGTTGGCGGCCTTCGGCCGAATCGACGTTCTGGTCAACAACGCCGCGTTGTACGGCGACCTGCAGGGCGGTCTGCTCGAGATGATCACACCCGAGTACTGGGACCAGGTCATGGCAGTGAACGTCAAGGGCCCGTTCCTGTGCTGTCGAGCGGTGATCCCCGTCATGCGTCAGCAGCAATCGGGATCGATCATCAACATCTCATCGGGAACGTTCTGGGTGGGCATGGCCGGCTCGGCGCATTACATCGCGTCAAAGGGGGCCGTCATCGGCCTCACTCGCGCCGCGGCGCGCGAGGCGGGGCCCGCCAACGTGCGGGTCAACGCCGTCACGCCAGGGTTCACGATGAGCCAAGCCAGCCTCGACCTCATGGCCCAGATGGGTGGCGACGAGTCGCTCGCGAACGAGATCACGGCCGGCACTGCCCTGGGCCGCCGCGAACAACCCGAGGACCTCGTCGGACCCGTCGTGTTCCTCGCATCGGACGCGTCCTCGTTCATGACGGGCCAGACGGTCAACGTCGACGGTGGATGGTTCATGCACTGAGCAGAGGGTCGCGGGGCCCGCCGACTCGCGACATGAGTCTTGTCTCGTTGCTTGTTAAGAGCACTCGGTTTTGCAGTACACTTACTCAATCGCAAGTCAACTTCGACAACGTTGACGCTCGCGTTCGGAGCGGCGGCGGTGCCGACTCTCCTGTCGAAGACGAAGGGGTCACCATGACCGCACAGCAAGCGACGGCAGACCGGATCAACGAGGTACACGAACGCTCGAAGGACCTCTACTGGGACCCGAGCTACCACGTGCCCCAACGCGACACGGCGACGATGTTCAAGCTGCCGAAGCGCACCAAGGACCCGTTCCGCCACCTCTTGCGGCTCTACGCACCGAGCCAGCAGGAGAAGGACGAGCGCATGTACGGCTCTGTCACCGACGCGCTCAGTCGGGTTGGCAACCGCGACCTGCAACCCCGCTGGGTCGAGAGCCTCAAGGTTTCCCTGCCGATCCTGACGCTGCTCGAGATCGGCGCAGGACGCATGGCCGCGATTCTCGCTGACTCCCTCGACAACCCTGAGCTGCGCGCGGGCAACATGGCTCAGGTCGTCGACGAGATCCGTCACTACAACATGCAGATGTACCTTCAGCGCTACTGGGCGAAGCACTGGATCGACCCCGAGCCGTTCGCTCGAGGCCTGCAGCTCAAGGACAAGACCATCGGGTTCGGGCCCGCCTCGGGCCTGACGCAGCTCTCCGCTGTCGCCGACCCGATCGCCATGTCGATCAACGGCCAAGCGGTTGCGGAGACGGCGTACACGAACGTGATCTTCACGGCGGTCACCGAGATCGCGGCCGCGAACGGCGATGATGTGACGCCGACGGTCTTTCTCAGCATCCAGTCGGACGAGGCTCGCCACATGTCCAACGGGTACGCCACCTTGGCCGCCGTGCTGAGCGAGCCAGAGAACCTCCCGATGCTCCAGATCCAGGTCGACGCTGGACTGCGCAGGTTGGGCCTGATGCTGGATGGGTGGTTCGGCACGCTGTACGACTACTCGGCTACCCACCGGACCAAGTCCTACGGCGAGATCTGGGACGAGTGGGTGTGGGAAGACTTCATCGGCACCTACTTTGGCCGGCTCGAGCCGTTCGGGCTGCAGATGCCGTCCACAGCCGAGGCAGCCCGGCACCACGCCCACACCGCTGGCCATGCCAACGCACTGTTCAACTACGGGCTCTGGCCCCTTGGCATCCAACGCCTCGATCCACCGACGGCCGCCGATTGCGACTGGCTCGAGAGCAAGTACCCCGGCTGGTACGCCACGTACGGCGCGTTCTGGGAGACGATCCGGGATCTGACGCGGCCCGGCAATAGCGGCCTCGCGACCCACGCGCTGCTGGACTTCCTCGGCGACGGCCAACTCCCCGCGCTGTGCAACACCTGCAGCAACGCGTGCATCCTGCCGACCCCCAAGGAGTCGACCGTCCGGATCAAGCAGATCGACGGCGTATGGCTCGCCTTCTGCACGGATTTCTGCGAGTTCTCCTACGTGATGATGAAGCAGATGGCGCCCGGCATGCTCCCGGCCCAGACGTTCTTCCAGCGCTGGGACGGACACAGCCTCTCGGAGGTGGTGCAGGCCGCCGGTCTGCTCCGCGCCGACGGAAAGACGCTCATGGGTCAGCCGCACCTCGACCTCGACCACCTGTGGACCCTCGACGATCTGCGCACCGCCGACATGGAGATCAGGGACCCGGTGCGGCTTTACGCCGAACGCCATGCGTCGGCCACGGTCGTCCCGTGAGCTCAAACCGCGGACCGCACGCCGTGCCGCGCCACGTCTACGACAAGGGGTGATCTGTGACCACGAGACGGGCCGCAATCCAGCAGCGGGGCGGGGAGTCGATCCCCGGACCCCGTGATTTCGTCTACATCACACCGCGAGGACGCCGGATCTCGGAATACGAGGCGCTCACGCTCTACGTGCAACCGCTCGAGGCCGATAGCCCGACGCCCCGCGCGATGCGCAGCACCTGGCCCGAAGACAACACACTGCTCCGCTGCGGGGATTGGTTCAACTTCCGCGACCCGGCGCAGATGTGGTCCCGAAGCTACGTTGCCCGCCAAGCCGAGCAGGAGCGCTCGCTCGAACGCGCGTCGGAGACGGCTCGCGCCGCGGGCTTCTACGCGCGGATCGACGATGACTGGGCCGCGCTGCTCGGTGACGTGTATGTCACCGCGGGATACTTCGAGAAGGGTCTCTCCTGGGCGCTCGACTACGCCCAGATGAACGCCCCGGCGGATGTGATCGGGGTCGCGGGCGCCTTCCAATCGATCGACAAGCAGCGCCACGCGGAAGACATCCTCTTCCACCACTACGATCTGCGAGCAGCCGGCTTGCCGGTCGGCGACGACGGACGCAGGAGCGCGTGGCTGGAGGACTCGCAGTTCCAGCCCATGAGGGAGCTGGTCGAGCGGATCATCGCCACCCGCGATTGGGCTGAGATCATCATCACGGTCAACCTGGTCGTCGAGCCGCTGCTCGGCAGATACCTCTTCAACGAGGTACTTCTGCGACAGGGAGCGGTCCACGGCGACATGACGACGGGGCCCATACTGCTCGAGGCCGAGAGCGACCGCGAGCGAAACCTCGACTGGACCGTCGACCTCGTGGAGCTATTGCTTACCGACGAGGTGCACGGCGGAGACAATCGTGGCGTGCTCAGCACTTGGTTGGAGCAGTGGACGCCGCGCGTCGATGTCGTGCTCGAATCATTGCGGCCAGTGGCGCTGCGCGCCGGCGCCGACCACGACGCCGCGGTGGCTGCTGTCCGTGACGGGCAGGCAACGCTGCTTGAGCGAAGCGGTCTCATCGCATCCGCGGAGGTGGCCCCATGAGCGTGACCGGCCCGATGAGCGTGACCGGCCCGCCGCCGGACATGGGAGACACGGTCCGCGTGTACCTCATGAAGACCGCCGACGCGGAAGGGATGATCGACAGTCTCGAAGACCGGGACGACATCACCCTGGAGGACAAGGGCGCGTACTGGATGTTGGAAGGACAGCACGAGATCGCCTTCGATCCCGAGGAGGTCAGCGATCTTGTCGGCCGCAGCCTGTCTCTTGAAGACCTGCTGGTCACCTTCGCAACCTACGCCGGTCGCGTCGACGCCTCGGCCGGCGTGCTGCGCGTGACGTCGGAGTTTCCGCAGATGGTGCGCCGCGCGGACGCACCATCCTGACATCGAGCGCCCAGGGGCCGACGCTGTGGTCCACCAGGTCAAGGTCGCGAACTCCGGGCGCACCTTTGCGGTGCACGAGGACGAGAGCATCCTTGACGCGGCGCTCCGCGCCGGCATCCGCATCCGCTACGGCTGCCGGCGCGGGAAGTGCGCCACATGTAAGCACTGGGTGCTCGAGGGCGAGGTCGACGACAGCGAGGTCTCGCGTTACGCCTTGCTCGATGACGAGCGCGAAGACGGCCTGACACTGTTGTGCCAGACCTATGCCCTGAGCGACTGCGTCGTGGAGCTGGTGGAGCTCGGCGGTGACGATGACGACACCGCAGCGCCGCTCCCCACGGCTCGGAACGCGTGGCTGGGCGATCTGGCCCAGGTCGCGACGTCGCTGTGGTCGCTCACGCTCGAGCTCGACGAGCCGATGGCGTTTCTGCCGGGGCAGTACATCGAGATCGAGGTGCCGGGCGCGCCCGGCACAACTCGTTCGTACTCGATCGCCAGTCCGCCGTCGCAGACCCAGCGCATCGACCTGCTGTTGAAGCGCTACGAGCACGGCGCGTTCTCCGGCCAGCTCACAGCGCTGGCCCCCGCAGCACCGATGCGGCTCGAGGGCCCGTTCGGCGAGATGTACCTCCGGGACTCAGACCGGTCGGTGCTGCTCGTGGGCACTGGCTCCGGGCTCGCCCCGCTCCTCGGGATCGCTCGACACCTCGCCGACGTCGATCCGACCAGAGGCGTGCGGCTCGTATACGGCGCCCGCGACGAGTCCGAGGTGCCCTTCACTCGCGAGCTCGAGCGGCTCAGCCACGTCATGGAGGACCTGCAGGTGACCATCACGCTCACCCAGCCGACATCGACCTGGACCGGCCCGACCGGGCGGGTGCAAGGCCTGCTCGCCCGCAACTTCGAGGACGGGCGCGATCTCGACGCGTACATCTGCGGCCCGCCCGACATGTGCGATGACGTGCAGCTGTTCCTCGAAGCCCGCGGGGTCAAGCCGAGCCACATCCACACCGACGGATTCTTCGCGGCCGACGATGACGGGAACGGCAGTTGAGCGCGGCGAGCGAGTGAGATAACTTGCGTGACAGTCAGGTCGCCGATCAACTCGAGGAGTCCACATGAGCGTCTCCGCCCCGTCCCGGCCCTTGCGTGAGGGTCTCTTCCGAGTCGATCCCGATGGACTTCTGGCCTCGAGGTGCGACGCGTGCGGGTCGCTGCACTTCCCTCCGAAGCGCGCGTGCCCGGACTGCCACGGCGACGCGGTGAGCGCTCACGCGCTCGGTACCCGAGGCACAGTTCGGAGCTTCACGGTCGTGCGCAACGCGCCAACGTTCTTCCCGCAGCCCTATGTCTTGGCCTACGTGGAGCTACCGGAAGGTCTCCAGGTGTTCACACAGCTCGGCGGCGTCGAACCCGAAGCGGTCCAGATCGGGATGCAGGTCCAGCTGTCGATCGAGCCGATCCGCAAAGACGTCGATGGTGTCACCGACGTGATCGCCTACAGGTTCCATCCCGTGGAAGAGGGGGAGTGATGGCACAGAGAGCAGCCGTGCTCGGCGTTGGCCAGACGAGGTTCAAGAAGCAGCCGGAGGTTGCGGTTGAGGCACTCGCACACGAGGCCGTCCGCGCCGCCGCGGCCGACGCCGGCATCGCCCTCGACGACATCGACGCGGCCTTCGTCGGGTCGGTCACGATGCACGGCGGCGTCGGTCAGCGTTGCCTGAAAGAGATCGGCCTCACACGCATCCCGATCGTCAACGTCGAGAACGCGTGCTCGAGCGGGTCCACCGCGGTGCGAGAGGCCTACGCATGGGTCGCGGCAGGGCTGGCAGATGTAGCCGTCGCGGTCGGCGTCGACAGCCTGAGCACCGCGATGCCGAGCGGCGTGCAGCTCGATCTCGACGATCCCAACGGCATGGGCATGGGCTTGGTGCTGCCAGGCACCTACGCCCTGGAGGCCACCCACTACATGCACGAGTACGGCGCGACAGCGGAGCACCTCGCCGCGATCGCGGTGAAGAACCGTGGCAACGCCGCGATGAACCCTCTCGCGCACTTCCAGAAGCCGGTCACCCTCGACGAGGTCCTGGCATCGAAGATGATCTGCGAGCCGTTGACCATGTTCGAGTGCTGCTCGAACACCGACGGCGCGGCAGCTGCCATCATCGCCACGCCGGAGGCAGCGCGGCGGCTCGGTCATCCCGGCGGGGTCTGGATCGTCGCCTCCGCGATGGGCTCGGGAACCTTCAACGACCACCCAGCCCAACTCGATCGAGCGACCCCACGTGTCGCCGCCAAGGCCTACGAGGCGGCGGGGATCGGACCCGACGACGTCGATCTAGTAGAGCTCCACGACTCCTTCGCCATCGCCGAGTGGGTGTACATCGAAGAGCTCGGCCTCGCCGAGGAAGGCAAAGCGTGGGCTCAGGCAGCCGAGGGCGCCTTCGAGATCGGCGGTCGTGTGGCCGTCAGCCCCGGCGGCGGCCTGATCGGACGCGGCCACCCGATGGGACCGACCGGCGTCGCACAGCTGTGCGAGGCGACGTGGCAGCTACGAGGCACAGCGGGGGCTCGCCAGGTCCCCGACGCCAAGGTCGCCGTCACGCACACGATGGGCGGCAACCAGTTCGAGATGGAGGCCAACGCCTGCATCGTGAACGTACTCGCCCGCTGAGCACTAGCCGCGACGAAACGAAACACCCGACAGGGGGACAACCCAGATGACCACGACTGAAGCGAAGACAAGCGCTGGCGCCAAAGGAGCTCGCCGCTTCTACTCGCCGAGCGAGGCGTTGACGCGTGAGGAGCTCGAGGCGTACCAGCTGCGCAAGCTGCGGCGACTCCTCGAGTACAACTACGCGAACAACGCCTTCTACCGCGACCTGTGGAAGAAGCACGGGGTCGGCCCCGAGGACGTGCAGAGCCTCGCCGACTACCGCCAGAAGTTCCCCATGATCGAGAAGGTCGACTGCCTCGAGGACCAAGCGGACACCCCGCCGTTCGGCCGACGCCTCGGCGTTCCCCTCGAGGCGGTCCGACAGGTGAACCTCACTAGCGGTACGAGTGGGATCGGACAGGAGGCCTGGGGTCTCACCCAGTCCGACGTCGAGCTTGCGGCCACAGTGTGGCTCGTCCAGTACCACTGGGAGGGTCTGGCGAAGGGCGACGTAGCGTTCTACTCGATGCCCGTTGCGTTCTTCGCCAACGGCCTTTCCGCGGAGTACGCCGGCCGCAAGATGGGGATGCAGGCGCTGAACCTGTTTGGGATGGACAAAGACCTGACGTTCGCCCTCATGGAGCGGTTCCAGCCGCACTACGTCTACGGGATGATGGCGATGCCCTCCATGACTGGCAGCGACTCCCAGCTGCCCCGGGAGCGCTTCTCCCGGGTCAAGGCGGTCCAGGGCGCCATGATGAGCGCGGAGACGATGCAGAAGGTCTCGGACGCGTGGGGTGCGCCGATCTACGAGATGTACGGCTGCACGCAGTCGTCGTCGGTGGTGGCCGCAACGTGCGAGGAGACAGCGCTCGTGAACGGCGAGGCGGGCATGGTGCACTTCTTGGAGAGCCACTACATCGTGGAGTGCCTCGACCGCGAGACCGGCCAGCCCTCCGACCCGGGAGACAACACCGAGATCATCCTCACCACCCTCGACCGCGAGGCCTCGCCAGCGATCCGGTTCCGCATGCACGACAAGGCCGAGTATATGGCAGCGGGTCAGTGTGCGTGCGGTCGCCCGTACCACGGGTACCGAGCAGGTTCCATCGGTCGCTGGGACGACATGATGAAGATCAAGGGCATCAACGTTTGGCCAGCGACCTTCGACGACATCGTCATGCGCCACCCCGAGGTTGCCGAGTACCGCGGTGAGGTCGACTTCGCAGGTACTCGTGACGACTGCCGCATCCGGCTCTCGTTCCGGCCTGAGCTGCAGCTCGGTGACGGCGATCGCGTGCGCTTCATCGACGAGCTGCGCCAGGAGATCAAGGCGAAGGCCTTCATCACCGTCGTCATCGAAGAATCGCCAGAGGAGCTACCGGGCTTCTTCTTCAAGCCGGTTCGATGGACTGACCACCGCAAGGACAAGAAGCGCTGATGGCGCGAAGTGAGGAGCTGTTGTGCACGTGAACCATGAGCTCGCCATCCAAAAGGTCTGGGACTCGCCCGACGTCGTGCCAGAGGTCGTCGACGCGTTGCGGGCCATCCCCGAGGACGTATGGGACGGCTCGGACACGCTTACGGAGCTGATGGACAACGGCGCCAGTTACATCACGGGTGCTGGATGCGAGCTCGACGAGTTCGGTCAGGTGGTGAGTCGCCACGTCGGGGAGATGTGGGAGGCGGAGACGCGTCCGGCGTGAACATCAACCGCGAGCTGGTGATGCACCGCGTGTGGGAGGCATCGGACTGCGTCCCCGGAGTCGTCGATGTGTTGCGTGAGCTCAGCGAGGACACCTGGGCGCGCTACGGCCTCTACGATCTCGCCCGCCGCCTTGGTCCTCAGCTGCGCGCCCACGGCAGCGACGAGGACGACTTCGTCGTCGTCCTCGAGCGGTGGGTCAGCGCCGCGTCATGACTACCAGCCGGCCGCTGCGGCCGATGCCCGAGGTCGAGCTGGTGCGCGACGGCCTGTGGAGCATTCCCGTGCCCATACCGCAGAACTCCCTGGCCTACGTGTTGGTGTACGCGTTCGAGCTCGACGACGGCATCGCCATCGTCGACGCCGGTTGGGACACCGATGAGGCATGGACGGCACTGGTCGGCGGTCTGGAGACCATTGGCGCGTCAGTGTCTGACGTTCGGTCGAACCTCATCACGCACATCCACCCGGACCACTTTGGCCTGGCCGGACGGGTGCGCGACGCGTGCGGCGGGTGGATCGGGATGCACGAGGCCGATGCCGCGCTCATCGGTGACCGCTATGCCAACGTGGATGAGCTGCTGTCTCGTTCCAAGCGTTGGCTCGCGGACGCAGGCGTGCCCGGCGAGTTCGAATGGGATCTGCGTTCCGCCAGCTTGAAGATCCGCGAGATGGTGTCGGCCGTCCAACCTGACCGGCTGATCGCTGACGGCGAACGGGTCGACGTCCCCGGTTGGGATCTGCGGGCGGTGTGGACACCGGGGCACTCGCCCGGGCATCTCTGCTTTGTCGCACCCGAGGCGCGGCTGCTGCTGACCGGGGACCACGTGCTGCCGCACATCACCCCGAACGTCAGCGTCCATCCGCAGTCCGAGCACAACCCACTCGGTGACTACCTCAACTCGCTGCGGAAGCTGGCTGCCTTCGATCCCGACGAGGTGCTCCCTGCCCACGAGAGCCGCTTCACCGACCTCCACCGCCGCTTGCGCGAGCTCGTCAGCCATCACCTGGACCGACTTGAAGCCGTCCAGGCCGGGATCGAGGAAGGACGAACGACCGCGTGGGAGCTCGCCGAGGTCTTTCCGTGGTCGCGGCCGTGGGCCGACATCGAGCCCTTCATGCGCCGAGCTGCCGTCGGTGAGCTGCTCGCCCACGTCCGGCTCCTCGAAGAGATCGGGCTCGTCGAGGCGTTGGCGGGCCCACCCACGATCTTTCGTCTGAAGGCTCGATCGCCGGGGCCCGAGATAGCTGCCCGCCTTGGTGTCGATGGCCTCTACGACCCACCTGACGTCGCAGCTCGGCGGACGTCGTGAACCGTGGAGCACTCGGGCGCGAATACCCAGCGCGTGCGACCGTCGTGAGCGCGAGTGCGATCCGCCGGGTCGCGCTCGCCGTGGGCAACGACGAAGCAATCCACCACGACGAGGCTGCGGCTCGTCGCGAGGGCTTTCGCTCCATCGTGGCACCCATCGGCGCCGTGATGGCTGCCGGTCCGGGCGGCAAGCGGGGCGCCGACATCCACGAGGCCGGGCCGCTGCATGATCTCGAGATCGACTTCAGCAAGGCCCTCTTCGGCGGCATGGAAGTCGAGTACCACGATGTGCTGTGCGCCGGAGACGAGCTGGTGACCACAGGGCGGATCAGCGATATCTACGAGCGGGAGACCAGCACCGGGACGATGGTCGTTGCAGTGTTCGAGACCTCGTACACGACTCGGGACGGCGAGCCGGTCATGACCTCGCGCATGACCTTTCTCGAGCGGGCGTGACGACACCACGGCGCGCTGCGGCGTCAAGCCTCTCCACCGCACGCGCCGGTGACTCGTTGCCCGAGTGGACGCTACCCCCGGTGGAACGGGAGCGGATCAAGGACTTCGTCGAGGCGACCCACGACCCTAATCGCATCCACGTCGATGAAGACTTCGCGCGAGCTGCTGGGTTCCCCTCGGTGATCGCTTCCGGCGGCATGACGCTCGCTTGGGCAGGCCAGTACTTGACGAGACTGGTCGGTGTCCGCAACGTTCGGCGACTCTCGGTGCAGCTGCGCGCCCCCGTATTCCCTGGCGACGTCCTTCGCTTCGGTGGCACGATCGCCGAGCGGCGCGGTGATGAGCTCGATTGCGAGTTCACCGCGACCAACCAGGACGGCCGCGTCGCGGCCAAGTGCCAGTCAACCATTCTCGTCGGGTGAGCGACCCCGCTCGACGGGAGCGGGGTCCGACGGTCCGGCCGGTGAGCCGTCCGTGGTGGCCGACCGCGGCCCGGCGGGCGACGCGGCCTCTCGTCCTTGCAGGAACCGGCTTGCGTTTCGCCAGCGAAGTCGCTCTTCGACGTGCTCTGGGAGCTCGAGCGCATCCACGAGGTCCCAGGATCGACGGAGCCGGTCCGGCGCACCAATGTACTGGTCGGACCCGAACAGCACGCGTTCAGCGTGCTCGGTGATGAACGACCGGTACGCGTCGAGGCGCTCCCACATGCTGCGATGCAGCTCGATGCCGGACATGTCGACGACCAGGTCGGGCAGCTCCTCGAGAACCATGCTGCAAAGCCGACGGCTGTAGCCGAAGTGGCAGAGGCAGACCGGCACCGACGGATGCGAGCGCACAAGGTCGACGAAGCCGTCATACGCCTCCCGCAGGTCGACGTGGACGACGACGGGCAAGCCGCGGACCGCAGCCAGATCGACGTAGCCGTGCATGAACTCGTCGAAGCGGTCCTGGTCCCACGCCGCCGCGCTGCCGTACATGGTGGACAGCAACGACGGCCCGATCTGCGTGCCGAAGTAGTGGACCTTCAAACCCGCGAGCGGAACCCGCAGCTCCTCGTCCACGCGAGCCATGCAATCGTCGAGATCGCCGCCGGCCATGAGCAGCGGCAGGTACGTCTGCAGTGCGAGCAGCGGTCTGATGAAAGTCGGGTCCTGGAGGTGATCCATCACTTCCTGGCCGAAGGGCAGCTCGAACTCCAGCGAGATCTGCGAGATGTCCTGTGCTTCGGGCGGATACATGTCGGCGAGCTCCTTGGTCGACATGTCGAGCACCGGGGCCATGATCAACAGCAGTGCCTCCAAGCCCTCGTCATGCAGCCCCGTGAGGCTCGCGGCGACCTGCGCCGCGGAGGCGGTCCCCGACAGGCAGTGGGCGTGTACGTCGATGATCCGCACGGCTTCCTCCTCGGATGAAACTGACCGTCACGCAAGTTAGTTTGTTAGGGTCGGCGCGTGGGCATCGGGCTCCGCTCCGTGTCGCTGGTGCGATGTCGAGCTGAACGATGAGAAGACGAGGACAGTGGCGCAGGAAGAGGTCGAAGCCGGTCGTGTGGAGGACTTTCCGGAGGACTCGGGGCGCCTCGTCGATGCCGGCGGGCGACTGGTGGCGGTGTTCAGGTCCGCTGGTGTCTTTTACGCCGTTGACCGCACGTGCCCCCACGCCGGTGGGCCACTCGAGGAGGGCTTCGTGGACGAGGGCATCGTGCTGTGTCCGATCCATGCGTACACCTTCGACCTCGAGACCGGCCGCTGCCTCGAACACACTTCACTGGCGGTCGACTGCTTCCCAGTGCGGGTCGAAGACGACATCGTCTTCGTGAGCCGTAGGCCACGAGCGTAGCGATCATGCAAATGCCCTCGACACCGAGAGGAGAACTGTGGACATCGTGCTTACCGTCAACGGAGAGGAGCGATCGGCTGCCGTCGAATCGAGGCTGCTGCTCGTCCACTTCCTGCGCGAGACGCTCGGGCTGACCGGCACGAACGTGGGGTGCGACACCTCATCGTGCGGTGCGTGCACCGTCCACGTCGATGGGGAGTCCGTGAAGTCCTGCACCATGCTCGCCGTGCAGGCGCACGGCGCCGACATCGTCACGATCGAAGGCTTGGCCGACGGTGAGCGACTGCACCCCATGCAGGCGGCGTTCCGGACCCACCACGGGCTTCAGTGCGGCTACTGCACGCCGGGGATGGTCATGGCAGCCGTCTCACTGTTGCGCGAGAACGACGACCCGACCGAGGCCGAGGTCCGAGAGGGCCTCGAGGGCAATCTGTGCCGCTGCACTGGCTACCACAACATCGTCGACGCCGTACTGGCCGCGGCGAAGGAGGGAGCAACATGATCCCTGCGGCGTTCGAGTACGAACGGGTGGACACCGTCGACGCGGCGCTCGCCGCGTTGGCCGCGCACGGGGACGAAGCCAAGCTCCTCGCGGGCGGCCACTCGCTGCTTCCACTGTTGAAGCTGCGGCTCGCCGAGCCCGGGGTGCTGGTCGACATCGGACCGGTGCGCGCGCTCTCCTACATCCGAGACGACGGTGACGCGATCAGCATCGGGTCGCTGACCCGCCATCGCGACCTGGAAACAAGCGACACCTTGGCGGCGCACGCGCCGCTGCTACGAGCCGCTGCGCACCAGGTCGGAGATCCCCAGGTACGTCACCGAGGCACGATCGGCGGTTCCGTCGCGCACGGCGACCCGGCCTCTGACCTACCGGCGACCTTGCTCGCACTGGGAGCGACAATGCTAGTGCGCGGGCCAGCGGGCGAGCGGCGGGTGGACGCTGACGACTTCTTCGTCGGCTTCCTGGAGACAGCCCTCAGCCCCGACGAGCTGCTCGTCGAGATCAGCGTTCCCAAGGCCACGGGGGCGGGGTGGTCGTTCCAGAAGTTCAACCGTCGAGCTCAGGATTGGGCAATCGTCGGTGTCGCCTGTCAGGCCACGCCAACGGGCGCGCGCATCGGACTCGTCAACATGGGTTCGACCCCGCTTCGAGCACGCGGAACCGAACATGCGGTGGGGAGTGGCGCCACCATTCCTGACGCCGCAGCGGTGGCCCACGAGGGAACGGCGCCGACGAGCGACCTCGGAGGATCGGCCGAGTATCGAGAGCACCTCTGCCGCGTCCTCGTACGGCGAGCCCTGACCCAGGCAACCGCACCAGCTTGACCATGTGTCAGCCCGGAGCAGGGAGCTCCAGCCAGTAGGTGTTCTCGCCGAGCGGCGTCGCGTTCTCGTCGGTCGCCTGCACCTTCACCTCGAGCGTCACGGCGCCATCGCGCTCCTCGCGGCCGGTGACCTCGCCCGTCACGACCACGGTTGTGCCCGGAAAGAGCGGGAAGGTGATCTTGCCCGAGACGCGCCGGATCGTCCCGAGACCGGCCCACGCGGTGACGACGTCGCTCATGACCCCACCGACGATCCCGCCGGATCCGATCACCGATGGCAGCCCGGCGGCCTTGGCCACGTCCTCCTCGATGTGCACGCGGTTGGGATCAGCGGTTGCAGCGGAGAAGCGGATGAAGTCCATCCGGGTGACGGGGCCGAAGCTGCGTCCCGGGATTTGCTCGCCGATCGCGGCATCGTGCGCCGTGTTCATTCGGTCTCCTTTTCGATGAAGGTGATACGGCTGCGGCTGACGAGTTCGTCGGTCTCCTTGAGGCGGAACTCGGTGGTCAGGACCAGGAACTGGCGCATCGTCCCGTCCTTGCCGGGCCGCCGGTAGGCCTCCTCGACGTAGGTCTGACCGATCACTGTGTCGCGCTCGGTCGCCATGACGCCGAATTCCGACTCGGCGCCGGCGGCGAGTGTGCGTCCGTAGACGACACCGATCACCTCGGTCAACGCGTCTTCGTCAACGGTGTGGAAGAAGGCAAGCCCCGGGCTCGGACGTCCCCGCAACCCGGCGGCCAGAGCTGCGTCGGTGCTGTAGTAGGCCTGCTCCTCGGACCCGATCGCACGGGCGTAGAGGGGTGGCGAGACGAGCCGCTCCGGCACGATCTCCACCGGTGGGAAGCGGAGGTCCTGTACGTCGTCGATCTTCAATTTTCGATCCATCCTCTCGGTGATGCATGGCTGGTCAAGGGGTGGGGCGAGCGCAACCGGCATGTCGGCTTCACCCGGTGTTGATCCGCAGCAACCTCGCTCCGTTCTCGTACATCGCAGCCCGGATGGTCGCCGCCTCGAACGGCAGGGCCTGGAAGCGCTTCGCGTTGGTGCTGAGCGCAGGGGAGGTCGGCCAGTCGCTGCCGTACAACACGCGCTCGCGGATCCGGTCGAGTTCGGGAAAGGCGGCGACGATGCGCGCGGGCGGCATCCCTGACAGCTCGAGATACACGTTGTGGCGAAGCCGGCACAGGAAGAACGTCTGGGCCTCCCAGAAGCCCCGGCCCGCGTGGGCACACACGACTGCCAGCTCGGGGAAGTCCTCCGCGACCTGATCGACCGCCAGAGGGTCAGCGAACCGGTGCTGCGCACCCGCGAAGATCGAGCTCCCGATGTGGAACATGACGGGGATCGCATGCGCGCGAGCCACCTCGTAGAGGGGGTAGAGCACGGGGTCGTTGGCGAAGATGTGCTGGTGCACGGGGTGGATCTTCAGCCCCGCGGCGCCCGCTCGGCAGAGCTCGTCGAGCCGGTCGGCCGCGCCCGGATCGCCGCGAGGATCCAAAGTGACAAAGGGGTGGAGCCGACCGTCGCTCGCGGCGGCGATGGCGACGGTGGCCTCAGGTGGTCCTCCAGTCGGGATCAGGCACGCGTGACCGATGCCCTCGTCAGACAGGAGCTGGAGGAGCCCGTCCACGTCGACCTCGCCGTCGCTGTCCCACTGCCGGTTGCCGCCGTTGCCGACGAAGGTCGCGGCGAGATCAGACGCACCGCCCACCCAGTCGCGGATTGCGCCGACGTGAATATGGAAGTCGATCACGTGCGGGTGCGGCTCCAACAGGATCACCAGGCCGGCGCTCGGCGTTCCAGGAACGCACGGATCCCCTCGGCTGGCTCGGAGGTCGCCAAGCTCGCTTCCAGCGCGGTTCGCTCTGCGGTCATCCGCTCCGCCAACGTGTCCCGGGGGCGACGCGCCAGCTGCTTGGTCGCTGCCAACGCCGTCGGGGGCCCGGACGCGAGCTCCGCCGCGACCGCGACTGCTCGAACGCGCGGCTCATCGACGAGTTGGGTGATCAGCCCTAGGGCAAGTGCCTCCTGTGCAGCCACCTTGCGGTTGCGCAGGAGGATGTCGGTTGCCTGGCCGCGACCAACGGCGCGCTCAAGTAACCAGGATGCCCCACTGTCAGGTGGGATGCCAACGCCAACGAAGGCTGGTATGAACGAGCACTCAGGGCCGCCGATGCGAATGTCACATGCCAACGCGAGGGCGAGACCAGCGCCTGCGGCTACTCCATCGATGCCCGCGACCGTCGGTACCGCCAGGTCGACAATGGCGGCGACGACTGGGTTCATCAACTCGACGTTGCCCAGCACCCGCTCCGTCATCGAGCCCTGGTCGAGGTTGTCCCCGAACTCGTAGACGTCAGCTCCGACGGAAAAGGCTCCGCCCTCGCTGACCAGTGCGACAGCGCGGACGCCCGGATCCGAGACGACATTTTCGACCGCGTCCGCGAGATCAGCGAGCATCGCGGCACTAAACGCGTTCCGGCGTTCGGGGCGCGCGAGCACGACCACGGCCATGCCGCCAGCGCGCTCGACGTGTACGAGGCCCCGGGAATCGGTACTCGACATCGGCCCGCCGCTCGGTCAGTGCGGGTCAGAGAAAGCTACGTCCGACCAGCGGATCGGGCACGACAAGGCCCATTTCAACGAGCTCCGCTCCGACGGTCTCGATGTACGCCTCTCGCCGCTCCTGGTTGAGGCGCTTCTTCAGCCGGAAGTAGCAGTAGCGGTGCTGGCGGGTGCTCGTCGACTTGCCAAACATGTCCAGCGCCCGCGGCCACCAGATGTCGATAGCCCGCTGCGCCTGGACTCGACCGTCGTCGGTCTCGCACAACCGGCGCAGCCATAGTCGCCCACGCGCCGCGTGTCCCTTCTCGATAGGGAAGAACGCCGTCCGGATGGACTCTGCGTAGGGCAAGTACGAGCTGTCGAGCTGCTCCTCCTGCTGAAACACGCCAACTCGATCGGTGAGTGCACAGAGCGCCGCGTGTTCGGCCCACTCGTTCACATCGTGCTGGAAGCCCTCAAGCCCTGACTGCTTCGATCGGTGGTCGTAGGGAACGATGTCGACGAACTCCAGTAGATCCTCGACCTGGCGCACCATCCGCCAGCCCTCGCGCGCGTGCATCAATTCCTCTTCGATCGTGCGAAGCACCATGAAGCGGTCCTCCGTCGTCGGCGCGTCGGTCGCCCAGTGCGCGTAGACCTCGTCTCGAAGGATGAACGCCTCGCCCATCGCATGGCCGGCGATGACCCCCACCACAAGCTCGATGTACTCGCGCGGCGCGAACTGCAGCTCGTCAGCGTCAACGTCGCGACCTTCGTGGATGTCCTCGGCAGAGATCTTTATCTCCGTGGGCACGTCATCGCGGATCTTCAGCGGCATCTTCATCTTGGAGCCTCCTCCTAGTGCGCCTACGGATGATACTTTCTGACACGTCAGTAAGCAAGGGACGGAGCGGGCGGACGGAACGGACGGTTCTCGCATGCACAGCACAGTCGAAGAGCACGTGCTCCTCGTTTCGCGGTCGGCGGCGTGGATGGCCGACTGGGCTTCGTACACCGACGGCATCGATCATCAGGATCCCGAGGTGGCGAGAGCTGACGGCTACCGCGACGCTGTGCTGCCAGCCCCAACGCTCTCAGTGCTCGGCGTGTCGTCGCAGGCCGCTGCGTTCGTCGCCGAGCGCCGCCTGGCCCGCACCTGGGAGTCCACGCGCGTCGTCGTCGTCGGGGACCAGCTCCACGCCCGGGTGGTTCACACGGACTACTACATCGAGACCACTTTCGTCGACGACTCGGGTACTCCAGTCGCGTATGAGCGATTCGCCGCGCCGTTAGTCGAGCTCCCGCTGCTCGACGGCAATCCCGCATTCCGCACCGGCCCGATCGACGCGAGCCGCCAGGCCGCACTCGCGCAGAGCCTGGCCGAACTCGTTCAAGGCCCCATTGATTGGCGCTGGGGGGATGCTCCGGCGCCGGTAGCGGCTGCTGCCAGTCGCTACGTGCTCCCGAGCCTGGTCGGCGTGCGCGCTGGCGTCCGTGGACCGTTCGCCGATGACCGGGTGCGACGCATCACTTGCATACCCCACGACCAGCTTGTCCCGGGCGAGCGTCTTGCGGCGGTTCTCGCCGAGGCGCCTGGGGGCCTCGTGGTGCAGTTGCAATCGGAATCGCGACTCGTGGCCACAGTCGAAGTCGTCGCGGATCCACCACCGCGGTTGGGCGCCAGCTCCCACCGAACTCGTCAGCCTTGACGTTCGGGCGCGGCCGCCAGGCTTCGCCGCCTCTGGGTTCCATAGAGCCTCAGCACGAGGAGCCGAAGAACCGATCGTTGACCAACGCGCAAGTCAACACTAAGATCGGCGAAGGACAGTGGGTCCCGAGGACCGCGCGAGAGCAGTCGAGCGAAGGGCCGATGTGGTGTTCCAAGCCATCTGGGAGTGCGAGGCATGCGGCCACGTGTGGGGTGCACCACCGGCGGAGTCGTTCGAAGCCTGCCCGAGGTGCGGGAGCGATCAGATCGAGCAAAGCGACCAGCCGGTCGTCGTGAATTGAGATGCGGATTTCCGTCGGCGAAGCCGCACACGAGGAGGAGCAAATGGCGCTAACCGAAGCAGAGGACGTACAACGCCTCGCAGAACCGATGCAGTTCGAGGCCGGCGACGCACTTCCTGACGAGTACATGAAGCTGCTGACGACGCTCTTCTACCATCACGCGGAAGTCGTGACGCCCAGCATGTTCTACGAGCACTTCATCCGGCAGCTGGTTGACATGGGCATGGACATGGCGCCCGATGCCGACGCGAAACTCCGCCTCGCCAACTTCTATGCCGAAGAGATCCGCCACGGCTACCTCTTCGCCAAGCTGTACGCGGAGCTGGATCCGAGCTTGCCCGACAAGATCCTGGAGGCATCGGGCCTCAAGCGTGCCGGTGAGGACGCCAGCGGCGTCAGTCCCTTCATGCAGGCGATCGAGGATTGGGTCGATCTCGCGCTCTTCAACTTCCTGATCGACGGCGAGGGCTGCTGGCAGATCTCGGAGTGGGAGACCTCGTCCTACGCCCCGCTGGCCCGAATCGCCGGACAGGTATCCCGAGACGAGCGCGGTCACTCAAACATGGGCTATCTCCACCTGAAGCGCGCCGTGAAGGACAACCCTCCGCTGCACAAGTCTGCGCAAGAACGCCTCTACGACAAGTGGTACCCGATCGCGTTGGACACGTTCGGGCGAGCCGAATCGAAGCGGAACGCGCAATACCGGGCTTGGTCGCTGAAGCGACGCACAAACGAGGAGCTCCGCCAGGACTTCATGTCGTACGTGAACCCGATGCTCGAACGACTCGGCTTCGAGGTCCCGCCGCCAAGCCACAACCGGCAGTTCATCTGAGCGGCGAACGCGCGCCGGACCGCACTTGACCTAGTGCCTGCCGTCAGGCTGATTGGTTGGATTATTCGGCGGTGACTGCGGCGCAGTAGCCGGCGAGGCGTTCGAGGATCTCGTCTGCGGTCTTGTGCCATACGAAGGGCTTGGGGTTGGCGTTCCAGTGTTCGACCCAGTCGCGGATGTCGGCGGCGAGTTCGGTGACGCTGCGGTGCGCGGAACGCTTGAGCTTCTTGGTGGTGAGGGCGGAGAACCAGCGTTCCACGAGGTTCATCCAGGATCGGAACTGTCCGATTCTCTGTGTAACCGGGCGTGACGGTCATGGTCAGGCGGCGGCCTGGATGCGGTCGCCGTAGTGGATGGTCAGTGCGTTCAGGATGCCCTTCCAGGCGTTGATCCGCCCGGTCGGGTTCGATCGGTTCGGTCTCCTTTCGGTGGCGACGAGGTAGAGGACCTTGAGCGCGGCTTGCTCGTTGGGGAAGTGACCGCGGTGACGGACGGCCTTGCGGAACCTGGCGTTGAGGCTCTCGACAGCGTTCGTCGTGTACACGATCGTGCGGAGCTCGACGGGGAACGCGAGGAACGGCGTGAACTCGGTCCAGGCGCGCTCCCAGGTGTCGATCATCGCTGGATACTTCGATCGCCACTGCTCGGCGAACTCGTCGAAGCGGGCCTGGGCAGCGTCGACGGTCGGTGCGGTGTAGATCTCGCGCATCTCCCGGCAGACCTGCCCCCAATGCTTCTTGGAGGTGTAACGCAGCGACGACCGAACGAGGTGCACGACACAAAGCTGCACATCCGCCAGTGGCCAGGTCGCCCGGATCGACTCCGGGAGCTCTTTGAGGCCGTCGCAGCACACGATGAAGGTGTCCTGCACGCCGCGGTTGCGGAGCTCGGTGAGCACGGTCATCCAGTACTTGGCGCCCTCACCGCCGGTCGGACCGACCCAGCAGCCCAGCACGTCGCGTTCGCCGTCCATGTTGACGCCCATGGCCACGTAGATCGGCCGGTTGGCGACCTGGCCGTCCCGGATCTTCACGACGATCGCGTCGATGAGGATCACCGGGTAGATCCGGTCCAAGGGCCGGTTCTGCCAGGCGACCATGTCCTCGACGATGGCGTCGGTGATCCTGCTGATCGTGTCCCGGGAGATGTCGGTCCCGTAGATCTCCGCCAGGTGCGCCTGGATGTCACCGGTGGTCATGCCCTTCGCGTAGAGCGAGATGACATTCCCGGTCAGGCCATCGAGACGGCGTTGGCCCTTGCAGACCGTGACCGGGTCGAAGGTGCCATTGCGGTCCCGAGGGACCTGCAGCTGCACCTTGCCGATCTCGGTCGTGACCGTCTTGGCGTAGGTGTCGTTGCGGCTGTTGCCCGACCCTCGGCCCTCGATGGCATGGGGCTCGTAGCCGACATGGTCGGTCATCTCGACCTCGAGACCGGTCTGGAGGACCTGACGGACCAGGCCGTCAACAGCCCGTCCTCTGTCGCCGGTCAGCTCGACACCCTCGGCGCGGGCCCGGTCAACGAGCTCGGTCGCCCAGTCCCGCATCGCCGGCTCGTCACCCACGAACGCAACGCTACGCGGGCCCGACGAATCGGTGCCCGCCTCGCGCTCGGTCGCTGTCGCAGAAGTTGCTGTAGAAGTGGAAGTCATCAGTCGTGATCCTCTCCGGCCCGCGACCCTCAGTCGCGGACGCTCAGATCACGCCCGGTTACACGCTCCGTCGGACAGTCCCACCTCAGTGCTTCAACCTGACAGGACACTAGGAGTGCGGATTTGGCGTGCGCGGCGGACTGACGCAGAGGTCGAGCGTTAGGGTGACGGTACAGTCGACGATGCTTGGCGAAGTGTCTTGGCGAGTTCGCCCCAGGGCCCCAAGGCCTTCCTGTCGCGTGTCCACGCCAGTCCGGCAAAGTAGCTGACGACGCGGGTGGCTGTCCCTTGATAGCGCTGGATCAGTTCTTCGGCCACTTCGGTCCACTCGCCGCTGACACAGAAGTGGTCGAGTAGATCGTCGTCGATCACGGCCGCCATTCCCGTCAGATCTCCGGCTTTCTGACGCTCGCGGAGACGCGGTGTGATGTCTTCCCGGCCAACCTGCTCGAAGATGAAGGCGTAGTTGGGGGTTGATCCATAGAACGCCACCTGCGTTCGGGCCATCTCGCGCCACATGTGTACCTCGTCGCTCGTGGCGCCAGGGGCGGCAAAGGTCGGGACGATGACCTGGAGGTCCGCTGGCTCTCGCCCGGCCGCGATCGCTCCCGCGACGATGTTCGGCATCACGGTGTCACGCAAGTACGCCGGAGTGTTGAGTGGGTGCACGTGCACGCCGTCTGCGACTTCGCCAGCCATGCGGAGCATCCACGGGTTTACAGCGGCGATGTCGATCGGCGGATCGGGTGCGGCAATGGGCCCGGGCGACCAGCTCGCGGGGAGTAGCGACAAATCCCAGAACTTGCCTTCGTGGGTGAGTGGGACGTCGCCCCGAAAGGCAGCGAACACTGCTCGAACGGCGAGTACGTACTCCCGTAGCCGAGGGCCCGGGCTGTCGAACTCAGCACCGTAGCGGCGCTCGATGTGGGCCCGTACCTGGGTGCCGATTCCGAGTCGAAATCGGCCGTTGCTGGCATCGGCCAGCTCCCATGCCAGTTGCGCAGTGATCATCGGGCTCCTAGGAAAGGCGACGGCCACGCCGGTCAGAATGTCAAGATCGGCGGCCAGAGCGGCGGCTGCGCAACCCAGATAGGCGGTGCGGCCGACTTCAGTCATGACAAGCCCCGAGAAGCCAGCGGCCTTCGCGTCACGGGCGAGTTCTTGCATGCGCTGCAACCGAAGACTGCCTGTCATCAGATCAAAGCTGAGCTTCACTTGCCCTCCGGTGCCGAATGATGAGCGATCGATTCTGACAACGGCCACTCGCGAAAGCTTCGGTCTTGCCCGGTGCCACTCGCCGTAGAGATGTCCCCGGTTGCGCTCGCACGGTCCGTGCGGTACCGCGAGCCTGCTTGTTGGTCTGCGGTCGGTTGGGGTCGGGTTGATCTAGGTCACCGTTGCATTGAGCCTGATCGATGTCGGCTGGCTGGCGCTCGGTCCTCCGGCAGGTGCCATAGCCGACGCTGGCTGCTTGGACGGCGCAGCCCGACTCGCGTCCGGCGCCGACGGCCGTAGCGCCTCCCTTCCGACGAACGCCGAGGAGGACTCGACCGATGGTTCGCCGTGCGGTGAGCGAATGGTGCCCGCTGCCAGACGAACCGTCTGGCAGCGGGCACCTGACCGAATCGAACTCATGGATCGCCTTGCAGGGGGAGACAACGCGATGGCGCACGAGATCCGGTCGCACTGACTTACCGTACAGTAGAACATTTGGCAGTGACAAGTTGGTCGTTGACGGGTGGGATATGATTCCGCCTACGACAACCGCCTCCCTGACTCTGAAGCGCCCCAGGTTCTCTGCCGCTCTCACCGGCCGCTACCTCCACGCCAGCCTCACCGAAGTCGCCGCCGCGGTGGCCGCGCTTACCGGCGAAGCCCACCCCCTCGTCGACGGTCGTCGCCCGAGCGGTGGCGATGGATCGCGTGTGTGCAGCCGCCGATGACCCGCCAACCGGCGCCAGGTCAGGTCGGTGCGCGTGGAAGCGCTCAGCTAGCCGCCGACAGGTCGACGGTGATCTTGAGGTCGAGTGCTGCAGCGACCTTCTGCAGGGTGGTGAGGGTGGCGCCGACTCCGCCGGCCTCGAGCCGTGCGACGGCGGCTTGGCTGGTACCCATCCGGGCGGCGAGATCACGTTGGCTCAAGCCGGCGGCTTCGCGGGCGTTGCGGACCTTCTCGCCGACCTCGAGCGCGAGTCGGGTTGTGTCATGGGTCTGATCGAACGCGGCTCGCTGCCCTGGGGTCATGGCGCCCAGACGACGGTTCTTCAGTTCGTCGATCGTGGTCCGGGGCATCAGCCGTCCTCCTCGACGGTCAGTCCCTCGGTGATGCATCGGTTCGCGGTCCGGCGTGCCCGCTGGACCTCATGGCGCTCACAAGTGGTCCGTCCATCGCGCCACCTGCGGCTCCATCATCCTCATGACATCAAAGATGATATCAAACTCCGGGATTGGCCTTCCGCGAGAGCGGGGAGGTTTTGAGGTGCCGGAGCTGTAGCTGCAGGGCGGTCAAGCACCTGGACTGCGTCGCTACGCTCGCCACGTGCAGGACGATGAGCTGAAGCGGGTCGTAGACGGTTGGTTGGCCCAGCGGCCCCGGACGATCGAGAGCCTGGCCGAGGACGCGTTGAAGACGGGTCTTGTGGCTGCCGACGACCTGTTCGAGGCAGAGCACATCATCGACGACCTGATCAGCGCCACCGACGAGACCTGGGTCACCGGTGACGACCTGGTCGTGCTCACCTCGACCTACGTCGACACCGGCATGACGTTCACGCACCGGATCACTCAGGCGGAGCTCGACGATGAGGCGGTGGTGTTCGCTCCCGATCTGACGGTGCTCGACTGGGACGCTCGCGAGGGGCTCGAACTCGGGAGTGGTGGCCGGGTCCGGGTCGACTACGGCGATCTGTCCACCCCGTCGGTCCTCCGTGGCCCCCAGGGGTGGCTCGACGCGGTTGCGCCCGGCGACCTCGCGGCGTTCTCGCGCGTCGATGGATGCCTCTCGGTGAGGACGGTCGAGGGGGTGGCGGATGGCGCGGCCGAGATCGCCGCGCTCGGCGAGGCGGCCGTCCGGTGGATCGGCGGCGGGCAGGGTGAGGAGGAGGTGCCGGTCCTGATGGAGGCCATGGCCCGGGACGCCAGCCTGTTCCGTGCGCCGGTGCCACCCGTTGGTGAGCTGATGGAAGCCGCCGGGCTCGAGCGTCGAGGCGTGGAGTGGGGCTGGGCGGCCGAGGAGTGGCGCACCCACAGGGAGCGATTCACGAACCACGACCAGTCGATCCGCCGCCGGCACGGGCTCGGACGCTGCTGCAACGCGTCTCTCGATCGGGTGGAAGCCGCATGGGGCCGCTTCATCGTCGGCGAGGACATCGACACGCGTGCCGTGGCTGCGGACCTCGGCCATTCGGCCGTGGCCTCCGCCTTCGCGGAGTCGCATTCCTCGAACCCCGCCGCGGTGGTCAAGTTCGCCGATCTCGTCACCGGCACTGGCGGACGGCACGCGGCAGCGGCCCACGCCCTGACCGGACTCGCCGAACGCTGGCGCGATGATGTCGTCGCCGCCGAACGGGCATTCGAGACCGCAGTCGCGCTCGACCCCGATCTTGGGGTCGCGGCCGGCGAACTGGCCACGCTCAAGCTCGATCGTGGCGACCTGGCCCGCGCCCACTCTCTGTCGCTCCATGACGATGTCGAACCCGGCATGGCCGAGTGGATCGCCGGCGAGCGGGCTCGGCAGAGCGCACTCCGTCCCAAGGCCGGTCGCAACGACCCCTGCCCGTGCGGCTCGGGCAAGAAGTTCAAGAAGTGCTGCGCCGCCGGCGGTCCGCTGTCGCTCGGGGACCGGGTGCCGCTCGTCCTGCAGCGGATGGTGCACTTCGCTACCAGTCCCGAGCACCAGTTCTCGCTCTTCGGGCTGGCGATCTCCGCCGCTGGAGCCGACGATCCCGACCTGCCGACGGCCATCCGTCGATTCCTGGACGATCCGTTCCTCGTCGATGTGGCCGTTCACGAGGGCGGACTCGGCGAGGAGTACGTAGACGAGCGGGCGCCGCTGCTCCCCGCCGACGAGATCGAGCTCCTGCAGCGGGTGCTCGCCGAGCCCCGCCGCCTCTGGGAGATCCTCCGAGTGGACGAGGGCGTCGGCGTCGAGCTTCGTGATACCAGCACGGGCGAGGTGATCGAGGTGATCGAGCGCAGCGGTAGCCAGGGCCGTTCGTCTGGCGAGCTGCTCCTTGCCCGAACGGCACGCGTTGACGACGCGCCGGTGCTCTTCGGTGTTCCGCTGGTCGTTCCGCTTCGCGAGCGCGGGCGCGTCCTGGAGATGCTCGATGGCTGGCTGGACGCCGACACGCTCGCTTCGTGGTTCGGCTCGCTGTTTCGGATGCCGTTGCTGCTCAACCGGGAAGGCGAGGACATCGTCCTACGGCGCACCAGGCTCGGCGTGGTCGACGACCCCGATGTCGTCGTCGAGGCGCTCGACACGGCCTACCAGCGTGATGCGGGCGCGTGGGTGTGGCACGAGACGACCGCCATCGAGGGCGACGAAGGGGTCATCCGCGGAGTGATCCGTTTCGACGGCGATGAGCTGACCGTCGAGTCCAACTCCGAAGAACGCCAAGAACGACTCCTCGACACCATCCTGGACCTGATCGACGCCGACATCATCGATGACGAGAACGGTGACGACTTCGACTTCGGCGAGGCGGAGGACGACGGTGGCCCGCTCGACCTGAGCGAGATGCCAGATGACGTCCGGGCCGCCGTGGAGAAGCATCTGGCTGGCTATGAGCAGCGGTGGGTCGATGAGTCGATCCCGGCGTTGGGTGGCCTGACACCACGCCAGGCACTCGACGATCCGACTCGCCGCGAGGATCTCTTCAGCCTGCTGCGCGAGATGCGAGCCATGACCCCGCCAGAGGGAGGGTTCGCCATGTCCGTCGACCGGCTCGAGGATCTCCTCGGGATCGATCAGGACTGAGATCCGCTGACAATCCCCGTTGCACTTATTGCACTTGCTGGTAGGGTATCGGCATGACTGATGTGCTCGAGGTGAGGCCCGGCACCCTTCGACCCGAGGATCTCCGAGGGTTCGACCGCATTCTCGAGCCCGCGTCGGCGCATGGCCCTAGTGCTCGGCTGGTCGGGCCCGACGGGACCGCTCTCGAACTGCCCGAAGGCATCCACGGTCTCCTCGTTTCGATCGTAGAGAACCTCAAGGCAGGCAACGGCGTGACGGTGATCCCGATGCACGCCGAGTTGACGACCGTCGAGGCCGCCGAGCTGCTCAACGTGAGCCGCCCGTACCTGATCAAGCAGCTCGATGCCGGGAAGCTCGCCTTCCACATGGTCGGTACCCACCGGCGACTCAAGCTCGCCGACGTGCTCGCCTATCGGGACCGCCTGGACGCCGACGCGTCCGATGCGCTCGACGCGCTCACTGCTGAGGCCGAGGATCTGGGCCTGTACGAGCAGTAGCCGGTCATGGCCGGCTACATCGTCGTGCTCGACGCCAACGTCCTCTACGGCATCGAGGTCACCGACCTCCTGGCAACGCTCGCCACCCGGCGCGTCTTCCGGCCACACTGGTCACCCCAGATCCTCGACGAGGTCAGGCGAAATCTCGCCGCACGACCTGACCTCGACCTCGGTGCCATCGATCGCCGGATCGGCCACCTCAACCGAGCGCTGCCCGCCGCGCTCGTCGAGGTCCCGCAGAGTCTCGTCGAGGCGATGCCGATTAACGACAAGGACCGTCACGTCCTTGCTCTCGCCGTCCACGCGGGCGCCCCCACGATCGTCACGGAAAACCTGCGTGACTTCCCCGCCGTCGACTTGGAGCCCTTCGGCGTCGAGGCGGTCGACACTGACACCTTCGTGCTCGCCCAGGTCGACCTCCACCCCCACGAAGTACTGGCCTCGGTCGACGCGATGGCGAGCCGCCGGCGCCGAGCACCGAAGACGAGAGCCGAGATCATCGACTCGCTCGCGCGCCCGTTACCTCGTGCCATGGAGGCGCTGCG
>JAUXRW010000082.1 GCA_030681555.1 Acidimicrobiales bacterium
CGTGGTTCTCCACGGTGGGACCGTGGAGAACCACGACGAGTTCGGAGCGGGGCGGTGCCCTGGTCGGACCGCGACCAAGCCAGCGGCCATCATCGTCCGGTGATGTCCCGAGCCGACCGCCTGCGCACCGGCCTGGCGTGCGTCAGCACGGGGGTGGCGCTGTGCGCGTCGCTGCCGCCGTTCGGGTTCTGGCCGCTGGCCTTCGTCGGTCTGATCGGCCTCGATTGGCTGCTGGCCGACCGACCCTGGCGGGCGCGGTTCGTGCGGGGCGCCGCCGTCGGCCTGGCGCTGTACGTCCCGTCGCTCGTCTGGATGCAGGCCCTCACCCTGCCCGGGTACCTCATCGCGTGCGTCCTGTACGCGGCGATTCTGGGCGGCGCCGCCACAGCCGCTCCGCCCGGCCCGGGCCGCTGGCCGGCGCTGGTGGGGGCCTGGACGTTGGCGGAGCTGTTGCGCTGGACGTGGCCGTTCGGCGGCGTCCCCCTGTCCAACCTCGCCGTCGGCCAGGTCGCCGGCCCGCTGGCGCCGGTGGCTCGGGTCGGCGGCTCGCTGCTCGTTGTCACCGTGACGGTGCTGGTGGGGCAGGCGCTGGCCGCCGCCGTCCGCGGCCGCGCGCGTTCCGCAATAGCGCTCGCCGCCGTCGCCCTGCTCCTGGTCAGCGGTGCTGCGGTGGCGCCCGACGGCCACCCGGTCGGCGACGCCGAGGTGGCCCTCGTCCAGGGGGGCGGCCAGCAGGGCGCCCGGAAGGAGGAGACGGGTGTGGTCGTGCCGTTCGAGCGGCACGTCGATGCCACGGCCGGGGTGAGGGAGCCGGTCGACCTCGTCGTGTGGCCGGAGGACGTCATCGACACGGAGGGGGCGTTCGTCGATCACCCCTGGGCGGAGGTGGTCGGACGGCTCGCTCGCGGCCTCGACGCCCCGATGGTGGTGGGCACCGTGGAGGGTGCCGACACCGAGTCCTTCGTCAACGGCTCCGTCCTGGTTTCGCCCGACGGCGAGGCCATCGACCGCTACGACAAGGTGCACCGGGTGCCGTTCGGCGAGTACGTCCCCTTCCGCTCCCTGCTCGAGCTCGTCGCCGACGAGGCGCTGCCGGACCGTGACGCCCGAATCGGCGAGCGCCCGGCCCGGCTGGACGTGCCGGGTGCGGTGGGCCGGGTGTCGGTGTCGATCTCCTGGGAGGTGTTCTTCGCGGACCGCACGCGGGAGGGGGTGGAGGACGGCGCCCGGCTCGTGCTGAACCCCACCAACGGCGCGTCGTTCACGGGCACGATCGTCCAGAGCCAGCAGGTGGCATCCTCGCGCCTGCGGGCGATCGAGAACGGCCGCTGGGTGATGCAGGTCGCGCCGACGGGGTTCACCGCAGTGGTCGACGATCGGGGTCGCGTCGTGGAGCGCTCGAGCGTGGGCGAGCGCCGCGTGATCCAGCGCACCGTCGACCTGCGGGAGGGGCTGACGATCTACACCCGCGTGGGCAACGCGCCAGCCGTTGCGCTCGCTCTGGTGCTGCTGGCGATCGGCTGGGCCTGGGACCGCCGCTCAGCGGGCTGACGTCGCGACGTCCGCCAGGTCGAGCGTGCGCGTGACGTGCACCGCTTCGAGGAAGGCCCGGTCGTGGGTGACGAGCAGCACGGTGCCGTCGAAGCCCTCGAGGGCGGCCTCGAGCTGCTCGATGGCCTCGAGGTCGAGGTGGTTGGTCGGCTCGTCGAGGACGAGGCAGTTGACGCCCGTGGCCATGAGCTCGGCCAGCTGCGCCCGGGTCCGCTCCCCGGGGGACATGCGGTGCCACGGACGGTCGACGTGGTCGGCGCCGAGGCCGAACTTGGCCAGCAGCGATCGAGCCTCGGACCGCTCAAAACCCGTGACGGCCATGAACGACGGCAACAGCGGCTCGCCCGGCTCGTAGCGAGCCCGACGCTGGTCGAGGAGGCCGACCGTCACACCGGGGCCGACCCACCGCGATCCGCCGGCCAGTGGAACCTCGCCGAGGAAGGCCCGCAGCAGGGTGGTCTTCCCGGAGCCGTTCGGCCCCAGGATGGCGAGGCGGTCCTGCCACGCCACTGCGAGGTCGACCGGACCGAGACGGAACGCTCCGAGCTCCACCACAGCACCGTCGAGCCGCCCCACGACGTCCCCGGAGCGGCCCGCAGCCTTGAGTTCGAGCTGCAGCTGCCAGGGCTCCCACGGCTTCTCGACGACGTCGAGGCGCTCGATGGCCTTCTCCGTCGCCTTCACCTTCGAGGCCATCTTCTCCGAGCGCTGCGACTTGAGGTGCGGGATGAACTTGTCGTTGTCGGTCTTCTTGCGCTTGGCGTTCCTCACCCCTTGGACCGCCCACTCACGCTGGGTCTGCTGGCGCTGCTGGAGCCGGTCGCGCTGCGCCGTGAACTTGTCGTACCCCTCGGCCTGCTGGCGGCGCGCCAGCTCGCGGGAGGCGACGAAGGCGGTCCAGCCGCCGGCGTGCTCGACCGCGTCGTGGCCGGGCTCGCGGAGCTCCAGGATGCGGGTGGCCACCCGGTCCAGGAAGGCACGGTCGTGCGAGACGGTGACGACCGCAGAGGGCGTCGTCGCGACGAACGCCTCGAGCAGATCGAGCCCCGCGAAGTCGAGGTCGTTGGTGGGCTCGTCCAGGAGGAGCACGTCGTGCCGGGACAGCAGGATCGCGGCGAGCGCCGCTCGGGCGGCCTGGCCCCCGGACAGGTGCCCCACCGCGACGGTGACCCGGTCGGCCGGCAGCCCGACCTGCGCGAGCACGGCACCGGTGCGGCCCTCGAGGTCGTCGCCACCGAGGGCGAGAAACACATCGAGGGCGTCGGCGTGGGCCTGGATCGCGTGCGCCTCCCCGCTCAGCGCCGCTGCCGCGCGGTCGAGGGCCGCGGACGCCTCGGCCACGCCGGTGCGGCGCGCCAGGTAGTGGCCGAGGCGCTCACCGGCGTTTGCGTCAGGTTCCTGCGGCAGCCAGCCCACCGTCGTGGTGGCGGGTGAGCGCTCGACGACGCCGTCGTCGGGCTGCTCGAGGCCGGCCAGGATCCGAAGGAGCGTCGACTTGCCGATCCCGTTCGGGCCGACCACGCCGAGGCGGGTGCCGGGCGTGACCGACACGGAGACGCTCTGCAGCACGACCTGGGCCCCGTGGTGCCGGACGAGATCCCTGGCGACGAGCACAGCGGTCGACGCTACCCACCCGCCCGCACCGGTCAACCCCCGCCCCACCCCCGCGTTCTTGCGCTGTCAGACGCTGTCTGGCAGCGCGTCGGAGCGCAAGAACCCGGCCCTACGAGAGAACGGGGCGTTGGGCTGCTCGGAGACCCGGGGCTACTGGAGGAGGCCGAGCAGCTCGGCCAGCCCGTTTTGCGTCTCGCGGACGACCTCGTCGACGAAGTCGCGTAGCGGGTCGGCGATGGGCGGCGGGGGCGCCACGAAATCGGTGCCGGCGAACCCGCAGCTGGCGGCGCGTAGGAGCCAGTAGCGCCAGTCGGCCGTGCTGGTGAACGGGTCCCCACCGACGCCGAGCCGTCGCCGGCTCTCGTCGAAGGCGTCCTGGGTGGGGCGGTCCCAGCTGCCGTTGATCGCGAGCCCCGCACCCTGGTGCGCGTTGAGCACCTGTTGGACGAAGACGGTGTCCGACCGGCTGCTGCGGTCGCAGCGGATCGCGCCGCCCCCGAAGTCCATGTGCAGGTGATCGGCGTGGGCGGCGTTGTAGCGGCCGTCGAGGACGTAGCGGAAGTGCCGTCGGCAGACGGCGTCGAGGGCGAGGTAGCGGCGCACCACCAGGCGGTCGCCCGAGGAGTGCTCGCGGGCGTACGGGGTGATGGCGCCGTTGGCCCACCGGACCTGGTCGAGGTCGAAGGCCTGGCCGAGCCCGTGCTGGCCGGGCTTGTCCACGAAAAGGCCGGCCGTGACGATCCGATCCATCCCCCGGAAGCCACCGAACCGCGATGCGAGCTCGCGCAGGTCGCGGATCCACACGACGAGCCGGTCGTGGAAGTCGGCGCTGCAGGAGAAGCGGCGGTGCTCGGTGCGGCGGCCCACGGTGCCGTCGTTCCACCGCCAGTAGTGCAGTGGGGTGCCGTCGATGTCGGAGAACCGCCGCTCGGTGGCCGATACGGGCGCCGCCCAGGCATCCGGCGCCGTCAACCCGAGGGCCACCACCCCGGCCCCCACCGCCCCCGCCCGGAGGAACGTCCGCCGATGGATCCCGCAGTGCATCTCGTCCGCCACGGAGCGTGACGCTACAACCCCACCGAGGCGGGCGACGGGAGTGCGTCGTACGATCGCCGCATGCAGACGGTGGGGACGGTCGCGGAGCTCTGGCGGTACCCGGTGAAGTCCATGCAGGGCGAGCGGGTGAAGCGCCTCGCCGTCGGGCCGGGAGGCGCCGACGGCGACCGGATGCTGGCCGTGGTCGACCCGGCGGCCGGGAAGGTGCTGTCGGCGAAGCGCTGGGCCGACCTCCTGATGGCGAGCGCCCGGACCGAGGGCGACGACGTCGTCCTCACCCTCCCCAGCGGGGCCGAGCACGCGGCGTCCGACCCGGCCGTGCACGACGCGCTCTCGGAGTGGCTGGAGCTCGCGGTGCGCCTAGTGCATCCCCGCCTAAGTTACTCGCGTGTAGTTTGATGGGCGGGTCGGCGAACGAGGAGGCCTGC